>DATGEA010000318.1:0-3924 GCA_035310605.1 Nitrospira sp. | reverse complement strand
GCAGGCACTTCCGGAGGGTTGGAAGCCGTTAACCTTCAAGAAGGTGGCGAGGCACACGGTCTATGAAGTGGTCGAAACCGGTGCGCACAGGGTCGTGAAAGCGACCAGCGAAGCCTCGGCCTCCGGTCTCATCAAAGAGGTCACGATCGATCCAAAGGAATATCCCATCCTGCGCTGGAGATGGAAAGTCGACAATCTCTTGAAGCGCAGCGATGTGAGGCGCAAGGACGGCGATGATTATCCTGCAAGACTCTATATCACCTTTGCCTATGATCCGGATAAGATCGGTCTGGGCAGGAAGCTCAAGTTCAAAGCCGGCCGGGCTCTCTTCGGCGATATCCCGATTGCCGCCTTAAACTATATCTGGGAGACGAAAGCTCCTGTCGGAACTATCGTTGAGAACGCGTTTACCGATTTTGCCATGATGGTGGTAGTCGAGAGTGGAGCGCAGAAGGTGGGTATGTGGGTCGATGAAGAGCGGAATATCTATGACGATTACCAGATTGCGTTCGGGGAGGAACCACCGACGATCAACGGCGTGGCCATCATGAGTGATACGGACAATACAAAGGAGCACGCGACGGCCTACTACGGGGATATCCGGTTTGTGCGAAGGACCAAGTGAGCGAAACGGGATGGGGAAAATTGAAGAGGCCGACCTGTTCAGGGTCGGCCTCTTCCGGGACACCGGCGCCCGGGGTGGGTGCGCGGATTCATAAGGGGGGTTACTGAATCGAATTCGCGAAGCCGCCCCTCGTAATTTCTGCGCGAACGGTGTCCCCCACTTTCTTATTTCCACGAATCTGCTTCGTGCCTTGCCCCACGTAGAGCTTCACCTGATTGCCTTCGTAATCTTCAACAGTATAGGCATTGCCATCGATCTGCTTGACGGTTCCGCCGATGGTCTTCCAGGCCGGACCCGGCTTTTCGTCATGATGGCCTGCCTTCGGGGCTTCCGGAGTCTGTGGTACGGATCCCAGCGTGGATGCCGCCGCAGCAGCAGACGATTGAGCCGACGTTTTCTTCGAGCTCTTGGCCATTGCCGGTGCTGCGATAGCAATCGCCACAGCCAACGCTGCGATACCGATGGGGAGGATCATTTTCTTTATCTTCATGGGAAAACCTCCTTACTGACGTGAAAATGCTGGTTCGAACGAGAAACTCTCAGCAAAGCGTGTGCCTGCAACTAATGTCGAGACCGCTCTGTATTATCACTAGGTTAGGGAAGGCAGACGAGATATTGAGAGAAAAGTCCAGGGAAAGCGGAGAAAAAACGGCATGACGCTGTGCAAATCTGCTCAGGTGGCAGGGAGTCTACGTTCTCCGACCAGGGCAAAGGGATGAAACAATAGACGGGTCCCAAGGATCTTGGTACAAACAAAAGAGACGGGCAATCCGTTGTATCCCGCTGCCAACCGGTCATTGTTTGGCGCGTTGAATTTGTCAACGGCCGGAATCTTACCTGATAGAGGAGGACGTTATGACGCAGATGTTGCTCGCAGTCAGCGTAGTTGCGTGGACAACAGGAATAGCCTATGCGGAGACGGACACGCCTGTGATTGATCAGCGCCAGGCGAATCAGGAGTAACGAATCGATAAAGGAATTGAAAGCGGCGAGTTAAACACGAAGGAGGCCGCCCGACTCGAGAGACAGCAAGAACACATCAATAAGATGGAAGATCGTGCCAAGGCCGACGGAGTGGTGACGCACAAGGAACGGGCCAGGATTGGTACGGCACAGAACCGCGCATCACGACATATCGCCCGGGAGAAGCACGACCGTCAGGGGAAACGGCATCAATAAACGACGCGGCAGATATGCAAGAACGAGGCGCCCGGGATCGTGTCCCGGGCGCCTCGTGTCGTTTGAGGAGCGGCGCGGTTTCTCTCAGGCGGAGGGATTGCTACAATGACAGTCCGTGACACAAGACATGACTCGTAAGAATCTCCTGCGTGGCCTTCCCGCAGAAAGGCGCGCTCTGCTCCGTGAGCTCGGGACCCTCGCGGACCAACGGGGTCTGCCTATTTATCTCGTCGGCGGTGTCGTTCGGGATCTGCTCCTGGGAAGAGAGAATTGGGATCTTGATGTGACGGTCGAAGGCGACGGGATCGCGTTTGCGCGGTTTGTGGCTGACCGGTATGGCGCAGGGGTGGCTTTTTTCGAACGCTTTGCGACGGCTCGGTTGGTGCTGCCGGACGGCCTCAAGCTGGATATTGCGAGCACACGCCGGGAATCTTATGCCAAGCCGGCTGCATTGCCGGATGTGGCACCGGCCGCTCTGAAAGAGGATCTCTACCGTCGGGACTTCACGATCAATGCGATGGCGATTCAGCTGAATCCTGTCGGGTTCGGGCGGCTGTACGATCCCTACGGGGGACGGCACGATCTCAAGGCCAGGACGATCCGCGTGCTGCACGAAGGGAGTTTCATCGACGATCCGACTCGCATCTTCCGGGCGATTCGTTTCACCGAGCGGTTCGGTTTTCGCCTTGAACCCGTGACCGGCCGGCTCCTCAGGCGGGCGGCCGCGACGAATATCGTGACGAGTCTGTCCGGGCCGCGTCTCTGTAATGAGATTTTGCTGTTGATGAACGAGCGCGATCCCGACAGAACGACAGAGACTCTTGGTCGCCTGAAGCTCCTGCGATTCCTTCACCCCCGTCTTCGGTATGGAAAACAGGTGAAGCGTCTCTTCACAGTGCTCCCGCGGACGTTGGATTGGTGGAGGAAACATTGTTCCGAAGTTCCGGTTGATCAGCCGCTGTCGTACCTAATGGCGTTGCTGTCCGATTCCGGCCCGACAGTCATTCGATCTGTGATTCAACGATTGCAACTCTCGAATGCGCAATCGCAGGCAGTCGAATGGGCAGGGCAGCGGACGAGTCGAATGACGCGGGAGCTGATGCGACGCACTGAAATGCGACCGGCGCGCGTCCATCGTTTGCTGATGGCCATGCCTGTTGAGGCTGTGGTGTTGGCGTTTGCGAAGAGTAGAGTGACGAAGAAGCATGAATCCGTACGATGTTTTCAGCGCCGGCTCTTGCGTTTTGTGAAACGGGACCGTCACGTGTCGATTGCGGTGAGAGGAGATGATCTCAAACGGTTTGGTCTTGCACCGGGACCGCGGTTCAAGAAGATTCTGGATCGGCTGCTCGATGCCCGAATAAACGGAGAGGTGAAGACGGAGGCACAGGAACGGGACATGGCCCGCCGCATGGCGATGTTGTCCGCATAATTGGCCTCGACGGGGCTACAGGTGCCTGAGCCGCGCGTCGCTCTCGATCTTTCCGAACAAATCGTTCAGTACGGACCGAACCGCGTTGTTGGTCGGGCCTTGGTCATCTTCATTCCCGCCTTGGCCACATCCCCTCTGGACTTTCCCAAGCCGCGATAAGTGTGGAGCCGTCCGGTGAAAGGATCGGCAAGCGTAGCGTCTATGTGGACCAGAAACATGGTTAAACGTGAACAGGATCCCCGGGTCGATATAGATGTTCAGCCGCATATTCAGGTCAAGATCGGTCTGGCTGTCCATTGAGAGAGGTGAAGGTTCTACGAGCGGCCACGTAATCCGCAACCGATTGTTCCCACTGCCTCCTGGCAGTTTCCAGCGAGTGGCTGACTTCCGCCACATGATTCTCGAACTGCGGATCGGCGATCATCGTCGCACCAGGCTTGACCGTGTAGGGTTCGATCTGAGTTAGTTTCAACTTGGCAGAGTAGCGCAGGAAGATCTGGTCGGCAGGACCGTGCCCGGTTGAAAGATAATAGTGGAACATCCGGTCGTTATGAAAGCCGGTAACAGGAGAGAGCTGATGAAGAGGATGCCGGCTTGACTGAACCGGTGGACTTCGACCGCCATATCCCACATTCGTGAAAGAAAGAGAAGAGGCGATCTCCCACGTAGATGGTTCGCCCTACACCCC
>DATGEA010000317.1:0-4205 GCA_035310605.1 Nitrospira sp. | reverse complement strand
AAGGCTGGAGAAGGGAGCGAGAGACGCTCACCACAAAGAGCAATGGTTCAAAATAGTGGATCAGGCAATCTCAGACTCAGAGGATCTATGTCCCTGGGGCTAAACTGTGGCACAACTATCCTGTCTGATCGGGTTTCACGGTTTCCGCCCCTCCTTGAATCTTCTGTAACTGATTGAGAACGAAATGATACGGTGAGATCAGAGCCTATAGTCTCTGGCGCTGTAGGTTTCTAAAGGTACATTGCGTGGATGTGCACAATCCAGTCGAACGTAATACTTCCACACCCAAAAGAACCTAGTTTTGGACGGTATCGGGATTCAGCGCCGGATCCCAAACTAGCGCGTCCGGGGCAATCGATGCTTCTGCCGGGAGTTCTGGAGGAGATGTTGAAATCGTCAAGTCCTCCGGAATGAATTCCGGTGTGTAGGTTGCGTCAACTCCGACGTCAGGGATGGTTGCCGAATCCGCTTCTGCTGTGAGTTCTGAGATGTCCTCCAGTTCGGGGGAAGAAGCTGTGTCCGTAGCTGAGACGGGGGGGGCCGAGAGCCATGCTGCAATCGTGTCCACGTCCCAGCCCAATGTTCCGGTTGCAGAGTTGGAGATGGTTACTTTCTGCGCAGCCGGGGCGCTTGCGCCTTGATCGCCTGAATATGAGAAACCCGTCGGGCTCGGACTGACCGAGGGATCGTGCTTTGAACCGTGCCCATCGACGTTTCCGTTTCCAGGGATTGCTGGGTTCGCTCCATTTGCGGAATCCATACCGGCATTGCATCCCACAAGCAATGGTAGGCAGAGGACGATGAGTCCAAGCACGATCCAACCGAAAAAGAGCCATTCACATGTCGTCTGTTCAATCGACTTCCGAAGCCGCAGCATCAGCGTGGTTAACATTAATGTGGGCTCCCAAACTCCGTTCTTGGTTGAGTTGGATTCGGTCTACACCGGGCTTGTTGAAGAACTCCCAGGCCGAAACAATAACGACGATACATAAGCAATTGCTGTGCCATGCGAAGTAGTTAAATGATGAGTTGTTCTGTCAGCCGGTTGCGAAGGAATTTCTCAACGAACCCCTGGATTGGTGGTGAAGAGATGCAGGAGAATTCTGCGCCGGTGAGAGATCAGCCTTCAAGAGAGATGTATTTATGAATGGATTCTCATGCATAATCGGGAAGGAGAAGCCGGAGCCGGTACGCATTTCCGCTCAGGCGAGAGGTGAGATCCCCGCCGCGCAAGTAGAAAACACTCCCGCCTCCATTGTTTCGACAGGGGTGCTCACCAGACGAAGCTGCCCGTGATGGACGATGGAGTCGGCGAAAGCCGGAAGGACTCAATCGGGTTATCCGCGGAGAACTGGTTCCAGCCTCCACCATAGGTGGTTGGGAGGGCGCTGAACCCCATCAAGCTGCACTGATAATCGGCCGTTTTCCCGGTTGGACCGCTGGTTATCGCTCCGGTAGGATCGCTGAACGCATTAGGGGGCACTGGCACAACGATGCGGGCGGTGGTCACGAGTTGCCCGGCTGCCACCGGAAGTTCCAACCGAGCTCCGAGGTCCTCCTTGTAGGTTGTCCCTTTAATCGTTCGCGTGAGCATAATGGCATCGCTCGATATCACGCAACTCACCGCGACTGTGGTGATGTCCCCCGCCAGCCGGGTGAGATTGACTGGCACTTCGAACGTCACGTCTCCCGGGATCGTCTGCGCCTGAATCAAGCCGGGGAAAACCAGTGAACAGATCACGAAGGCCAGATACGATGGCAATCGCATGGCATTCTCCTCAGGGGGTTGTCATTGAACCGACCCCGGTCCATCCGGAGGTCGGAATGGATCTTGGCACGATGGGAGTGGCGGTCCCCGTTGCCGAGAAACCGCCCAGCGAGATCGTGCGCGGAATGATCGGGACCGCTGTGCCGCTGGCGGAGAAACCGATCAGCCTAATGGTACGAGGGCCGGACGCCCCGCCACTCGTCGGCGCCTGCCTTGGGCCAGCCCCGATCGCCGGTGCCGAGGTGGGTACGGCCACATCGATCGCGCCCGGCGTCACCTTGTAGGGTTGTGGGTAGGACAAATAAGTCGGGTCTGTCCAACCCTGGGTTGACACACCGTTCCGCACGCTGCCCCTGAAGCCGTCCTGCTTCGGCTGAAGCGTCACCGTCACTCTGCCTCCGGCATCGAGCGTGATGATCCCGGCATGCACGGCGGCCACGCAGATGGCGGAAGAACTGCTGTAGATATCCGTGCCCCAGACATAGGAATCTGTATTCCCCTTCGGCGGACAGAGGACGGTAATAGGAGAATGGAAATCGTCGGGAATCCGGTCGTAGGTCGTGTACCAGTCGATTTGTCCCGGCTCGTTGTTCTTGATGAAGGAATATGTCGAATCCCACGGGCCGTAACTCAGACTCGTCACGCCGTTGCGCTGCGTCCCTTGAAACGACTGGGCGCCTGCGCCCATCCCAATCGTGACCTGGCCTGACGTGCCCGGCATGAGCACGCCGGCATGAATCGCGGCCGCACAGATTGGAGATTCATCCAGGTACACGTCGGTGCCCCAGATTTCGCGGATCGAATTGAGCTTTGCGGGGCAGACGAACGTGGCGATCTTGCCGACCTGAGGCCGGAATGCCTTCGCGTTCGTGGCATCATCGGCCACGATCAAGGCCTGTTGGGCCAGGGCAGGGCTCGAAGCCAGGAGAAGCAGGGCCGGTGCGCACAGACGGAACGGCCATCGCATCACCGCAATAATCCCTCTACATCGTGGCCGGCGCCGAGTTGAGTCCACTCTCCCATAAGATCTTCCTTAAGGGTGTGAACGGCGATAGGCTAAGCCCAGACAGGCGAGAAATCAAGCTGTGACGAAGGAGGCCGCGCGCCGCGAAACGAGGCTGGTTATTCTCGATTAAGCAGAATGTCCCCGTTTTGCAGTTCTGATCCGCACGCTCCGGTTCTTCTGTCGTACGAACCATGACAATATAATCGAACGGCAACCGATACAGTATTCATGTCTGGTAGCGTAAAAGTGATACGCCAATTGATGGGCCGTCAGTAAGTCCTAATCATTAAAGGAGGAAGTCCAATGGGTGCGAAGCTTTATGTCGGTGGATTGCCGTATTCGGCGACGGAGCAGGAGTTGAGCGACTTGTTTGCTCAACACGGCACGGTCGCTTCAGCGCGGATCATGACGGATAAGTTCACCGGGCAGTCCAGGGGGTTCGGGTTTGTCGAAATGTCCTCGGACTCTGAAGCTCAAGCTGCTATTAGCGCCCTGAACGGCTCACAAATGGGAGGACGTTCACTCACCGTGAATGAAGCTCGTCCTCAAGAGGCGCGCGCAGGAAGCGGTGGACGCGCGGGAGCCGGCTTCGGCGGCAAGCGCGATCGCTGGTAGTTGGAAGAGTTCTTGAGATGGTGCCGCCGTGGTCGTCACTCGAGCCCAAGCCGTTCGGCATGGGCTGCCGCTCCCGGTGAAGGCATTCGAGACCCGCGGCCGAAGGTCCTGACCTTCATGGGAAGGATTCCGAGACCCAATGATGGGGGCATGCTCTGTCTGAAGGAGCGATGCCCCCATCCTCATCGCCATACCCTCTCCACGGATGCAAAAACACCACGGCACTGTTTCATGGGCAGGGCGTGGCACCGATGATATTGACGTTGTGAACACCAACCACCGCTTGATTGGATGCCATCGCGCATGCCCAGCTAGTCCTATCTGTACATCGCCCCACATCCGACACGATCCCGCACTGCCTCTTCGAAACCAGGTCGGATCTGGGATTAGGACTCCAGCAGAAGAAAGGATGGGACCCCTGAATCGTTTGAAGTTTTCCTAGGAGCGGATCATCTATGCCCTCCGCCAACCCGAATCCGGGACCCCGATCGGCGACGTCTGCGGCAGCTCGGCGTCAGTGACGTCACCTTCGATGCCTGAGGAAAAGAGTATGTCCACCTGGAGCTGAGAATAGCGGCAGGCTACTTTTCTGGGAGGAGCGTCTCAACAAGGGGGAGGTTGGAATGGACGCATTTTGAGGGGTGGGGTGCGGCGCGCCGCGCCGCGAATGGCTTTTGAGTGGCTACCTGCCCTCATCTTCTGGGCCGAGGTGAGAAGTCAAGCAAGGACCCTCACGTCTTTGCCCCGTAACCGACCAGTTTGATCGCGTCTGCTTCTGTTTTCACTTAACAAATGTAGGACTCGGCGTATCATAAC
>DATGEA010000316.1:0-4614 GCA_035310605.1 Nitrospira sp. | reverse complement strand
GGTCAACCAGTTCGCGCAACGGTATCGAATCAGTCCCAGCCTCGTGTTTGCGGTCATCCGCACCGAAAGCAACTTCAATCCCTACGCTGTCAGTCCGGCGCCGGCCTACGGTCTCATGCAACTCGTCCCCACCAGCGGCGGTCGCGAGGCTTACCGGCGCGCCAAGGGCAAAGACATCGCACCGTCACGGGATTATCTGTTCGATCCCGAAAACAACATCGAACTGGGAACCGCCTATCTGCATGTCTTGACGTTCGATCAGCTCGACGAGGTATCTCATACCGTCTCACGCGAGTATTGCGTTATCGCCGCCTATAACACCGGCCCGACCAACGTGTTGCGCACCTTTTCCCGCGAGACCGTCGCCGCGGTGAACCGGATCAACAGCCTCCAGCCGGCCGCCGTCTATGATCAATTGCGGCAACATCTGCCCTACCAGGAAACCCGCCGCTACCTGGAAAAGGTGACGACGTACCGGAAAGCGTTCGTCAGTGTCTCCGGTCAACCCTGACCGACAGGCCGGTCTCAGCAAGGGAGATCGATGCTCGGGTCGCACAACAACGGGGGAACCACCGGAGGGCGCATGTACTTGCCAGAGGGATCTTGCGCGCCCAAGGTGCCATTGACCGCGGGACCGCCCGGCATGCCCGGCAGCCCCTGGCCGGCAGACCCGAACGACTTACCGCGACTCGAACTCTGGTTTGAACCGGCGCCAAGAGTCGGCGTGACCGGAGGTCCTGCTGTTGACACGGTACCGGCCGCGCCGGATGTATCCGGCGTAACCGCCTGGGATGCCGGAGCCGGCTGGTTTAGAAGAGGGGGGGCAGCGGGCGGTGTTTGCGCGAAACCTGAGGCGGCCCCCAACATCACTCCTACTGCCAGGCTCAGGGAAAAGCTTCCGCCGGTCATTGAACGACGCATGATTCCTCCTCTCGCATTCATGAAGCCTCCTGAGTCTGCACGTGCTCGGGACGAAATCCGAGGCCGATCATGTAGGCCGGAACCCGGCGCAGGAACGGGAACCAGGCCAGCAACCTGAACGGCAACGGCGGCGACAACGGCTCCGTCTCACTCAACACCTGCCGGATCACGCGATTCTGGATGAGGAGTTGAACCCGCTGGGTCATTCTGGTCGGCCATTCGCGGCGGGCCTGCACCGTTCGCAAGTCCTCGGTCTTCAACCTTCCCTCGCGTAACGGCGCGGCCAGGAGATTGGCGGCAGCGACTGCGTCTTGAATCGCCAGATTGATTCCCACTCCTCCGACCGGAGACATCGCATGCGCCGCATCGCCGATGCAGAGCAGGCCCGCCCGATACCACCGATGCAATCGATCAACCTGAACGGTCAGCAGCTTGACGGCATCCCAACTTTGAAGCTCGACGACCCGATCAGCGGCAAAGGACGCCAGCGCCGCCACGCTTTCGCGAAACGCCGGCAACCCCTTTGCTTCGAGCCGGTCGCGCGATCCTTTGGCGATCACGAAACCGCACTGCCAGTACTCCCCGCGGTTCAGCATGATGAAGATGCGGCCGGCATCGAACCGGCCCATCGGATCTGCCGGATCGCTGGGGCGACGTGAGAGCCGAAACCACAGAACATCCATCGGGGCGCCGAATTCTTCCACCGACAGGCCGGCGCACATCCGGACCGCCGAATGCCGCCCATCGGCACCGACGGTCAAATCGGCACGCACCTCCAACGGTCCTTCGGCCGTGACAGCGCGGAGTCCGACGATCCTACCGGCTTCATCGATGAGATCCGTCACCTCCGCACTCATCCGCAATTGAAATGTTCCGTACCGTTTCCCCTCTTCGGCCAGGAAATTGAGAAAATCCCACTGCGGCATGAAGGCGACGAATCGACATCGCGTCGGCAGGGTCGAGAAGTCCGCCACCGTGATCGCCAGGTCACCGAACCATCCGTTCAGCCGCGATACCTGCTGATGCGGCAATGTCAGGAACCGCTCGAGCACCCGCAACTCATGCATCACCTCGAGCGTGGAGGGATGGAGCGTGTCACCCCGGAAATCTCTGAGGAAATCGGCATGTTTCTCCAACACCAGGACCCGCACTCCGGCACGCGCCAGCAACAGCCCCAGCATCATACCGGCCGGCCCACCGCCAGCAATGCAACAACGCACGGACGTCGTCACAGTGTCCATGTCATCCTGCCAGAGGATCGGCGAGTAGAGGGAAAGGTTACGCTTGGCGGCTGCAGAGCACAAGGGGGCTGCAGCGGGTGAGCCGGCATGGGGGTTCCCGGCCGTGAATCAGTTTGGTTGTTTCCCGGGCCCACGACAAGGATCGCAGCCGGCATCGCGTACCTCATAGTCTTTGATCCCGCGCCGGCGGTCCAGCTCGATCACGCAACATTCGTCGAGCAGCTGCTTGAGTTGTTTGCGGCCGCGCTGGACCCTGGACTTCATCCCGGAAACCGAAAGCCCGAGGCGCTTCGCCGCTGCCTGCTGCGTGAGGCCCTCAAGTTCAACCATCGTCACCGCCTGGCGATAGTCAGTCGACAGTCGATCCAGCATCGGACGCAAACAGGCGGCCAGCTCCATACGGAGCCGGCCGGACGCGTCTTCTACGGGCAAGGAGGCCGGCACGTTGCGTTCCAGTTCGCCGGCCAGACCGACAGGCAATTCCCGTCGCCGCTCCGGCGAACGGTAATAATCGATGACCGCATTGTGTGCTATCTGATAGAGCCACGCCACCAACCGGTCCGGATCGTTCAAGCGGTCCAACCGGCGATGCACGCGCAAGAACACCTCCTGCAGAATGTCCTCGATCTCGGCCTCGTTCGCCACTCGCTTGGCAATGAACACACGGAGGCTGCCACGGATATCCCGCCAGATCTCCGTTATCGTTGTCGCCATCGCAAATCCTCCACCGCTTATGCGCTCACGGTACCGCTCCTGCCTCATGTCGCGCAAGTCAGCGCCCCGGTTGAACCCTTGTCTTTCGGAACGCAGCAGCCGGTTTGGGCGAGCGGCCCCGTGACCTCAAGCTGCTCATGCACCAGAAAAATTTCCCAGACATTGCCGTCGGGATCGGTAAACCAGAGCTTGTCCAGACGTGCAAAGCAGCAGGCGGTATTGGCTTCAACCTTGTCCAGGATGCCCCGCTCTTGCAACCGCCGTTGCCATGCGGCGATCTCCTCAGCAGACCGGACTTCAATGCCGAGATGATTGACCGCACTGACTCCCCCGCTGGAGGACACGAGGGAGAAGTTCAAGGCCGGATCCGACAAATCGAACTTGGCATAGTCCACCGTCTGTTTTTGCGGAGGCACACCGAATACGCGCTCATAAAAGGCAACGGAGACCGGTACGTTGCGCACATCAAGCGAAAGATGGGGACGCATGGGAACCCCTTTCTTCAGTCGTGACGGGGTAATCCGCCGTTCACTTCATAAGACGGAGCATCGTCAAAAAGGACGCAAAGCCGCCGCCGGCCCAGGCATTTAGCCCGTATCCCATGGACATCGGCTTGCACATGGATAGGAAAACCCCAAGGGCACCGGAGTTCTCAAGACCCCGACCTTACGGGATCGCGAACTGCGCCCGCTCCATGCACAATGGGTGCTTGGCCGGTGTGGAAGAATATGAAACGGCTATGCCAGTGAAAGATTCACTGAAAACTGAGGACTCATAAGTGGTGGGTCAGGGCATAACGAATCAGCGCCGACGTGGTCTTAAGCTGAAGCTTCGAGAGCAGTCGCATACGGTAGGTGCTGACCGTTTTCACGCTCAGGTCCAATGCCGTCGCAATTTCTGTGACAGACTTCCCGCTTCCGATCATCGATAAGACCTGTAACTCGCGATCTGAAAGCGATAAATGGGGTAATTCCCCGCTCGGCTGTGACGAGGCTGTCTCCATCCGCTCCGCGAGAGAAGGCGTCACATATTGCCGACCGGCAAGTACCGCCTTGATTGCCGTGGCTAAATCTTGTGGCGCGCTGTCTTTCGTCACGTAGGCCGAGGCTCCTCCCTTTAAGGCGCGCAGCGCATATTGCTCTTCAGGGTGGAAGCTCAGGACCACGACGGGAAGAGAAGGCCGTAACGCTTTCAGCTTCTTGAGGACATCCAACCCGTTGGTGTCCGGAAGATTGATGTCGAGAATCGCCAAATCCCACGATGACTCCTGGGCCTTGGCGATCGCCTGCTGTCCGGTCCCGACTTCGGTGACATCGAAGTGGTCGAAGGCATCAGTGAGCATCTGCTTGAGGCCTACCCGAACAATGGCATGGTCGTCGACGAGCAGGATCTTCATGCACCCTTCTTGGGCACTGTTAGGCGCAATCGACAGCGGCGGGTGAAGGGGCTGATTGAGCGGCATTGCTACGATGGAGCCCATGATAAAGGGTTGCGATACTCTATCTGATTGAAGGAAAAAGAGAAGAGTGAGATATCCGATCCGGATGTAGGACGTTTCCTACATCCAACTCGCACGCTCATGAACCGCTCCGGGCTAGACGAGGGCGTGATCCAGGGTATAGCGAATGAGCTCCGTGGTGTTTCTCATCTTCAACTTGTCAAGCAGCCTTGTGCGGTACGTGCTGACGGTTTTCACACTTAATGCCATGTCTCCGGCGATTGCCGACACCGTCTTGCC
>DATGEA010000315.1:0-11711 GCA_035310605.1 Nitrospira sp. | reverse complement strand
GATCTACGATTACATCGAAATGTTCTACAATCGCACCCGTCGACACAGCCATCTTAACGGTGTAAGTCCGGAGGCGTTTGAACGGGCTTAACGGTGTCCGCAAAAGTCTGGGAAGTCCACTTTCCTTTCAGAACCCCTTGTTCGAATTTCACCCGGTGAAGGAAAAGAGTCCTGAAGGTATTTATCCATCGGACTCAATCACGATAAGCCGATGAAGAGTCCAACGCGTCAACCGAAGGTTGGTATGGCGGAGAGGGTGGGATTCGAACCCACGGTCCCGTTACCGGGACAGCAGTTTTCGAGACTGCCCGATTCGGCCGCTCTCGCACCTCTCCGTTCGCAGGTTGTGCCTGAAGCTCCGGCAGGATAATGTGAACAAGTGGCTTCAGCGAGTCGACTCAGGCGAGCTTACCGTGCGGAGGGGGAATTTTCAATTGGTTTTCTTTAGGCTCACAGTGCCGGTACGATGAGCTTCAATCTCGGAATGTCCACAGTTGCAGGAGTTTCGGTGAATCCTGACTCGTTTGGGCCAATCGTCACATTCCCATCCGTTGAGCACCTTGCGATGATTGATCATCCTGCGCCGGTCGGGCTGGATGATCGAACCGTTCATGTCTGGGGTTTCTCTCTCGATGGAAGCGCCGCTGCCCTGAGACGCTGCCGTCTCTGGCTCAGCGAAGAAGAACGGGCGCGGGCCGAACGATTTATCCGCCGGGACGATCAACTGCAATACGTGTTCGCACATGGCGGCCTCAGGGTGCTGCTAGCCCGCTACGCCGGTGTTGATCCGGTGGCACTGCGGTTCCAAGCCGGTCCGACTGGCAAACCAGTCGTGCTGGACCAGCAGGGGCGCCCGCATGCAGTCCGCTTCAACCTCTCCCATTCCCACGGACGCATGCTCATCGCCGTGGCGCGCGAGCTGGACATCGGGGTCGATCTCGAAGAGATCCGTGAGAAGGTCGAAGTGGTCAAATTGGCCGAACGGTTTTATGCCCCTGGTGAGTACGAGCGGGTACTCAGCCTCTCAGGGCTGGATCAGGCTCGACAGTTCTTTCGCTATTGGGTAGCAAAGGAAGCGGTATTGAAGGGGCAGGGAGTTGGTTTGTTATCGCTCCAACAGTGCGAAATTCTGACGGCTGACATTCCATTACGAGCTGTCGCGCAGGTAACTCCGGAGGCGGCTATGCAGCCTGGATGGACGGTACAGTGGGTTGAGTGTGGCCCCAGCTGGATCGGCGCCGTCTCGGCTCATGGCAGCGATTGGGGCGTCCGTGCTTTCAATAGCTAGTCTATGCAGGAGCCGATCGTCTATCGACGGTTTGGCAATGCCTAGGCTGTTCGCAGCTGTTTAAAAAACTGTTTGAGCAACGTCTGGCTTTCCTCCTCGAGCACTCCTCCCAAGACCTCGACGCGGTGATTCAACCGCGGCTCGTTCGTAAAATTCAAGACCGATCCGCAGGCACCGGCTTTTGGGTCGGGAGCACCGAATACGACTCGGGGAATGCGTGCCAGGATGATGGCGCCAAGACACATGGCGCAGGGTTCGACCGTCACATAGAGGGTCGTATCGACGAGTCGCCAGGTCTTGAGGGCTTCGGCGGCTGCACGGATCACCATGATTTCGGCATGGGCAGTCGGATCCTGCCGGACTTCTCGATAGTTGTGTGAGAGGGCGAGAATGCCGCCGTTGTGGACGATGAGGGCGGCGATCGGGACTTCGCCGATGGCGATGGCGCGCGCGGCCTCATCTAGGGCTGCTCGCATGAATTCAATATCTAAAGACTGTATGCCGGTCGGCATCTTTCTATCCTATCCTGGGCGTCGAAGGTTGTGGTCAATTCCGGCTGGAGCGGATTGGCCGGTTGTAAAGAGGTTTCCGATGGAGGTCAAGTGAGAATCGGCACTACGACGGTTGGCTGGTGAGATAAATCGGGCCGGTCGGCTGGGAGCGGCCGCCTGAGGGTTCGAGGCTCACGGCGAATTTCTTGGTCTTGGCGAAATCGGGCAGCCGTTTGACGAGTAGTTGAGCGGCTTGTCCGGCATCCATGTGAAAGGTGCCGATGCTCACCGGTTTCTGATCGAAGGCCCACAATTGATAGGTGGTTCCGCTCGGGCATTCGGGAAGGTTAACGAAGTACAGCCAGGCTTTTTGCGTGCGTGCATCATAGAGCAGCATGGCAGCGGATTGTCTCGCGAGGCCGGAGCCCTCCAGGGTGACGACCTTGACATTCGGCTGGCGGAGCAGGGTGGCGAGTTCGTCTTGCGGAGTTCTGCCCTTTACTCCCGACTTGCTGAGTTGCAGGCGAGCCGTTTCGATCTCCGCCTCACGCTGCAACAGCTGGTCCTTCAACTCTGCGGCTTCATTTGCTCTCCGCTGAAGTTCCGATTGTAGTTCGGCGAGGGAGCGGTCGCGGTTGCCCAATTCTCGCTGGAGGCCGGCGAGCCTGGTCGCTTGTTCCTGGAGGGAGGCTTCCAGTTGTTGGATTTTCGAAGCGTCGTCAGAGAGCCGCGCGCTATAGGTCCAGGCGAGATAACCGCCGAACCCTACGATGAACAGCGCGGCGAGTCCGATGACCCAGGGCAGCGAGAAGGAGCGCGCCGGGGCGATGGGAGGAAAGAGGTGGTTCATCCACTCGCCCGGCTCCAGGCTGGGCCGGCTCGAGTCTTTCGTTCCGTTGTCGACGGCGATCGCATCTGGATTCCGCGCGGCCATGATCTTTGCCTTGAGCGCGCGAGGCGCTTGCACCGGCGAGAGGCCGAACGGCAACAGGGAGGCGACGGATTGATAGTCCTTCAGGGCGTTGTGGCAGGAGGCGCAGCCGGATAACAAGTGGGCTTCCAGTGCCTGACGTTCAGCCCGGTCTAAAGCACCTGCGGCATAGAGAGGAACGGCTTCTTCGAGTTCTTCGTGAGTCATCCTTCCTCACCGGGTTCCGAGCAGTGCCTGAGCGCCTCCCGCAGTTTCGACATGCCCAGTTTGATTCGGGTCTTGACGGTGCCGAGCGGCTGGTTCAATCGCGCGGCGATTTCATGATGCGAGAGTCCTTCATAGTAGGCCAGTTCAATGGCTTGTTGTTGCGCGGGAGGGAGGCCTGTGATGGCGATGCCGACGGCCATGCGTAATTCTTGATCGGCCTGCGTCTCGAACGGGCTCGGTCCCAAATCGGCCACGGTGGAAGTCAGGGATCCATCCAACGGAGAGGCGGCATTGTGGCCGCGGGTGCTTCTCGCTCGCAACCGATCGATGGCGCGGCTTCTGGTCAGCGTGATCAGCCAGGCGATCGGTGTCCCTCGTCCGACATCGTAACGCGCCACTTTGCGCCACACTTCCAGGTAGACATCCTGCAACAATTCGTCGGCTTCTTCCCGGTTCCCCAGGATGCGAAATGCGAGTGTGTAGAGCAATGCGCTCGAATGGTCATAGAGCTGGCTAAAGGCCTGCTGGTCGCCCTTGACGATACTCGCCAGCAAAGCCGGATCGATCGAAGAGGTGGCGCGTCGTGTCGGTGTATCCATAAAGATGCGTGAATCAAAGGGCCGGAGATGGGATCACCTCACGTCCGCCACAACTATAGCATCTACGCAGGAAATCGCCAAAAGGATCTCTATTTAAGTGCCTGAGAATATTGATGAATATTACTGCGAGTTTCCGAGGTGAAGTTGAAGAGGTCGCTAAAAGTATGTGGTCAGCTGCCTGGCGGCGTCGACGGCACCGGTGCACGTTGGAAGAGCGGGGACGACTGGGGTGCGAGCGATGGCCTCGAAAGCGGGCAGCCAGCGCCCTGATACAAAGTCCTTTATCGACAGTTCGTAAGCTCGTCCGTATTGGTGGAGGAACGCCACGAGCGGAGGCTCATCCGCAAAATTGTAGCGGCGAACATAGATCACGGGCAGGCCCAGTGCGACGGCCTCTACGATCGTGCCGTATCCCGGCTTGGTCATGACGACATCAACGGAGGCGAGCAGCGTCTTGAAGGAAAAGGGAAGCGTTGCCGACGAATGAATATGTGGGGAAGCTGGAGGTGGTATTCCATCGACGATGAAACGGAAACCCTGCATCTGGTTCATCCGGTCCCAGGGCAAGGATTCCAATGAAATCCCGCCGAAGCCGACGAGAACGAGTTGGTCTGCTGCTGCGAGTCCGAGATGCGCGCGGAGTTCGTTCCGACGCGAAGCAGCGGGCTGGGCGATCGGCCCGATGTCGAGCAGCTTCGAAAACGACGCCATGGGAAGTCCCGGAGCGATGCGCAATGCGAGATCGGCATGACCGTACGACTGCCGGATATTTTCCAGAATGGCCTGATGATGCGGTTGGTCAGGATCGGCGAATGGTTCGAGGACTTCGTTCCAGGTAAAGTTTGCAAGTGCGACGGTGGGAATCCCGGCCTCCAGCCCCGCGCAATCGGCCAGGTAAGGTGTATCGGCGAGGATGACTTGCGGCTCGGCCGACTGCATTGCTGCGACTTCCTGTGACACCCGCTGTTCCCACTGTGCATGAAAGCTGATATGGGCTTCCCAGGTGGCGGGAACGTCGATTTCCAATGGCCCATTTTGGATGCAGCCGACATCCTGCTGACAGCATTGCAGGTCCCAGGGAATCGTCAGGCGATCACGAAAGAACGCGGCGGATACGGTTGTGCGGAGAATGGCCTTAAGGTCGGGAACGAGACGGCCGAGTTCGTTCAGAACGGGGACGACTTGGGCCGCATGGCCATAGCCGTGACCGGAGATTGCTGACCAGATTGTGGGCAAGGCGAATGGTATCCAGGCTAGCTGTTCGAGTAGTCCGATTCCATCGGAGCAATGTTGTACAGGAGTTCGAGGTCGAATTCCTCCACCAATTCATTGAATGCTTTTGCGCCCAGATCGGACCGGACTTCATTCAGGACCAGATCGATCGCGGGGGCGGCGTGTTGTCCGTATTGGGTCAGTGCGGAATCGATACGTTGTCTCGCGTCATCGAGATTCATGAGGAGACTCCTTTGACTCGATACAAGGATTAACCCAGAGTTCTGAGGAGAATTTGCATCTCAGGAACCAGGTCGCGGCCTCCGTTTGACCGCCCTGATACAGCGGCGTCGATGCCCGCTTGCAGCACCGGTTTGGCCTCTTCCGGTTTTTTGAGTCCGATCAGCGCGCGCCCGAGCGCCAGGTGGGAGGCGACGTGGACCGGGTCAAGCTGAATTGCAACGCGGAGGTGTTCCGCTGCTTCCTCGTAACTGCCGCCTTCCTGGAGGATCCTGTTGCCCAGGCCGTAGCGCCCCAGAAACCCTTTCGGATTCTTGGCGACCATCTGACGAAACGATTCGGTGTCCATATTTCTCGCCTCCAAGCAATGGGGCATCATACCATTGAAGCTCTTGGGCGGGCTAGGCGGAAAGCGGCGGGTCAGATGCGATAGGAATCTGCGGCTACGGCTCCGCCGGAACAGAGACAGGAATGACGTTCGGGCGTGAAGATGAGGATTCGGAGGAGCGCGCCTTGACGGACACCATGCGAATGCCGGGTTCTGTGATCGGCGCGCTGCTGGCGGAATAGAATGCAGTGTCCTGCACCAGCTGCTGTGTCAGAGCGGTGAGGCAGGATTGCGTGACATGGCCTTTCAATTCGTCGATTATGATGGGCGTGGCGCCGAACAGATGATTGATAACGGACCGTGCCGGCCGACTGGCTCTCGTAGCGCTTGATTTGACCGTCCCGCCGCTCCAGTTCGAGCGTGACATGCGCCGCATAATCGTATTCCAACGGAATAAACGCGCTCAGGATAAACATGGAGGCACCGATCACGATGCCTTTCCAGGCAGTGTCGCCTGCGTGAGGGTCGACGGCTTCGTTCAACAGGAGGCGCGCGCGGATGACTTTCTCGTGGGGCGCGGGCACGGCGGAGGCCGTTCCGGCGAGGTGTGAGAACAATCCGATTTCTCCAATCGAACCAAGGATGCGCTGCTCCATGTCTGCGGAGGGGTTTTGCGGCGAGCTGTTGCGCGTGATGCGGACGCGATCCACGATAAGCGGAACCTGTTCGTCACGTGCAATGGCCCGGCTGCTGTGCTCGTAGCTCTCGGCAGGGGGCCATGAGCCTGATCCAGCGCGCGCACCCGGCCGCCAGGGTTATGACGAGTCCGCAGCAGACGAATGCGATCCAGCGAAGCGAGATGTCAGTCCTCATGGCATGCTCCTAGAAATAGAATGAGAAGCTTCCGAAGGGAAGACTTAAGTTGAGGCCGATGTTGGGATAGCTCGTGCCGGCGTTTGAGATATGGTGAAAGCGATAGTCAACATTGATCGATGTTGGTGACGTGATGAAAAATGAACATCCCGCGTCTGCCGTTAAGATGAAATCAAACGATGAAGATTCTTCCGGGACCTTGTTTGTGAAATCGGTCCAGAATGGTCCTCCCGCAAATTCGATATAGGGGCGGACCCCGTCGTCTGCCACGAAGGTGTATTTAACCTTCGGAGTAAACCCGACACCGTTGCTGACAATCGGTTCTCGGAATGGGAGATACACTACCTCGGCGCCGATCGAGACTTGTCCGCGATACCAGCCGTGGCCGATCGGATCGGTCAGCGTCATCATCCACGAAGGCATGAGCGGCGGACCTTTCTGTTTCGTCGTGTGATCGGTTGTTAAGCGCGTGGGGAGTAAATACCCGGCGGTGAGCCCGATTTCCTGGGTGCCAATAGTGACCTGAGGGTTGATCCCCTCCGCACGAGAGAGAGCGAACATGGGCAGACCCAGCGAGCATGATCGTAATGACGAGATATGCTTGTCGTTTCATTCAACATCCGGGTTGAACTTTTGTCGGCAACAGAGCGGGCCAACAGGAGGTAAAAACAGTCGGAGACGCCTTAAAGGAAGCAGAGAATGGCGATCCGTCCAGAAATGACTGAGAAACTCACGCAGGTATTGCGGGAGTCAGCAAGGGCCGTTAAGGCGAGGAGAGTTTGTCGAGACGGGTGGTGTCAGCCTGCGAGTCAGGGAGGTGATATCGTCGGTCGACCAGGATGACTCGCTCAAGGCACCGGCGCGCCGATATCAGATCGCTTCGCTTCTCATATAGGGAGGCGAGGAGTCGCAGCACGGCGGCTTCTGCCGGCTCGTTGCCCAGCTTGATGTAGTGTTCAGAGGCGTTGTTCAAGCAGCGTTCCGCTCTAGTGAGGTCACCTTGGTCGAGAAAGCACTTGCCCATCTGGCTGTAGGTCACCGCTAAGCCTTCTTCATTCCCCACCACGCGGTGGTAGTCGAGCGCTTGTGTGAATGATGCGATGGCCTGCTCCCACCGTAGTTCCCGAGCCTCCTGCAACGCCAGGTTGTTGTAGAGGATGCCAAGCGCGCGGTGGTCGTTCAGATTGCGGAGGAGATCCAGCGCTTCGAGGTAGTAGGGGCGGGCCTTGTTCGGATGGTCGGCGCCGATGTGAAGATTGCCGAGATTGACCAGCGTATGGGCGATAGCGTGGGTATTCTGCTCTGTTCGCTGAATCGCCAACACCTCCCGGTAGCACTGCTCGGCAGATTCCAAGTCGTTCAACAGAGCACAGGTGTTGCCGAGATTGCCGAGCGAGTCGGACAGTTCACGTTGATTGTTGGCTGCGCGGTCGCCGGTGACCGCCGCCTCCCAGGCTTTCCGAGCCTGGACGAGATCGCCGCGATGAAGAAAGATCCGTGCGCGATGTTTATCGTCGTCTGACATCTCTTCGTGAAGTGCGGGATCAGACTGATATCTGCGAAGCGGGAGACGAATCAACCGTCACAGGAGACGCATCCCGCTAGTCGCCGCCTTTCAGTGTATCTTTTCTGAACTCCGCCTGAATCTCGTCCTCTTCCTCCAGCCCTAAGCCGGCTCTGAAGGATTCGTATAGTTCTGTGACATAGGCGATCTCCCGCTGGTCTTTTTCATCCAGGGAAGCCAGAAACGTTTCCGACAGTCTCATTCCGGTATGAAAGTGATGGGCGAGAGTCTCCTCTGTAACCTGCTGCCAGGTAATATAGATGCAGAATGCCTGGAAGTAGTGAGCCTTCGGATGGAGCGTGGCGAGGGAAAGTAATCTTTCATATGCCTCGCGTGCCGCCGCTCCGGCGTTGGAGGAGAAAACCTCTTCCAGTTCAACGGCCGTATCCCAATCAGAGCCTAATTCAGATGCGGCCTTACGAAGGGCGTCTTGTGCGGCGAGTGCAGCGTCGAATTGCACGGAAACCTCGGGTGTTGTCGGAGCAGGATACGTGGACAAGAGAAAACACGTCAATGCCTGTGCTGAAGCTTTTCGAAGAGAAAATACGACAGACTTCACGGGGGATGCGTTTACTTTTCTTCCCGTGGCTCTGTAGACTGGACTCATCGCTACCATGAGCACCGAGCAGCCACTTTCCGTCGCCTCTTCCGAATCCGTCTCGACCGATCCTGTGGATCAGGTGATCCGCTATCACATTCAGACCAAACATCATTTCAACCGGTATTCGCGTTCCCTCGGCTATCTCGATTGGGCGAATCAGCCTGATCCGTTCAGGCGTTTTGAAGGATCTCAATTAATCCCGCTTCCAATGCTCAAGCAGGATGAGGACCCGTTATCCCCAGCCTATGAATCGATTTACCAGGAGGGAGCTGTTCCTCGTCAGCCTGTGAGCCTGCGAACTCTTTCCAGATTCTTCGAATTTGCACTCGCCCTCTCGGCCTGGAAGAAGGCCGGTGAATCAGAATGGGCGCTGCGGAGTAATCCATCGTCCGGCAATCTGCATCCGACGGAAGGCTATGTGCTCCTCCCGAGGTTTGACGGACTAGATCTCAAGCCAGGGCTGTATCACTACGCTCCGAGAGAGCATGGGCTTGAGTTGAGGGCAGAGTGTCTCCCTGTGCAATTGGCTCGATTGCTGGCTCCCTTCCCTTCCGGTGCATTCCTTTTTGGTCTGACCTCGATTCATTGGCGGGAAGCCTGGAAATATGGAGAGCGGGCCTTCCGATACTGCAATCATGACGTCGGGCATGCGATCGGGACGGCTCGGATTGCCGCAGCCACGCTCGGCTGGACTATGACACTGCTGGATGGCGCGGACCAAAACACAGTGGCCCTGCTGTTGGGCACCAGTCGTTCAGAAGATTTCGCTGATGTCGAACCGGAATACCCTGACTGTATTGCCGTCATCTGGCCGTCCAAGGACGTGAGAAGTGAGGGGGGAGACCTTAGGGGCAATAAGACCAAGATTCCGTTGTTCCTTGATTCGGCCGTCGTGAAGGATCTGGTAGCCGGCGTTTGGCATGGGAAAGCCAATCGGTTGAGCCGTGAGCATGGCGTGCATTGGGATATCATTGATCAGGTCGCTGATGCTTCGTGGAAGATCCAGGCTGAGGAGTCCCTTGTTCCATTAAGTGGTTCGCTCGCTCAGACAGCCCCTCACCCCTCACCCCTGACTCCTAACGCCCCCTTGGCAGGTCAGATCATCCGTCAACGGCGAAGCGCCGTGGCCTTCGACGGGAAAACCTCGATTTCTGCCGCGACGCTGTTTCGCATGTTGCGGCGGGTGATGCCTTGTGGGAACCGAACGCAGTTCGAGCGGCCTATGCCCTGGGATGTCTGGCCCTATGAGCCGGCCATTCATCTGATGTTGTTTATCCATCGAGTGGAAGGGCTCACGCCAGGGCTGTATTTCTTAGTTCGTGATCCCGGGAAGCTGAGCTTCATTCAGCAGTCGATGAACCCTGAACTCCATTGGGTTGCGGCGCCAGGCTGTCCGGACGATCTGCCTCTCTATTGGCTGTTGGAAGGTGATGCAAGAAAGTTGGCGGTGCAAGTCAGTTGTCATCAAGACATCGCCGGGGACAGCGCGTTTTCATTCGGGATGCTGGCCGAGTTCGAAGGGCTCTTGCGCGCGCGAGGGGCCTGGTGGTATCCACGACTCTTCTGGGAGTCAGGTCTGCTCGGGCAGGTGCTGTATTTGGAGGCTGAGGCGGCAGGCGTGAGGGCGACGGGAATCGGCTGTTTCTTCGATGACCCGGTGCATGAGGTGGTGACGGTGAAGGGGCTCAGTCTTCAATCCCTCTATCACTTTACGATCGGCGGGCCGGTTGAAGACGGGAGATTGACGACATTGCCGCCCTACTATTACATGAAGCGCAATTTGTGAGCGCGAAACGATCGTGACGAGAGACTAACGTCGAGACACGAGGGACGAGCTAAGGATGTTTAAGATCAAGAAGAAGATTGAGAAAGCCAAACCACCGGTCCTCTATAACATTGTCGAGGACTATTCTGAGTTTGATGCGCCAGGGAACGTGACTGTGTGCGCCATGACGGAACAGGAAGACCTGTCCGGCCATGCCAAGGTCCTTGCCGAAAGCTACGATGTCCCGTTAGAGATGATGACCCGATTACTGACCGAGGGGGGAACCTATGTGTATCCGCAGGTGAGCGGGGTGCTGACGAGAGGGCTCTTCGCCTGCCTGGTCGACCCGACCGGTGCTTCACCTAAACAGACATTCGTGCTCGATTTGATGCAGTTTGCCGAAACAGAGCAGTTGGCAAGAGCACGTTCACTTCCGTTGGTCGAAGCGGCGGCTGAGATCTTCCGCCGTACCCTGCCCGGGGAACTAACGGTAAAGTTGCAGCAGAAGAATCTCGGCATCGACTACCGGACGCTGGATCGCGCGGTGGCGAAGGGCGGGGATATCAAATACATCGATTTCCGGAAAGACTGGTCGCCGCATTTCAAGAGGCTGTGTATCATGCCGGACGGGCGACTGGTGGAAACCGGCGGGCTTGAGGAGTTCGCCCGATTGCACGGCATCACCCAGGCACAGGCAAAGACCTTGGTCGAGCAGGGAGGGATCCTGGACGTCGGCGGAGAAGTGTTGGCCTGTCAGATCGTCAACGGTCAGCCGGCCGTTGCGCGATTCAACGCGAAGAATTATGCCAAGGCCAAAGAACTCGCAGCATCAAAGGGGATGCACCTCATGGACGCGCTGAGCGAAGTCGGCTACAACGACCCGGCTATGATGCGCGGCCTCGCTCGCAAGGAATTGACGGGAGGCCGGTAAGCATGCGGCCAGTCTCTTTGAGATGAGGATGAGACGATCGGCCATTGTGATGTTGTGTGTCCTGCCCGTCCTGTCCTGCGCGCCGAAGCCGATCCTGTATCCGAACGCGCATTACAAGGAAGTGGGAGAGGATGTCGCCGATCGCGATATTGACGAATGCAGGACCATGGCAAAGGATGCCGGAGCGACTCCAAGCCAGGGGAAGACAGGACAGGTTGCCGGCAGCACTGCAGCGGGGGGCGCGATCGGGTCCGCGAGCGGCGCCGTGGGCGGAGCGGTCGTCGGACATCCGGGGCGAGGGGCCATGGTCGGCGCGGCCGGCGGCGCGACAGCCGGATTGCTCCGCGGCTTGTTCAGGCGTTCGCCTCCCAGCAATGCGTACAAGCAATTCGTGCAGCGTTGTTTGAAAGAGCGAGGGTACGATCCGGTCGGGTGGGAATGAGAAGAAAGGGAGAGCAGGAGGAGCCGCTATTTCGCCAGTTCTTCCGTGACCGCTTCGACCATCTTGTTCAAGTCGAAGGGCTTTTCGAACACACGCCGGGCGCCGAAGAGTTTTGCCACATCGAGGAAGTTACGGTCCCCTTGCGCGCCGGTCATCGCAATAATCTTGGCATCGAGGTATTCTCGCGTTAATTGGAGCGTTGTTTCCAGGCCGTCAGTGCCGGGCATGAGAATATCCAT
>DATGEA010000314.1:0-29564 GCA_035310605.1 Nitrospira sp. | reverse complement strand
GAACGGCAATGCGCATATCGTGCCGCTGCTCGACGTGAACAACGAGCAGGACTTTCAGAAGATGGTTGAGGGCTATCACGAAATCCATCAGACGGTGTTGGGTCGGTTCGACGGATCGATTTGCGGGGAGCATGGCGACGGTCGGGTGCGGGCCGAATATGTTCCCAGGATGTTCGGGCCGGAACTGTACGAATTGTTCGTCCGGGTGAAACGCAGTTTCGATCCGGCTGGAATTCTGAACCCCGGGATCAAGATCAGCAACCGGCCCTTTACGGATCATATCGACTACACCAGGTTGTCCAAGTCCTGCGCCACCTGTGCCAAGTGCAACGCCGTGTGTCCGGTCTATGACGTCTTCCGTTCCGAAGACATGAGTTCGCGCGGCTGGTTCGAAATCGTGACCGACAAGAACTACAGCTATCTCAACTCCAAGCGGGTGGTCGAGGCCTGTCTCAATTGTAAGTCCTGCCGCACGGCCTGTCCCGCCGGAGTGGATGTTTCCCAGCTGATTCTTGACCGGCGGGCGGAGAACCCCAATAAACTGGCAGGAATGATCTTTCGATTCCATGCACAATCAGATAGATTTGCGAGATTCTTAAAGTTACTGGCGAGGTTGCAGCCGATCTGGGATCGACCCCTGTTCCGGCAGATCTTGGATGTCGTGACAAAACCGCTGCTCCGTCGCCTGGCGCAGACGGCGAGGTTGTCCGCCCGGTTGGCCATACCCAAGTTGGCCCGGAGACATCTTCGCGACCGCCATGCAGGCCTGATTCCCGAGCCCGGACAGGCACCCCGCTCGAGGGTCGCCTACTTCCACGGGTGCGCCGCCAACTATTTCGACGACGAGGTGGGCGATGCCGTGATCGCGGTGCTCAGAAAGCACGGAGTGGAGCCGGATCTGCCGCCGCAGCGCTGCTCCGGGACGCCGATCGAAACCTATGGCCATCGTGAGCTGGCGAAAGAAGGCGCGCGGGTGAATCTGGCGTCCTTCGCCGGCTATGACACCGTTGTGACCGGCTGTGCGTCCTGCACCTTGATGCTGAAGGACTATCCGCAACTGTTTGCCGGCCAACCGGAGCAACAAGCGGCTGAGGCGATGGCCAGGCGGGTGAAACATATCACGGAATTCGTCGCGCAGTCGCCCGTGAAACCGGTGATGGCCGCATCCTCTCCCTCCCGCTGCACCGTCGCCTATCATTCGTCCTGCCACCTCCGCGCCGCCGGCGTCACGAAGGAGCCTCGGGCGATTCTCGCCGGATTGCCGGGCGTGGATTATGTCGAAATGCCGGATGCCGATCGCTGCGCCGGAGGGGCGGGGACCTACCTCGTAAAGGACTTCGAGACCTCCCAGCAGATCGTGGAGCGCAAACGGCGCGCGGTCGCACAGAGCGGGGCCGACGTCGTGGCCACGAGTTGTCCGGCCTGCATGATCCAGTTGCGGACCGGCTTGCCCGGCACCGTGACCGTCAAGCATGTCGCACAATTGTTGCGCGACAGCTATGATGCGGCAGACCGGAACGCCGGAGGGGAGCGCCGATGAGGTTTCGCAAGATCGATTGGCTCTTTGTACTGTTCGCGCTGGTCGTGGTCATCGGCGTGTCGATGTTGCCCACGCCGAAGGACCGGAATCCGATGATCCCCAAGAGCGCCGAACATCGCGCCATCACGACCGAGAAGGATTGTGTGCGATGCCATCAGGCGGACGGTGTGAAGCCGGTGCCGGCCCGGCATCCCAAGCGACAGGATTGTTTCCGCTGTCATGCGCGGGAGTAGCGGATCATCTGGTCTACCTTGTTTATCCGGTTTATTTAGTTGTCCCGAGCCAAACAAACCAACCTAACGAGGGTCTATGGTCATCGTGCTGATATTCGGGCTGACGTTACGTAATGCGGTCGGAGAAAGCGAACTGGAACTCGAACTCACGGGAGGGACGACGGTCAAGAAACTCGTCGAGGCGAACCAGGATCGCCTGGGCGGACTCTCGCAGTATATGGCGGCCAGAGAAGTGCTGATTACCGTGAACAAGAAGGTGAGCACGGAGGATACGGCGATCAAAGACGGCGACATCGTGAAGTTCTCGTTTCAGTCACGGACGTCATATGACGGAACCCGCGACATCCCGACATAGCTACGTGTCCGCGCCGTCCCTGTGGCTCCGATAGTCCAATAAGAGTTTGCTGTGCCGGTCGCCGGTGAGTTCCAGGGTGATGGTGCCCTCAGTTGTCTCCCAGGTCGCATGGTAGTGCAGATGGCCGATCATCACGGCGACCCCCCAATAATCCGGAACCGGTTGGTAGAGGTCATTGTCCCACACCATCCGATCCTGCGCCGGCTCACCGTACACACCGGTTAATGTCTGTTTGAGTGCAGTGTAGAAGTCGATAAACTCATTCAGCCCGTGAAGGGGACGCTGCAACAGCATATACCGGCCGCGGACCAGCGAGTTCTGTCTGAACTCATAGCCTTCCAGCACGCCATGATCGGAAATGTTGCGCAGATAGATGACCTTGTCCTGCTCGTCCTGCTCGATCTGGCCCGTCACTGAAGTGCGAAGGCGATCGGGGGCTTCTCCCCAGTATTTCTGTAAGTTGTCCAGGAAGGCAAGCGCCTGCGTCGTCACTTCCGCCTGAAGCGTTGCGTTATCGACGTCATCGAACGGAGTCGTAGCGAGGGGTGGTGAAAAGTCCCACTGCCCGGCCGGTCCGATACCCGGCCATGCCACCAGCACGATGCCGATGAGGAGAGGAAGACAGCGGCGCATGGCCGGCACCATAAGATGCAACAGTGCTCCAGGTCTATCCTACGAAAGTGCGGGACTTACGAAGATCGTCTCTTGGTTTTGGCTGTCGGCGGAGCGGTGAGCGGATCTTCCGGCCAGTGGTGTTTGGGATAGCGTCCGCGGAGTTCCTTGCGGACGTCCTGATAGGCGTTGGCCCAGAAGCTCGCCAGATCTTTGGTCACCTGCACCGGTCGTTTGGCCGGCGACAGCAGATGCAGCATGACCGGAATTTTTCCGTCAGCCACACGGGGTGTGTCTTTGCAGCCGAACATTTCCTGGAGCCGTACGGCGAGCACCGGCAGATCTGCCTTGTCGTACTCGATGCGGATGTGCGATCCGCTTGGAACAGTCAGATGTGTCGGGGCCTTCCGCTCCAGCTGCCGTTGTTGTTCCCAGGTCAGAAGGGCGTGGAGCGGCTGGGACAGATCCAGTCGCCTCACACGCTCCAGCGTCGTCATGCCTTCCAGATAGGGGCCAAGCCATGTCTCGAGCGTCCGCAACAGTGTGTCGTCCGACAGGTCCGGCCATTGAGAGTCCGCACCCTCGACCCGTCTGAGGAACTGTACCCGCGACCGCCACTGTTGCAGCTCAGGCGTCCAGGCGAGTCCCGCAAGGCCGGCCTGACGCACGCCTTGTAGAAGCGCCGAGACCATCGACGAGGCCTCCGGTTTCGACAGGGCTTGCTCCGACAGCACCAACGCGCCCAATTGTCGTTTTCGCGAGGCCCGCACCGCCTGCGTCTTGTCGTCCCAGGCCACCGCCTCAGACTGCGTGATCTCTTCGGCATAGAGCGTTTCAATGTCGGCGAGGGCAATCGGCGCAGCGCGATCGATTCGCGCCCACTGGGTGCCGCCTTCCAGGTCGGCAATGACGAGATAGGGCTCCGAGGCGAGTGGATCGGGATTCGCAAAGACCGCACCGCGTCCGTTGGCCATGAGATACCGCGCCTCGCGGCCCTGCTGTCGCTGCGCGATGCGATCCGGATAGGCCAGGGCCAGGAGTGGGCCGATCTGATGCATCGTCGCTTGTCGGTCCTCGTGTCTTGCGTGCGGCTGTCGCGCGAGTTGCCGCTGCCACAAATCCGCCGTTCGCTTGACTCGCTGGCAGGCCGCGCGATCGACCGTGGCGCCGCCTGCGTGATCGTATTGTCCATGCAGGACGTCGAGTCGAAGCCGGAGATCCGCATGCCGCCAACCGGCCGGCCCTCGCAACAGATCACGCTCGCTCAAGAGTGCGGCGATCTCACAAGCCAGGCCGGTCAGGTGCAACGGCCCGGCTTTGAGCAACATGTGCGACAGTCGCGGGTGCAACGGCAGCTCCGCCATCCGTCGGCCGTGGGGCGTGACGCATTCGCCGGCATCGAGGGCGCCCAGGCGTGCCAGCAACTCCTTGGCTTGCGCCACGGTGCCGGAGGGCGGGGGCGTCAGCCAGGAGAGCTCCAGCGGATTGCTGGTTCCCCAGACAGCGAGATCCAGCACCAGAGGAGCCAGGTCCGCATCCAACATCTCCGGCGGTCGGCGCGGGGCAAGGGATTGGTGCTCTGCCGCGGTCCAGAGACGATAACAGACGCCCGGCTCAACACGCCCGGCCCGCCCGCGTCGCTGCTCGGCGGAATCCTGTGTGACGCGAATCGTGTCCAACATGGTCAGGCCAGAACGCGGATCGAAGCGCGGTACCCGCAATAAGCCCGCATCGATCACGACGCGTACGCCGTCGATCGTCAAACTGGTTTCGGCGATGGCGGTGGCGAGCACGATCTTTCTCGTCCCCGGCGCCGCCGGCTCGATCGCCAGATCCTGCGCGGCTTGAGGGAGGTCGCCGTGAAGCGGCGCAATGATCACCTCTGGTTCGAGATTCGCGTCGAGCAGTTTCCGTTCGACGCGGCGAATCTCCGCCATGCCGGGGAGAAATACCAGGAGGCTCCCCGAGTCCTGCGCGAGCGATCGGCGAATGGTCTGCGTCACGAGGACGTCAAGATGGCCGGTGAACGGCCGGTCGAGATAACGCGTCTCGACGGGAAACATCCGGCCTTCGCAGGTGATGACCGGCGCCCGTCCGAGCATCTCGCCGACCGGCCCGCAATCCAGAGTGGCCGACATCACGAGGAGCCGCAGGTCCGGACGAAACAGCCGTTGGGTTTCAAGACAGAGCGCCAGTCCCGTGTCGGCCTGCAAGCTGCGCTCATGAAATTCATCGAACAGCACGAGGCCGTAGCCGGTGAGCGAAGGGTCGTGCTGGAGCAGGCGGGTCAGAATGCCTTCAGTGACGACTTCGATCCGCGTATCCGGCCCCACCTTGGTATCGAGCCGCATCCGGTAGCCAACGGTGGCGCCGACCTGTTCATGGAGCATCACGGCCATGCGATGCGCCGCCGCCCGGGCGGCAAGTCGCCGCGGCTCCAGCATCAGGATGCGGGTGTGCCGGAGCCATGGAGCATCGAGCAGCGCCGGCGGGACACCCGTGGTTTTTCCCGCGCCGGGCGGCGCAGTCAGGAGGGCATTGCGTCCGCCCGCCAACGTGCGCCGGATCTCGGGCAGGACATCTTCTATTGGGAGTCTGGACATGATAGGGTTCACGCGTACCGAGTCAGGCAGACTGTAGCAGAAGCCGATTGCGAGAAGGAATGGCGGAGAAAGCGGTGCCTGACGTCCAGCGAGTGATCGAGCAGATTCGGCAGGCGTTTCGCGAGACGGAGCATCCGGGCGATGCGTTCCTGCAGGGCAGTCACGAGGGCTGCGAGCCGGCCGAAACTACGTCGCCATTCAGGGGCGTCACACATTGGATGGAGGTCAACCCGGGGGTTCTCGATCCGAACTACACGGCGCTCAGTTTTTTCTCGGAAGGGGGATTCCGGCATTTTCTTCCGGCGTTTTTGATTGCGGACCTTCACGACCGGCTGCAGACGGCCGATCCGGTCTTCCACCTGACCAACGGGTTTTCCGACAAGGCGGTGAAGATTCCGGCCGGCCCGCGCATCTACGAAAAAACGATCGGCAAATCCGCCTTCGTCAATCCACGGCGCTACGGAGCCATGACGTGGTACGACCATGCGCGCGCCCATCTTTCCGTGTTTACGAGAGAGGAGGCCGGCGCGATCGTAGCCTATCTGGAATGGAAACGGGAAGCAGATCCGCACGGCGTCAACCGGGAAGAAATTGATGCGGCGTTGGACGGCTTCTGGCGTCAGCGCGCTCAAGAAGCCCCGACCGGGGACATGCTGCGGCAACACCTGCGGGAGGAAGCCGAGTATCTGAAGGAGTTGAGAGGGGGAGAATAGGAGATCGAGAGATGGGGAAGACTTCTATGCCGGAGTATCAATGGAGCAAGGCAAAACCGACCGAAGCCGGATGGTACTGGTTTCGTGGCGAGGCGCACGAAGCCGATCCGTTTATTGTGCAGATCGATGAGGTGGGACAGTTTCAGTGGCCTGACGGCGGGTTTCAGGAAGTGAAATTGGCCAAAGGGGAGTGGGCGGGGCCGATCCAACCGCCTGAGGAGTAAGAGATGCACAGGACCCTTGGGAGGTTTCCCTGCTCCCGGAACGCGCACGATGAAGCTGTGCTCGTTCGACGGCCCCAATAGAAACCTCCCAAGGGCCCTGTGCATAGAGAGAGGCAGCTGGATGATCCCTTATGGAAAAGTGAACGAGCGAGGTTGGAGGGATCAATAGTAGGGGACAGGGCGTTTAGGATTCGGTCGATAGCGTAAAGGAAGAGGGTCGATGGAGCAGCAGTCGGTTGAGCCACTTGTGTTCGTCATCCTGGGAGGAACGGGCGATTTGACGCGCCGGAAGCTCCTGCCCGCCCTCTACCATCTACGGGATCAAGGCCTGCTGGAAAAGGAGAATACGCTGATCATCGGAGCGGCGCTGCCCGAGATGAGCGAGGAGGCCTTCCGTCTCTGGGCTTTCGAAGGCCTGCAGAAGTCCGGCACGCGCAACGTCAAGGAACTCCGGGCCTGGTGTGACGCCTGCATCCACTATCAGTCCGTCCGCGAGGGGACCCCTGAGGATTTCGAAGCGCTGGCGGGATTCATCGGGCGGTTGGAACGCGCGCACAACATGCCGGAGAACCGGATCTTCTATCTGGCCCTGCCGCCGGATATCGTCCCGACCGTCATGGAGCGATTGGACCAGGTGAGGCTCCTGAAGAGTCACGGGTGGGTGCGCGTCGTGTTCGAGAAACCGTTCGGGCACGATTTTCATTCGGCGCGGGCTCTGAACACGATGTTGCATCGCTACCTGGAAGAATCCCAGATTTATCGCATCGACCATTACCTCGGGAAGGAAACCGTGCAGAACCTCCTCGCGTTCCGGTTTGCCAACCCGATTTTCGAATCGCTCTGGAGGCGGGATGCCGTCGAGAGCGTGCAGATCACGGTCGCGGAGGATCTCGGAGTCGAACATCGCGGCTCCTACTACCAGCAGGCCGGCGCGCTCCGCGACATGGTGCAGAATCATCTGACGCAGCTTATGACGGTCGTCGCCATGGAAGTGCCTGTCTCGTTCGATGCCGCCGCCATCCAGGCTGAAAAACTGAAAGTGCTGCATTCCATCGCGCCGATCAATCCCCAGAACGTGGTCTTCGGTCAGTACACGTCCTGGAAACTCGGCGACATGACGATTCCGGGGTATCGCGAAGAATCAGGCGTCCCTCTGGATTCCACCACGGAGACGTTTGTGGCGTTGAAAGCGGAGATCCACAACTGGCGTTGGAAAGGGGTCCCGTTTTATCTCCGGACCGGCAAACGGCTCCCGCGCAAGCTGACCCAGATTGCCGTCACCTTTCACGAAGCCCCCACGCAGGTCTTCCGTTCGCTCGATCCCGGGAGCATTCCGCCCAACAAGCTGCTCATCACGCTGCAGCCGAGCGAAGGATTCGCCCTCTGTTTCTCGGTCAAAACACCGGGCCGCCCGTTCCGGTTTACGGACCATGCGCTGCAGTTCAGTTACGAGAAGGCCTTCGGCGAGCTCCCCGAAGCCTACGAAACGCTCCTCCGCGACGTAATGATCGGCGACCAGACGCTCTTCGTCACCGCGGACTTCACCGAAACCGCCTGGCGGCTTTACGATCCGCTGCTGGCCGACGAACGGAGCGTGCACGATTACACGGCGGCAACGTGGGGTCCGCGCGAGGCGGACCAGCTGGTGGAGCGAAACGGGCATCAGTGGCAGCTGGGATGGTAAGCAGGCACAGTGGTGTGTCATTCTGTGCGCCGCCAGTGACTTTTTCAGCATCCCTGACGGGACGGTAGCATCGTGAAAGACCAGAGGGTATCGTAAGACCGAAGGAGGTTCGATTGATGCGGCGATCGGTGGGTGATTCGATACAGCGGTTGATGAATCTGATGTTCAAGGCGCACCCCTGGCACGGGGTGTCCATCGGAGAGCAGGCGCCGGAAATCGTGACGGCTTATATCGAAATCGTACCGACCGATACGGTGAAGTACGAGGTGGACAAAGACAGCGGCTTTCTCAAAGTCGACCGCCCGCAGCGCTTCTCCAACTTCTGCCCGGTCTATTACGGCCTGGTTCCCCAAACCTACTGCGGGGAGAAAGTGGCAGGCTTGTTTTCCAAGCGGGCAAAACGCAAGGGCATGGTGGGCGACGGCGATCCGCTCGATATCTGCGTGCTCACGGAAAAGACCATTCCGCACAGCGATATTCTGCTCACGGCGATTCCCATCGGAGGCTTCAGCATGGCGGACGGAGGGGAAGCCGACGACAAGATCATCGCCGTGATGAAAGAAGATGCGGCCTACGGCGATTATAGGGACATCGGCGACTGTCCGGTTACCTTGATCGACCGCCTGCAGCACTATTTCCTGACGTACAAGCAGGCTCCGGGGGCGGTGGGGCACAAAGTGGAAATCACGAGCGTCTACGGGCGCGAGGAAGCGATGAAAGTGATCCGGGCGAGCCACGCCGACTATCGGGAGAAGTTTCCGGAACTCGAATCCCTCTGGCCGAAGCAGATGGCGACTTAAACGCAGAAAGGCGACGCACATAGTCTATGAAGAACGATCACACTCATCCGCCTGCCGCGACGGCGGTCCATGGATTTTCTCCCGGGTTCGCCGCTCTGGGTCTGGAAGCCGGGCTCCTCACCACGCTGGAGGCTTTGGGCTACGAAGAGCCGACGCCGATTCAGCGGGAATCGATTCCGCCGCTCCTCGCGGGCAAAGATCTACTGGGCCAGGCGGCCACCGGTACGGGGAAGACTGCGGCTTTCACCCTGCCGTTGCTCCAGCGCATCGCGCACGGGGCGAAGCAGCGCCCCTCCGCGCTGATCCTGGTTCCGACGCGCGAGCTCGCGATCCAGGTGGGCGAAGCCGTGCAGCGCTACGGGAAGGAATTACGGACGACCGTGCTGGCCGTCTACGGAGGCCAGGCGATCGGTCAGCAGTTTCATGCGCTGAAGCGCGGGGTGGATGTGATCGTCGCCACGCCCGGTCGCGCGCTCGACCATATTCGCCGCCAGACGCTGAAGCTCAACCATATTCAGATCGTGGTGCTCGACGAAGCGGACGAAATGCTCGACATGGGCTTTGCCGAGGATCTCGACGCCATCCTTGAACAAACACCCGCGACCAAACAGACGGCATTGTTCTCTGCCACCATGCCTCCGCGCATCCGGTCGATCGCGCACCGGCACCTCAAGAATCCCGTCGAAATCACGATCGCGAAGGAAGTGGTCAAGGCCGGAGCCGCGCCGCGCGTGCAACAGACGGCGTATGTCGTCATGAGGCCCCATCGCGGCGCGACTCTCGCCAGGATCATCGACATGGCTGCTCCCAAGTCGACCCTCGTCTTTTGCCGGACCAGACTGGAGGTCGACGAAGTGACCGCCATGCTGAATAATCGCGGCCATCGGGCGGAGGCGATCCACGGCGGGATGGGGCAGAGCCAGCGCGATCGGGTGATGAGCGCCTTCAAGACCGGACAAACGCAGTTGCTCGTCGCGACCGATGTGGCCGCGCGCGGGCTGGACATTTCACACGTCTCGCACGTGATCAACTATGACCTGCCTTCGTCCGCCGAAGTCTACGTGCACCGGATCGGACGAACCGGCCGCGCCGGGCGCGAAGGAACGGCCATCACCATTCTCGACCCCCGCGAGCAGCGGCTGTTGCGGAGCATCGAGCAGCACACCAAAGCGAAAGTAACGTTGGCGCCCGTGCCGACCGTGGCCGATCTCCGCGCGAAGCGATTGGATCGGACCAAGGCCGCGGTGCAAGAGGCCATGGAGGCAGGGGATCTGGATCGGTTCAAGGGCGTCGTCGAGGCGCTGTCCGAAAACGGCGATCCGACGAAGGTCGCTGCGGCGGCCGTGAAACTCATCTTCAGCGCGCAAGGCGGCGAGCGGGCCGAACAGGAGATTCCCGCCATCCAGCACCGGCCGCCGGATACACACCGGCCGATGCATCGTCAGGGAGGGTATGGCGACGACCGGTATCGCGGGGCCCAAGTCAGGCCAGGCGAGCGACAACCGGCGGGCAGGCCCGGTCGCGGGGGACGCGAAGCGGGCATGGCGCGTGTCTATATCGGGGCCGGGCGGGACGCCGGCATCAGACCGGGCGATCTGGTCGGCGCCATCGCGAACGAAGCGAAGATCAATTCCAGCGCGATCGGCGCCATCGAGATTGCCGACCGGTTTTCCATTGTGGACGTGCCGGAAGCGATGGCCAAGGGAATCATTGAGGTGCTGGGAAGGGCGAGAATCAAGGGCCGGAAGGCGCCGGTGCGGTTGTTTCGAGAATAGAGAAGAAGATGGGAGGCAACTCCTGCAGCCCTCTACGCTCGTAGAGCGCGCATACAAGGCCAGTCACATTCATTGATTCCGGGCGGTACTATGACATGCGTATGTCGCATGGACCAAGCCGGTTCTTGGGAACGTAGAAGGGCTGGACACTGCTTGCCATGCCGATCCAAACCTTTACAGCACAAGTTGACAGGATCAAAGATCTCACTCATGACGTGCGCCAAATCGACCTGCGTCTGATTGAGCCGAACACCATCGACTTCAAACCCGGCCAGTTCGTCTCGTTCGAAATCCCGCACACCCAGCCAGGCCGCACGGTCACGCGGCCGTACTCCATTGTCTCGCAGCCGAGCCGATCGGACGTCATCACGCTCTTGCTCAACCTGGTGCCGGGCGGACCTGGTTCCACCTATCTGTTCAGTCTCAAGACGGGGGAGACGACACAATTCAAAGGACCGGCGGGTAATTTTTACCTGCGGGAAGATCCGGGACGCGAACTGTTGTTCGTCGCGACCGGCACCGGTATCGCGCCGATATGGTCCATGCTGCTCGCCAATGCGGAGCGTGCCGAGCCAAGACCGGCAACGTTATTCTGGGGACTGCGCAGCCAGCGGGATCTGTATTACCAGAACGAACTCGCCCGACTCACCCGAACGAACAAGACACTGCACGCGATCACGACATTGTCCCGGCCGGAACCAGGCTGGTCAGGCGAATCAGGTCGGGTTCTGCGGCTGATTGAATGGCGGATCTCTTCTGTCAAGAATCTTGCCGTCTATCTCTGCGGGAACAGCGCCATGATTGCCGATGCCACTGCTCTGCTGCAGAAGAAAGGGCTCTGCCCGATCTATCGTGAGAAGTACTACGATGACAGTGGCCCGCCGGAAGATTGACAAGCGGTAGACCTCGATCGACTGAACGAAATCGACAAACAATACCTCCTGAATGTTCTGCGTTCCTTGTGAAACGGCGTGACCCGCGGCAGCAATGCAGCGCTGCGCCCCCTTGTCGGCCGCAGCTTCTCCTCGCTCTCGCAGGCGGAGGAACAGCACAACCAATCCCGCATCTACCTCGGTACCCATCGGGTATCCGACAAGACCGAGGGAGGTGGCCCAGGGCTACAGTGTCGCCGTCAGGGCCGGACCTGGGGAGTCGCGGATCCCTTCTTGTGCTCAGGCAGCCGGAGCATGAAGCGGCCTTCCGTGCCGAATGTCACCAGCACCTCTCCCAGGCGGCTCAAGCGATCGATTTCGAGAAACACCTGATTCCAGGTGAACTCTGGCAGACTCTTGGCCAGGGTGTCCAAATCGCACCCGGGCGTGTGTTTGACGGTTCTGAGAATGCGAGCGGTCACCGGTTGTTGTGTAACCATCACATGACCTCCTGTCAGGCCCGGATGCTCACGGTCGTCTCCGGCTCGACCCGTTGCCGGTTACGGCTTGTTGTCCCATCCGGGAAATACGATTCCGAACTCTTCGTCCGGCATCATCCGTTGTGAGAGCACGGCCAGTTCCTCTGCGGCATCGTCCCCAAGACCATAGGCACGAATCGACAACATTTTGAGAAACACGCCCATCTCCTTCTTGGCGCCCCAGCGATCGCCCAGACTGACGGCGCTCCGGATGCGGTCCAGCTTCTGCGTATACGGGGCGAAATCATATGAGGGATATTTTTTTGTGAAGTAGGTCGTGAGCCTGTGTTCGAGGTCATCCACCCAGGTGACCGGCGGAGCGAGCGGGTCGGTGGGCACGGCGGCAGCCACGAAGAACGAAGGAGTCTCGCCGGCCTGAATGCAAGCAGGGGCAAACACGGAGAAGACGGAAGGCACAAGAAGCAGTGCCAGGAAGGGAAGGAGAACTCGGCGGTTGACAGGCTCCATGGGACCCTCGTTCCAAAGGATCCGCACTCCGGCGTCAATGCGTGACGAGAAAAAATCCGGCGTAGGAATGAAGGGGACTGCGGCGTATTCCGGCGCGCAGGATGACGGAACGAGCGTGAGAATAAACCGGCAGCCACCGTCACTGGAACGTCAGAAAATTATGCTACGCCGATCGAGAGGCTCGGTCAACCCCGTTTCCACGGGCCAAGGGAGCCGGGGGTACGGGGACCGGAGGACGGACCTCCGGCAGGGCTACCGCGGTCCAACTTTGGCCTGCAGATTTTCAATGTACATCGCGATCGGATGGTCAGGAGGCTGCTGGTTGCCGAGAGTATTCCAGAAGGATGTCACGGAGAACCGCTCGACCTGCGGATCGGGAAAATAGGCGTAGTTCGTGCCCTCCTTCAGGACGACTTCGGGGCCGAAATGCTTGAACGGCCCTTCGTCCAGCAGCGAAAAGACATCAAGTGGCGGGAGCAGCGGCACGGGGTCCTTGTCGTTCACGAACCGCAGCAGCGGCAGCGAACGGTACTTTGCGACCCCCTGGCGATTCGTGACTTTCGGTTGGCCGAAGGTCATGGCCTGGCCTAACGTCATGCCGTCTTCCTTCAAGAGCATCAGCACGATCACGGCGGCGGCTCCGCCCAGGCTGTGGCCGGTGACGCGCGTCTCATAGCCGAGTTTGAGCAGGGGCTTGGCGAACCGGTAGGCCTGCAAGGCGGTATCGGCGAACCCTTTGTGCAGCGGGACCTGCAGGCGGGCATCTACCACCTTGTTATAGTCCACGTCGAGCTTCATGTTCTCCAGACTCCACGTCCCCCGCACGACGACCCACTGCTGTTTTTTGGCATCGTCGATCTCCACATAGGCCTTCACGCCCGTCGCTGTCTGGGGCATGATCGTGACCGTCGTGCCGGCCGGGGCCTTCTGCCGGATCACCGCATCGGACTCGTAGACCAACGCCGACCGCTGGGCATATTGAAGCGCCTGGACAAAATCGATCGGAGAGGGCGGCGTCGCCGGAACGGGTTTGGCGATCTTCTTCGAACAGGCTGTAATCCCCACCATGATGCCGACCAGCGCAATGAACGCCGAAGCAGCGCGGAAGGATGTTGCTTTGGTGTATGGCATGGTATCGCCTCGATTCTTGTTCAGGTGAAGAGTAGTGCGGAGAAGTTTGTATCGGCCCCAGAGGACTAAGTCAACGACAGCCCCGGTTCGAACCATTCGATTGCCATCCCTGCGATGTAACCTTTTTCTCTATCGGAGCGACTGAGTGTGTAAGAGAGGACGAGCAACCCGGTGTTGGACCGGTGCTTATCCCGCTCTCACTCACCAAGGAGGTTCCTATGGAAATCCGGTATAAGCGATTCCTCGGGGTTGTAATGGGGCTGGCGCTGGCCGGTGTGACGGCGTCGCTCGCCTGGGCGGACGGAGGGCCCGGTTGCAGGGCGGGCGGTCATACGGTCGGAATGGCGCGGCAGGGGATGCACGGGCACGGGGGTGCGGCCTCGCACCTGCTTGGCTATCTCCTCAGAAATCAGAAAGAGATCGGCCTAACGGACGAGCAGGTCACCAAGCTGAAGACGCTGGCGCTGGACCGGGACCGCGAGAAGATCCGGGCAGGCGCGGACGTGCAGGTGGCGGAGCGGGAACTACGGGCCCTCATCCACGACGAAAAAGCGGATCTCTCCGCGATCGAAACCAAGGTGAAAGAACGTGCGGCATTCGAAGCCACCCTGCGGTTCATAGGGATTAAGGCAAAACGGGACCTCTTTGCGGTGTTGACTCCCGAGCAACGGGAGAAACAGAAGGCCATTTTCGATCGGATGCGACAATCCCACCGCGCGCGGATGTACAGCAATCAAGGCGCGTTGGAGGCCGATCGCGAGGAGGTGGCCGAGGGAACTATTCCCAAACCGGAGATCGGACTCCATGATCCGAACGGAAGTCTTCCAACCAGCTGATCTGTGGTCTGACGGAATGGTCGGGCGAGGGGCTACGCTAAGATTGCTGTGGCCTCGTGCGCCGCTGGGGTATCATACAGTAGCCGGGCCTGTCTCACGAGCCGGTCCGGCAGTCATTGGAGTGCAGACTCTAGTGTCCGATGATCTCGAGATTATCCGGCGGGTGTTGGATGGGGAGATCGACCGGTTTGCGGAGCTGATTGCCCGGTATCAGCAGCATGTGGCCAAAATTACGAATCGGCATGTTCCGTCCGACCGCGTGGCGGAGGTCGCTCACGATGTGTTTGTCCGCGCGTACACCGGCTTGGCCGGTTTTTCCGGGAACACGCCGTTCGAACATTGGTTGTCCGGTATCGCCGTGCGGGCTTGCTATGACTTCTGGCGGGCGAGGCGGCGGGAGGACTTGCCGGTGAGCGCTTTGACCGCGGAGCATCAGGGGTGGATGGACCATGTGCTGGCGGCGGAGTCCGACGACCGGTTTCGTGAGCAGGAAGGCAGGCAAGAAGCGGCGGAATTGCTGCAATGGGCATTAGGCCATCTGTCCGCCGAGAACCGCCTCGTGCTCACCCTGGTGTATCTCGATGGCTACTCCGTGCGCGACGCGGCACAGCTGTTAGGGTGGAGCATGATCAATGTGAAGGTGCGCGCGTATCGGGCGCGGCAGATGCTCCGCAAACTCTTGCTCGAAAGGACTCGACAAGACGATGACACGACTCAATGACGATAATCTCAATAAAGTAGAGCGCGCGCTCTCGGCGGCCCATCGATCTCGCCAGGAGCCTTCGCTTGGCGTAGACTGGGCTTTCCGTGTCATGCAGGACATCCGTCGGGAAGCGGCCGGACGCAGACGGACGACGGACTTCCCCGGAGTCGATCGTCTCGTGTGGCGGACCGCCTCGGTGGCTGCCGTCGTAGCCCTGGTCTTCACCGGGTCCGTCTTGTTGTACACCAACGGCGACGCTGTCGAACCCTCCGCGCTCTTGTCGAGTGAGATCGATAACGCGGTGCCGTTCATCGAGTGAGGCGAACGTATGGAGGAGGAACCTGCCATGACAACAGGGAGATTGTGGGGTGGGCTCATCATCCTGTTCCTTGCCGGAACATTGACGGGCATCGGCGGGACCATCCTCTATCACCGGTATGAGCAGGATCATCGATGGGAGCGGGGACCGGCAGCGAGACAAGAGCGGGTGATGAAACTGTTAACAAGGGAATTGTCCCTGTCCCCGGCTCAACAGGCCGATATCGAACCGATTGTCAGCCGCGCCCATGTGGGAATTTTACAGATTCGCCTCTCTCATCAACCGGAAATCGAGCAGACGCTTGCTCAAGGTGTTACCGAGCTCAAGGCCAAGTTGTCTGCAGAGCAGCAGGCAAAGTTGGATGGGCTCTATGCCAAACTCCAACGCCGCTGGCAGGTCTCGCGCGACTACCTGGAGGCCGCCACGAAACGGACAAAAGGGTCACAATAGCGCTCCGATTGCGCGTGCAGGGTCTGGTGCCGACACGAAGGCCGTCCGCATGAGAAACCGGGAAGGATGACATGCCGGAATCCGTTCATTTTGCAACGTTGCTCAAACGATGGTTGGCCGGACTGCTGGCGGCTTGCCTCCTCGCGGTCGGCGCCTATGCGATCCTGACGAAGTCGGACGAGGCGCAGCCGCGCGGCGCCGGCCAGGGACCGAACCCCGGTGCGCGCCTTGTACCGGTCCTTGTCGCGGCGGCGAAAACCGGCGACATCGGCGTCTATCTCAACGGCCTCGGCTCCGTTGTGCCGCTCAATACCGTGACCGTGAAGAGCCGCGTGGACGGCCAACTGATGCGGGTATTGTTTCAGGAAGGCCAGATTGTGCGCAGCGGAGACCTGCTGGCAGAAATCGATCCGCGCCCGTTCCAGGTGCAATTGACGCAGGCGGAAGGTCAGATGGCGCGCGACCGGTCGCAACTGAAGAACGCTCAACTCGATTTGCAGCGATACCGGGAGCTGTACCGGCAGGGATTCGTCGCCAAGCAGCAGTTGGATACTCAGGAAGCCATGGTCCGCCAGTTTGAAGGGATCGTCCAGGCCGATCAGGGGCAGATCGACAATGCCAAATTGCAGATGACGTATTCCCGCATTACCGCGCCCATCAGCGGTCGTGTCGGGTTGCGCCTCGTGGATCAGGGCAACCTGGTCCGTGCGAACGATGCCACCGGCCTGTTGGTCATCACGCAGCTCCAACCGATTACCGTGATGTTCACCATCCCGGAGGACAGCCTCCCCGCCGTGCTCGATAAACTGAAGGCCGAGGAGCGCCTGCCGGTCGAGGCGTTCGACCGGGAGCAGAAACGAAAACTCGCCACGGGAACTTTGCTGACGGTGGACAACCAGATCGATCCGAACACCGGGACGGTGCGGCTGAAGGCGGTCTTCCCGAACGACGACAGTGAATTGTTTCCCAACCAGTTCGTCAATGCGCGCCTGCTCCTGGATGTCAAACGCGGGGCTACGCTGGTGCCGACCGCGGCCGTACAACGCGGTTCCCAGGGAACCTTCGTCTACGTGGTGAAAGGGGATCACACCGTCGCCGTGCGCGCAGTTACGGTCGGTGTCACCCATGGAGAGGAAGCGTCAATCGATACGGGCCTGTCTCCCGACGAGCTCGTCGTGATCGACGGTACCGAAAAATTGCGGGAGGGGACCAGGGTGGAAGTCCGGACGCCGACCGCCTCGCCTCAGAAAGGCGCCGAGCAGCCGCCGAACGGCGTCGAGACGCCGCGGAAGGGGACCCGTCCGTGAATCCGTCCCGGCTCTTCATTTTGCGTCCCGTCGCGACGGCCTTGTCGATGGCGGCCATCCTGCTCGCCGGGTTCATCGCGTACCGGCAGTTACCAGTTTCTGCTCTGCCTCAAGTCGATTATCCGACCATTCAAGTTGTCACCTTCTATCCGGGCGCAGGCCCGGACGTGATGGCCTCCTCCGTCACTGCCCCATTGGAACGCCGGTTCGGACAAATGCCCGGATTGAGCCAGATGACTTCCACCAGTTCGGGCGGCAGTTCGGTCGTGACGCTGCAGTTCAGCCTGGAACTCGATCTGGACGTCGCCGAGCAGGAGGTGCAGGCCGCCATCAACACGGCGGCGACCTTCCTGCCGCGCGATCTGCCGGCCCCGCCCGTCTACAACAAGGTCAACCCGGCGGACGCCCCGATCCTGACCCTGGCGCTGACGTCGCGGACGTTGCCGTTGGCGCAGGTGGAGGACTTCGCCGAAACCAGGTTCGCGCAGAAAATTTCGCAATTGACCGGCGTGGGGCTCGTGAGCATCAGCGGCGGGCAGCGGCCGGCGGTGCGGATTCAAGCGAATCCGAGGGCGCTGGCGGCCTACGGCCTGACCCTCGAGGATCTGCGTTTCGTCGTGGCCGCAGCCAACGTCAATCAGGCGAAGGGGGCCTTCGACGGCCCGCGGCGGGCTTCCATCATCAATGCGACGGATCAGCTCCTGGCGAGCCGCGACTATCGGCCGCTGATCGTCAGCTATCGCAACGGCGCGCCGGTACACTTGTCCGACGTGGCCGACGTGATCGACGACGTGGAGAACGTCAAACAGGCGGCCTGGATGAACGAGGTTCCCGCCGTGATCGTCAACATCCAGCGTCAGCCCGGCGCCAACGTCATCGACGTCGCGGACCGCATCAAGACGCTGCTGCCCCAATTGCAAAGCGCGCTGCCGTCTTCCGTCCAGGTCGCGGTGCTGACCGATCGCACGCTCTCCATTCGCGCCTCGGTGCGGGACGTGCAGTTCGAGCTGATGCTGGCGGTCGCCTTGGTGATCATGGTGATCTTTCTGTTCCTCCGCACCCTCTCCGCCACCGTCATTCCCGCCGCGGCGGTCCCGTTGTCGCTGGTCGGGACGTTCGGCGTTATGTATCTGATGGGGTTCAGCCTGAACAATCTGACGTTGATGGCGCTCACGATCTCGACGGGTTTCGTGGTGGACGATGCGATCGTCATGATCGAAAACATCTCCCGGTACATCGAGAAGGGCGAGTCTCCGTTGGAGGCCGCGCTCAAGGGTTCCCGGCAAATCGCCTTTACCATCCTTTCGCTGACCATCTCGCTGATCGCCGTGCTGATTCCGCTGCTGTTCATGGGCGACGTGGTGGGGCGGTTGTTCCAGGAGTTTGCGATCACCCTCAGCGTCACCATCATCATCTCGGCCGTCGTCTCGTTGACCCTGACACCGATGATGTGCGCCAGGCTGCTGCGGCACCAGCCCAAGGCGGAGCAAAGCGCGTTCTATCGCGTTTCTCAACGGATGTTCGACCGGACGATCGAACAGTACGGGCACACGTTACGATGGGTGTTGGATCGTCAGACGGCCACGCTGTGGGTGGCGGTGGGCACGCTGATCTTCACCGTGCTGCTCTATGTCGTCGTGCCCAAGGGCTTCTTTCCCGTACAGGACACCGGTGTGATCCTCGGAGTCTCCGAAGCGCCGCAGTCGATCTCGTTCGGGGGAATGGCGGAGCGGCAGCAAGCCCTGGCCAAAGTGATCCTGGAGGACCCGGCGGTGGAAAGCCTGTCCTCGTTCATCGGCGTCGACGGCGCCAATACCACCCTGAACAGCGGGCGCATTCAGATCAACCTGCACCCCCTCGGAGCGCGAAAGCTCAGCGCGAGCGAGGTGATCCGGCGTCTGCAGTCGAGGCTGACGGCGGTCGAAGGGATTACCTTGTTCCTGCAGCCGGTGCAGGATCTCACGGTGGAAGATCGGGTGAGCCGGACGCAGTACCAGTACACCCTCGAAGATGCAGACCCCGAGGAGTTGAACCGGTGGGCGCCCAAGCTCGTCGAGTCCCTGCAGACGCTCCCCGAATTGCGCGACGTCAGCAGCGATCAACAGGACCGGGGGCTGGCGTCCATGCTGGCCATCGACCGCAATACCGCCGCACGGATGGGGATTACTCCGCAGCTCATCGACGACACGCTCTACGACGCGTTCGGTCAGCGGCAGGTGTCCACGATGTTCACCCAGTTGAATCAGTATCGGGTGATCCTCGAAGTGATGCCGGAGTTTCAGCGCGGTCCCCAGGCGCTCCAGTTCATCGATGTCCGGTCCTCCACCGGCGGCCAGGTGCCGTTGAACGTCTTCACCCAGGTCACGGAGACCAGCGCGCCGCTCGTCGTGAGCCGTCAGGGGCAGTTCCCCGCCGTCACGCTGTCGTTCAATCTCGCACCGGGACGATCGCTCGGCGACGCGGTGGAGGCAATCGAGCGGGCCACGCAGGAGATCGGCCTGCCGGCCGGTATCCGGGGAAGTTTCCAAGGCACGGCCCTGGCGTTCCAGGCCTCGCTGACGAACGAGCCGCTGCTGATCCTTGCCGCGCTCGTCACGGTGTATATCGTGCTCGGGATTTTGTACGAGAGCTACATCCACCCGCTGACGATCCTCTCGACATTGCCTTCCGCCGGCGTCGGCGCACTGCTCGCATTGATGCTGTTCCGGATGGAGTTCAGCGTGATCGCGCTGATCGGCATCATTCTGCTGATCGGCATCGTGAAAAAGAACGCCATCATGATGATCGACTTTGCGCTGGAGGCGGAGCGGAAAGAAGGCAAGCGGCCGGAAGAGGCGATCTATGAGGCCTGCCTGTTGCGATTCCGGCCGATCATGATGACGACGATGGCGGCGTTGCTCGGGGCGCTGCCATTGGCGCTCAGCGCAGGTGTCGGCTCCGAACTCCGCCGCCCTCTGGGCATTGCGATCGTCGGCGGACTCATCGTGAGTCAGGTGTTGACGCTCTATACGACGCCGGTGGTGTATCTCGCATTCGATCGATTGGCGCGACGGGTCCGCCGTTCCTCAGCGTCCGGTCACGAGGTGTTTGATCCGGGGGCGGCATGAACATTTCAGCCACATTCATCCAACGGCCGGTCGCGACGACGCTGTTGACGATCGGCGTGACGCTCGTCGGGGTGGTGGCCTTCCGGTTCCTTCCCGTAGCCGCCCTCCCGCAAGTGGAATTTCCGACGATCAGCGTCTCGGCCGGCCTGCCTGGCGCGAGCCCCGAGACGATGGCGACCGCGGTCGCAGCCCCGCTCGAGCGTCAGTTCACACGCATTGCGGGTGTGACCGAGATGACGTCCAGTAGCGTCCTCGGTTCAGCGACCATCACCTTACAGTTCGAACTGAACCGCGATATCGACGGTGCTGCGCGCGATGTTCAAGCGGCGATCAACGCAGCCCGCGCCGACCTGCCGGCCAACCTTCCCGTCAATCCGCACTATTGGAAGATGAACCCGGCCGATGCGCCCATTCTCATTCTTGCGCTGACCTCGGACATCGTCGACCGGGGCAGGATGTACGACGCCGCATCGAGCATCCTGCAGCAGAAGCTCTCGCAGGTGGACGGCGTCGGGGAGGTCAGGGTGGGAGGCGGGTCACTCCCGGCCGTACGTGTGGATGTGAACCCCACCACACTGAACAAGTACGGGATCGGGTTGGGTGACGTCCGCCGGATGTTGAGCAGCACCAACGTGAACCGGCCCAGAGGGCAACTGACGGACGGGAACAGAACCTGGGAAATCCGCTCCAACGGTCAGCTTCGGGGCGCCGAGGAATACCTGCCGCTGATCGTGTCCTACCGGGACGGTCGGGCGGTACGGCTGTCGGACGTGGCGACCGTCGAGAATTCGGTCGAAGATCTGCGGACGATGGGACTGGCGAACGGCAAGCCGGCGGTGCTCGTGATGATTTCCCGCCAGACGGGAGCCAACATGATCGAGGTCGTCGATCGGGTTCGCGCTCTGCTCCCGCAGCTCGAGGCGTCCATCCCCGGCAGTATGACGCTTTCGGTGGTCATGGACCGGACGCCCGTCATCCGCGCATCGCTGCACGACGTCGAACGGACACTCGCCCTTTCCGTCGTCCTCGTGATTCTGGTGGTCTTCGTTTTTCTCCGTGACGTCCGCGCCACACTCATTCCGATCGTGGCAGTGCCGGTCTCGCTGATTTCGACCTTCGGCGTGATGTACCTGTGCGGGTACAGTCTCGACAACCTCTCGCTCATGGCGCTGACGATCGCGACCGGGTTCGTCGTGGACGATGCCATCGTTGTGCTGGAAAACGTCAGCCGCTATCGCGAACAGGGTGTTCCGTCGCTTCAGGCCGCGTTACGGGGTGCCAAGGAGATCACGTTTACGGTCCTGTCCATGACATTGTCGCTGGTGGCGGTGTTCATTCCCATCTTGTTGATGGGCGGCATGATCGGCCGTCTGTTCCGTGAGTTCGCCGTCACCCTGTCGGTGGCCATCGTCGTCTCGCTCGTCGTGTCGCTGACGACGACGCCCATGATGTGCGCCAGACTGCTGAAGACGGAGCGACCGGGGGCCCACGGGCGGTGGTTCCGGGCCGGCGAACGGCTGTTCGAGGGAATGCGCGGCCGGTACGCGTCAAGCCTGGCCTGGGTGTTGCGCCATCCACGCAGTATGCTCGCACTGACGCTCGCGACCATGGGCGTCAGCATCTACTTGTATGTCATCGTGCCAAAGGGATTCTTCCCCCAGCAGGACACGGGGCGTCTGAGCGGGAGCATCCAGGCGGCGCAGGACATGTCATTTCAAGCCATGCGGCAGAAGCTCACCGAAGTAGCGGAGATCATCAAGAGCGATCCGGCCGTGGCTACGGTGATGGGGTTCAGCGGCGGCGGAGGCAGTACGACCAATACCGGCCGCATGTTCGTGTCGTTGAAACCGCTCCAAGAAAGAAAGCTCAGCGCCGATCAGGTCATCGCCAGGCTGCGTCCCAAGCTGGCCAAGGTGCCGGGGGCGCCGACCTATCTCCAGGCGATTCAGGACCTTCGAATCGGCGGCCGGGCGAGCAGCGCCCAATATCAGTACACGCTCCAGAGCGTGGATCTCGCCGAGCTCAACACCTGGACGCCGCGCGTCGAGGAACGGCTTCGCGCGCTGCCGGAGATCGCCGACGTGAACAGCGACCAGCAGGACAAGGGCCAACAATCCCTCGTCGTATTCGATCGCAGCACCGCCTCGCGGCTGGGCCTCAGCCCGCAGCTGATCGACCAGACCCTGTACGACGCCTTCGGCCAGCGGCAGGTGTCGATCATCTACGACCCGCTCAATCAATATCACGTCGTGATGGAGGTCGCCCCGCAGTACTGGCAGAACCCGGCCACGCTACATGATATCTACGTGCGGTCGCCGGGCGGGGCGCAAGTACCGTTGAGCGCCGTGACGCGATATGAACCCACTTCGACGCTTCTGGCGGTCAACCATCAGGGACAGTTTCCGGGCACGACGCTCTCGTTCAACATGGCGCCGGGGGTCTCGCTGGGCGAAGCGGTGGCGGCAATCGAACGGGAGCTTCGGCAGATGGGCCTGCCGGCCGGAATTCGGGGAAGCTTCCAGGGCACGGCCAGGGCGTTCCAGGCATCCTTGAACAATCAGGTGTGGTTGATCCTGGCGGCGCTTGTCACCGTCTACATCGTCCTGGGAATTCTGTACGAGAGCTACATCCATCCGATCACGATTCTCTCCACGCTGCCCTCCGCCGGGGTGGGCGCATTGCTCGCGCTGCTCCTCTTCAAAACGGAGTTGAGCCTGATCGCGATGATCGGCATCATCCTCTTGATCGGAATTGTGAAGAAGAATGCGATCATGATGATCGATTTCGCCCTGGAGACGGAGCGCAAGGAAGGCAAGCGGCCCGAGGACGCAATCTATGAGGCTTGTCTGATGCGGTTCCGGCCGATCATGATGACGACAATGGCGGCGCTGCTGGGGGCCCTGCCGCTGGCGGTGGGAACCGGTGTCGGGTCGGAGTTGCGGAGGCCGCTGGGCATCGCGATCGTCGGCGGTCTGCTCGTCAGCCAGTTGCTCACGCTCTACACGACGCCGGTCGTCTATCTCTACCTCGACCGGTTACGACTGTGGTTCCTCCGTTTCCGGACAGGGCCGACGGAGCAGAGCAGAGAGCCCGGAAAATCAGGAACCCGCCAGCCCGCGGCAAGTTGACTCTGGCGATCGAACCCCGCCTTTTTTCCGGTACAGCCTGACGCGCAGGCCTGTTAGGATGCGCGCCCATGACACTATCCCATCCATCGGCCGGGCGGCGGCAAGCCGCAGTCCTGTTCATCCTTGTCACCGTCATGCTCGACGTCTTGTCGTTCGGGATCATCATTCCCGTTCTCCCCAAGCTCGTCGAAGACTTCATGTCCGGGGACACGGCCCAGGCTGCGTCGATCTACGGCCTGATGGGCATGGCCTGGGCGCTGATGCAGCTGGTCTGCTCGCCGATCCAGGGGGCGCTCTCCGACCGGTTCGGCCGGAGGCCGGTGGTGCTGTTCTCAAACCTCGGCCTCGGCCTCGACTACATTCTCATGGCGCTGGCGCCCGACATCACCTGGCTCTTCGCGGGACGGGTCATATCCGGGATCGCCTCGTCGAGCTTCAGCACCGCCGGCGCCTATATCGCCGACGTCACTCCGCCGGACAAGCGTGCCGCCGCTTTCGGCATGATCGGCGCTGCGTTCGGCTTAGGGTTTGTGCTCGGTCCTGCGGCGGGCGGGTTGTTAGGAGCCAGCGATCCGCGCCTGCCGTTCTGGGGAGCCGCCGCGACGAGTCTCGTGAATGCCTGTTACGGGTACTTCGTTCTGCCGGAATCGCTCCCGCGCGAAAAACGGATGAAGTTTTCCTGGAAGCGGGCGAATCCGGTCGGCTCGCTCGTGCTGCTGCGTTCGCACCATGAACTCTTCGGCCTCGCCGCCGTCGCGTTTCTCGGCTATCTCGCCCATGCGGTACTGCCGAGCACCGCCGTGCTCTATGTCGGCTATCGGTACGGGTGGGGCTCGACGGCCGTCGGCTTCATGCTCGCCGCCGCCGGCATCAGCGCGATGATCGTCCAGGGTGTGCTGATCAAATCGATCACCGCCCGGTTCGGGGAACGAAACACCCTGCTGGCGGGATTGTGCTGCGGCGCGATCGGGTTTAGCGTCTATGGCGTCGCCGCCAGCGGATGGATCTATTGCGCCGGCATTCCCGTCATGGCCTTCTGGGGACTTGCCGGACCGGCTGCGCAGGGACTGATGACGCGCCGCGTGAGTGCCTCCGAACAGGGCCAACTCCAGGGAGCCATCGCCGGGTTGTCCGGCATCGCAAGTCTGATCGGTCCCGGACTCTTCACGCAGACCTTCGCCTTCTTTATCGGGCCGCAAACGGATTGGCATCTCCCCGGCGCGCCGTTTCTGCTCGCATCGCTCTTATTGGTGCTGGGGATGGCCTTAGCCTGGCGGGCGACGAAGGTGCATACGTGATGCCGGGGTCAGTTGCAGCGCTTCGCACGGTGCGATACCCTGAGCCCAGCTTCGCTGAAATCCATCGAACCCATGGCTGATCCTCGCTACGTCACGCCAGAGCCTGCTCCCATCCGTCCTGAACGGAAAACGGGGATCCGGTCCATACCGCCGGTAGTCCTGGTCATCTTCGTGGCGTTGGCGTTCAGCATCGGCTATCAACTCTGGCAGTTGACCCAGCCGGCCTTTCCTCTCGATCTTAATTCTGCCACCGAGAAGCATCTGACCCGGCTGCCGGGGATCGACGAGGCCATCGCGCAGAAGATCATTGCGGGCCGGCCGTACAAACGGAAAGACGAGCTGGTGCGCAAGAAGATCCTGGAAGAGGCGCAGTACGAGCAGATCAAGGAACAGATTATCGCCAGGCAGAGATAGCCGCGGCGCCTGTCTCGTCGTTCGTCTCTCGCGGCCGATGCGATCGGCAGTGAGCTTTCAGCCATCAGCTCACGCCCGAAACGAGGTACGCGTTACGCTTCTCGAGCGATGCCTGACGAGAGACTTATCTTAATCCTGCCATCACCTGCTCATTATCGCCTCGGTTGATCAGCCGGGCTTGCCTCCTGGTTGGGAGCTTCTGGAACGGGCTGAGGAGTGTGCGGAGGATGACGCGGTATGCAGCCCCACACAAGAGTGGACATGATGACGAACAGCACAACGAGAGCGGGAATACGACGCTTCATTTCGATCCTCCATTCTTAACGCTTCGCCTGTCACGAACGACGATTCACGGCTCCCGTGGCAACGTCACGCGCTCGAGCGCGGTCATAGGACCCTCCGCCCGCAACAGAGCAAGTTGCGCTGCATCCTTCACCAGCAATGCTCCGGCGAAGGCGAGTGCGTTGATCGAGATACCGTCGAAAAATTCTCTGGACCGGGGTACCAGCAGCAGCCACTGCCTGGTCACAAGCAGATTATAGGGGCCTGAAGGCTTCTCCACGGACAAGCCCGTGGCGCGGAGCAGCGAGTGATAGCAGGCGAGCAGGGATGAGGCGCCGTCACTGCGCGGATCGAGGCAGGCTGGATTCATCGGCGCATAGGCATGCAGAAACGGCAGGCCCGGCACGAGGCCGGTGGAGCCGGTCATTCGCACGGAGCGCAACAGCGGCTCGATCGGCAGCCGGGGCACGTCGGTAGGGGGCAGGGAGATCAGTTGCAGATGCTTGTGCCGCTGGCTGGCTCCGGCGGCAGACCCGGCATTGTAGAAGCCCAGTCCGTCGATCTCGGCGAGGCCGATCAGGAGCGCTGCACAATCCTCGCGCGTGAGCAGCGCCGATTGATCTTCGAAGGTGCGCGTCACGATCAAGAGATGATGGTCGACCACGTTAAACTTGTTCAGCAAGGCGACGTGCGTCGGGGAAATCTCCGCGACGAACAGGTCGGGGTCGTAGGGCAGAAAAGGGTCGGCTTGTGACTGCCTGGCTGCCGCGAGGGCTTTCATCGCGAGGGCGGTGGTGACGCGGACTTGAAACGCCACGCCGCTCTGCTCGATCACCTCCGACTCCGTGGGGATTGAGAGGATGGCCTTGATGTCACAGGCATGGGCTGTTCGTTCCAGGAGGGTGGACCACAAGGTTCCGGGCTTGAACGATTGATCGGGCTGATCCATACGATAACGGAAGAGTACGGCATGCGAGGGCGAAGGAAAAGGGGAAAGTAGGGGAAGCGGGAACCGCTCATCGACCGATTGCGATTCTGAGGAGAAGGGGAGGCGGCGCCAGACGGTAGATAAAGGCTAGCCGGTCGGTTAGAGAGCAAAGTTAAAGTGATTAGCGAGGAATAACTATCGAGTCGTGTAACTAAACATGCGGATCACCACCGCGACCATGCAACATGGCTTTGACCAGTTGCACCTGTCCGCAACAGATCTCAGTGATGGCCGCACCGGAGGTTGACGCCGCACCGTCAGGATGAGTAGCGTGGATTCCGGCAGCCATGTGAGTCCATCGACCATCAGGAGGTGGTTGTCTTGTCGATCCCGAATGTCGGTGTGGCAGCGGTCCTGCTGATCATGTTGACCGCAGGCCTCTCGTTTGCCCAGGAACCTGCCGCAGAGACTGAGTCGAGCCTCGAGCCGGAATTCAGACAGCTGCGCGCGAAGCTCGGTGCGTTGCCGGAATTCAGCGGGACCGATGCGCTGTCAAAATTCCGGCTGGCCGAGGAACTCGCGCATCGCGGAGACGTGCTGGGCGCCATCGAAACCTATCGCGCGGCGATTCACGTGAAATCCGACTGGCCCGATCCCTACCGGGGACTGGGCCAGGTGCTGTTGGACCATCACGACTACGCCGAGGCCATTCACGCGTTGCAAACCAGCATTCGCCTGGGGGGCGACGATCATCAAGCCTTCTATTGGCTGGGGCGTGCGTCGATGGGCAAGGGGGACCTGTCTGCTGCCGAGCTTGCCCTGGTGCGAGCCTCGGAACTCAAGCCGGACGATGCCGAAACCGTGGCGGACCTTGGACTCGTGCGTATGGCGGAGGGGGATGTCACCGGCGCGGAGCAGGCCCTGACGCAAGCGATCCGGTTGAAACCGGACTATGCCGAGGCGCACCAGTTACGGGATCAGCTCATGAAGGTCAAAAGCGATCCGGAACTGACCAGGCAGGCCGCGTTGAAGATCCTCAAGAATCTGTTCGGACGGGGATAACCGCTTCCGTTCACGGCCGCCATTCCGGTTGCTTCTCGGAAGCGGACAGCACGATGGCCTGCACGGAGAGTTGATGGCCGTCGGGCTGCTCCCAGCTTTTCAGCCACATCTGATGGAGTTCACGCACCTCGATCGAGCCGAGAAACACCCATCCCGGCTGCGCCGGCAACGCCCCTTTGGCGCAGGTCTTCGCGCAGAGATTGATCCAGGGGTGGCCGGGATCGCCGCTTCCGAACGCCCAGGCGAAATAGACGCCGCCTGGGAGCTGTGACGTGGCGCGGACAGGCGAGACACCGGGCAGGGGCTGACGGAACATCACCACGCGATCGGCCTGCTCGCGCGGCACGCCGCAGGTCTCGCCTTTGGCGTAGACCCACAAGGTGTATTCGCCGGAATTCGCCTTACAGCCTTCAAACGCCTTGTCCGTGCCGCCTTTCCAATCGGAGGCTCGAAAAATTTGCGTGGCGGGCGGCTGCGGAGCTTCTTCTGCGAGGGACCAATCCGCGACTGTTTCGAGCAGAAGCACGAGACAGAGGACACAGTAAATGATACGGATGGCCCGGCAGCAGGACGGAAGGGGGTGCATGGAAGCTTCTAACGAAATCGGGAACGCAAGGTCAATGTATCAACCAGCTGGTTCTCAACCGCAGCTTTCCAGAACTCGGAACTCCCTTCCCCCACGTACAGGCTTCTCATCTTCCCGAACGCAGCCGCTCGTTGCCGTTTCCCGCCAGTTGAGCGAACTGGCTCTTCAACAGCGTGATACGCGTCAGGTAGCTCTGCACGTCGTGATCGCCGCAGCGTTGGTGAGGGCTCAGGCGGAATCCTCGCGTCACAAAGCTGCGGCCGGCTCCGGCGCCGCAGAGGTGAATCACGGCGGCCAGGTCCTGTTTCCGCCGGAGCGTCGATGCGGCGCGTGGCCGCGATCCGATCGCATTGGCCACTTGGCGGTCGAGCAGGGCTGCCGTCAGCTCGATCGCATGGCTCGGCAGGACGCGACTGTAGAGGCTGTTGAACCAGCACGAATTCAGGTCGTGCCAGGGACCGTCTTCGACCACCTCATGGTCGTGGATGCAGTACCGCTTCGCCTCGCGGAACGTCCCGTCGGTGAGCTGGTACATGCCGACCGCGCTCGACGCCGGCTGGTACCACTCCAAGGGATTCCACGAGGGACTCCAGCGCCAGTAGGTCCGCGCCACGGGATTGCCGGCTCCTTCCGCCTGCGCGAGCGCGGCCAGTAATTCAGGCGTGATCACCGCAGTCGAATGTTCGCGGAAGAGCGGTCCGTACTCCTTCCAGGTTTCGGACGGGCTCTTGTTGAGCGACCGGTCCAAGGGAAAGAAGAGCTCGGTCGGCTTGGAATACGCGTGATAGGCCCAGTTGATGCCGAGCCAGAGAAGCAGGATGCCTGACACGATCACGACGGCACGAACCGTCGGCGGCGAGGCCAGCACGGCCTTCGCGACCGCATGGAAGGTCCGCCACCGTCTGCGCAGGAAACGCGAGAAGGTTTTGAGGGTGCGGCGATGGCGGGAGCGGCGGCGACGACGGGGGGTTCTGGTGTTGCGGCGGTGGGAGCTAGAAAGCATAAGCGAAGAGTAACAGAAAAATAAGAGCGGGTCCTGTCACCGCGAACAGCCCCACCGCGCTCGCACCCCCGCTCGGTGTAGGAGAAGAGGGGGGCCCGTTAGTCTCCTGTCCTCGCGCAACGCGGCGTACGAGGTGGGAGTTTATCCCTTCGATAGGAGCATCAAAACGGCTCCGGGTCGAACTGGTTCAGTTTGGCGAAGCTCGTTGGACGTGCGCAGCGGGAGATTCATCGCGCCACCCTTAAGAAGAAATGCGGGTGATTCTTCCGGTAAGCTGGCACAAGTCGGTTCCTTCTGAGGAAGTTCGATGCCGGTGGCTGCCACTGGTTTAACGCAGGTCGATCAGGCAGACTGGAGCAGAGGGCGGCGATATGGTTCTGCAATCCAACGAAGAATGGCGATTGGATCTTGGTGCGAGGCCCATCGGGTCATCGCTCGTCCGGTTTCGAGTGTGGGCCCCCCGTGCGAAGACCGTCTCAATCCATCTGTGCGATCCGCGTCGCCGGCCGGTTCCGATGGAGCCGCGGGAGAACGGCTACTTCGAGGTCACCATGGAGGATGTTCGAGCCGGTGACCGCTACCATTATATGTT
>DATGEA010000313.1:0-6534 GCA_035310605.1 Nitrospira sp. | reverse complement strand
GAGGCGAGCCTGCAGAGGACGATCTATGATGTGGTTCTGGCCGGTAAGACCTGTCGAGCCGTCCTATCTCAAAGTATTGAATGTCGTTACACGGTCGGCAAAGACTTACGGTTCACCATTGCACGGATCCGTGAGATGGATGCTGCCCTTTCATTCATCCACTCGGATAATCAGGGCGACTTTTATGCAGACATTGGACCATTCCCAAACTGTATCCGTATTGCACGGGGACGACCGTCGGCAGTGACCGCATCAGCAAGAGACACCGGAGGGACAACGGATGTTGCATTTGTATCGATCCGAACGGGGACAATCTATCAAAATGCCGAGGACTGCCAAAACAACTTGTGAAGCCGTCTGGATGGTCTTCTCTCTGGCGCTCACGTTGGGCCTGATGGCTTCTGAGATCCATGCGGCCCCCAAGCAGGAGGCGCCCGCTGCACAAGAGGTTCCTGCGGAAGGTACGAAGTCTGTCAGCCCAGTGGGGGTCGCTCCCGAGAGTCCACAAGAGACGCTCCCACCGTGGATGGTTCGGACATTCGATTTGCCCGGGGCCGGGGTACTAACCCCCAAGGGCACACTTATTTTGGAGCCGTATCTGCAATATGCCCATCTCAGCAGTAACCGCGTGACGCTAACGGGGTTTACCATTGTCCCGGCCCTCACGGTCGGTCTCATTAACATTCAGGGTGTGAGCCGGGACATTTACACTGCGGCATTGGTAGGGCGCTACGGATTGACGAATCGGCTGGAACTCGAGGTGAGAGTGCCCTATCTCTATCGGGATGACTCGATTACGCAACGCCCCCTTGCCACGCCGTCTACGGCTGATACCTTGTCATACACCACCGGTTCTGGTCTCGGAGACATTGAAACAACAGCCCGGTATCAGATCAACAAAGCTGGGCCCGACGAACCGTACTTCGTGGGGTTCACCCGATTTAAGAGCACCACTGGGAAAGGCCCGTTTGAAGTGCCGATAGACCCGATCACGGGGCTTCAAAAAGAATTGCCGACGGGGTCCGGTTTTTACATTCTCCAACCGGGCGTTACCGTCCTCTTTCCCAGCGATCCGGTGGTCCTCTTCGGCAGTATGAGCTACATCTGGAATATGTCCCGTAATGTAGGCGGCGACATTGGGCGCGTCAATCCCGGAAGCGGCGCCAATGCCAATTTGGGTCTCGGCATTTCGCTGAACGAAAAGCTATCGTTGAGTTTGGGGTACGACCATACCGTGTTCGAGAGACCCACTTCTGCCTCCAACCTGCTTCTCACGACCACGGCGCAGGTCACCCAAATCGGGGTATTGCTCGTTGGAGGCGCGTTTCGACTGAGTGATCGCAGCTTTGTGAACTTCGTAGTCGGCGTCGGCGCGACGAGGGAAGCGCCGGATCTCCAAGTGACGGTCCGGGTCCCCACGGCGGTCTTTTCGAGGTAAGAGTTTTTAATGCCGGATGGCTCCTATGGTGGCCTGCGAGAGCTCATGCCCGAGTGCGAGCGATCGGGCCCAACTGAGCGCTGCCACTGTGGAGTTAATGACAGTTTGGTTCTGAATGCGTTGATTGTCGAGAGAGTTTTGTATGACGGTCATGAGTGTCGGCAGCGAGGACATGCCAGGGGTTACCGCATTGCCACCTCCAGTTTGGATGAGCGTGAAGGTGCTGCTCGGATTGCTGGCGAATTGCATCAAGTCCGGGATTTTGAGCACTGTTGAACTGACGAATTGCCCATTGATAAACACGCTTCGTTCGATCCCGAATGACATGACGGGACCATTCGGATTGCTTTGAAACCCTCCTCGCATCCCGTCCAATACCGCCTCACTCACCGGTGTCCATCGCGTAAAATCCTCGTCGCCCTCCAATGCCATAGCTGGACTCGTAGACTGCACGCATAAGAAAGCAAGCATCAGGACCTTCGTCATGTGGCCGATCGATTGCAAAAAGAGCCTCATTAGAAATCCCTCCCGCCTGGACGAAAAAGCAGAATGCTGCTCAATGTGTCGGCGTTGAGCGGTCGTCCGAGGGGGGATCTCGGGCGGACACTCCAATCGCGGGCTGTATTAAATTCACCACGTGCCGGAGAGTCGTGGATGACAAAGACGATGCGGTTGGGCCATGAAGCTTCAAATTGCTTGCGCGGCACCACCCGCATTCCGACTGCCGGATCGCCAAGCAGGACCTTATTGTCCCGCATGCCTTTAATCACCACAAAATGGTGATAGCCGTTATCCACGATCAGCACGATCGCCGGAATGCCGGCATTCGACAGGTCCTCTAAAGAAACCTCAAACCCATCTGCGCGATAACCCTGAGCTTCTAAAAACCGCTTCATGTCCAGGAGCGAAAAGCCTTCCTGCTGGATTTTTTGCTGGTTGCCGTTCTCGAACATCGCGCGGAACGCCACTTCTTCGGTGACGGGGTTACCGTAGTGGTAAGTCAGGAGTGTGGCGACGGCGGCCGAGCCGCAGCTGTAGTCATATTTCTGGAGGATGACAGACCGGACTTTGAGTTCGCGCATACTCCAGACTTGGAGCAGCATGCGACTGCCGACTCCCGGAGTCACCTCAACCGTAGCCGCCATCGTTCCGGTCGCGGTGGACAGCAATAAGGTGAAAAAAGATCCGATAGCATATTTCGTCAACATGGATTGTTATTTCAATGTTAAGTTCAGTACGGTGCCGTTCTGAATGATCACGTTGTTCCCGGAATTTTGTATGACAGTCGCAAGTCCGCTCGCTCCAGCAAACGCGCCGCCGGTGACAGTATTATTGCCGGTCACGTTGCCTGTGGCGGAATTGTTGAACAGGTTGGCGTTCAGCATGTTCGCATTGATCGTGAGCGGACCGGTATCTGTTCCCCCACGTTGCGCGTCTAACTGCGCGGAGGGAACGGGATGGCCCCAGGATGGGAGATCCGTCGTCTCCGGGGGGCCTGCGTGAGCCATGCTCATCACACAGAGTACGAAAATGCTCACCAGTATTGAGAAGTAGATATGCATGATGCCCTCTCAGGTCGTGGACGGTGCCGTAAAGCTGGAGGAGCGGGTGCTCCTCCAGCCAGATCCCGTTTAGTGAATCGTGACGTTCGCCATCGTGGTGACACCTGCCTGTTGGAGGCTGGCCATCCCCGTGTTCTGAATGGCGAAGTTGATTCCAGCCGCGTCGGTAAATGCAGACAGCGTGTTCGAAGCATTGAACGTCCCTGCAGATCCGCCTGTCACGCTCACCCCACCGCCCGCTCCACCGTTTCCACCAGTGGCATTTGCGGTGACGGCTCCGCTGGTCGCGGTGCCGCCTGCCCCGCCGGCCCCGCCGGCCCCGCCCGCACCACCGGCACCACCTGCTCCACCGGCCGCGCCAGTCGCGCTACCACCGTTCCCTCCGGTTGCGGTCTGGTCCGCACGGCCCTTACCACTTTCGTGATTGCGCGCGTAGCCACCATCACCAGAGTTCGAGGTGTAACTCTTTCCGCCATCGCCAGCATAGCCAGCTTTGGAATTGCCACCATCCCCACCGTTGGCAACAGCTTTCCCGGAATGCGCGATGACTTTAGCATCACCGCCAGCTGCGCCAGCCCCGCCGTTTGAATTTTGATTGGTAGCCGCGCCTCCGTAATTGCCAATGTAGGAAATGGTGTTACCTGACACAGACCCATCGAGTTTAGTGGCATTGACCACCGTGCTCTTGTTGAACGCGTTGGTCAGGCTCAGACTCAACGAAGTGGAGGCCGTGGAAGAGTTGTTGGCCGACGCCCCAAAGGCCCCACTATTTTTTGCATCTCCGGTGTCGTTCTTGGTTGAAGTCTTCGTGCTGGTTTTCGTGTTGTTGCTATCGATCGTCTTAGTGACATCGACAGTCTTCGAGAGGGTTTTGGTGTTATGGCTGTCTGATGTATTCGTGCTGTTATCGGTATTCGTCGAAGCCGTTGACTTGTCGTTCGCCGCGGCACTGCTCGTCCCGTTGGATGTGGTAGTATCTGTGCCTGCCGCGAACGCGGATGGCGAAAGGCCGAAGGCCATCGCCAGAGCTGCTGCCGTGATCGTCATTTTCTTCATAGCACCCTCCTTACGGTTAAAGAGAATAACTGCCGAAACATACTGACATTCCTACTGTGACGGCGCGTCACCTCCTTTCCGCAAAGCTCCTTCTGTATGAGTCGCAGTGGTTCTGCTTCACTCGATACTGAGACTATTCGAAGTGGCAGGAGTTGAATATGGGTGAGCTCACGTATTCCCTATGGGTGAACCCACGTACCACGAATGGGGGGTGTAGTGTCATCACTGTGAAGCTCTTCTTCGACCGGATTCATCGGTCAGATAAGCTCGCTGACGGCTTTCTTCACCAGCCGGGAAAGCGTTTGCGGAGCGCTATGTCTCGAATAGGGCGAACATATCAGGAGGGATATACATGAGTGTGAAGGATGGAAATAAGGGGTCGGGATGAGCTACCCCCGATTTCATGGACACCGAGTTAAGGTATCTGCACGGCTTCACACTGCACCGGGCTGACGTAGCCGAGGGTTTGATGGAGCCGTTGCCGATTGTAGAATACCTCGATGAACTCAAATACTGCTGCCCGGGCCTCCTCGCGAGTCGAGAAGTCCTGGTCATGGACCAGTTCATTCTTGAGCGTACGGAAGAAGCTCTCGACCACGGCGTTGTCGTAACAGTTGCCCTGCCGGCTCATGCTCGCCACCAGCCCGGCCTGGCGCACGAGCCGTTGGTAAGCCCCACTCGTGTACGTCGCCCCTTGATCGCTGTGATGGATCAGTCCTGGTCGTGGGTGCCGGTGTGTGAGCGCCGTCTGCAACGCCGTCAGCGCCACCGGCTGATCCGGCCGTGGGCTCATGGCCCAGCCGATGACGCGGCGCGAGTACAGATCCAGGATCACCGCCAAATACACCCAGCCCGCGCGCGTCGGAATGGCGGTGAGGTCGCCGGCCCAGATGCGATTCGGCGCCGAGGCCACAAACAGCTGCTGCAGCCGGTTGGGCGCCGGCGGCGCGAACGCATGGCGCTTGTGCATCAGGCGAAACCGACGGATCCGTCGGGCGATCAGCCCCTGCTGGCGACGCAGGCGCGCCACCCGATGGCGCCCACAGGGCACGCCTTCCGCGACCAACGTCCGCCACAATTTGATCGTGCCATACCGCTCCTTCAGCTGCCGATGGAGCTGGATCATCCGTTCCACCAACCGGGCGTTCGCTTGGGCGCGCGGACTCGCGGGACGGTGGCGCCAGGCATAGTAGCCACTCCGACTGATGGCCAGCGCCTGGCATAACCGCGTGAGCCGGTGCTCTGCCTAGTGCGCGGCCACAACTTGATACTTCATGGTGATTCCTTGGCAAAGTACCTGGCGGCTTTTTTAAATATCGCGCTCCTCCCGGAGCCGCGCATTCTCCCGCCGTAGCCGCGTGAGTTCATCCGTGCGGTGGGCCCGGCCGCCTTTTCCTGGGAACGCCGCCTCGCCATGCGTCTCCAGTTCCAACTGCCACTGATACAAATGGTTGCGCCGCAGGCCTAACTCGCGGGCCACTGCGGCCGCTGGTCGGCCGGAGGATTTCCACAACCGGACGGCTTCGAGCTTGAACTCTTTGGTGCATTGCTGTCGTTTCGCCATCGGACACCTCCCGGGGTGACGTCTCCCCCGAAAACGACGGCACCTCGAAACTAGAGTAAGATACCGACTTCGGCGGTCCTCGACGAAAGGAGTGGATCGATGAAGCGGTCGAAATTCTCGGAAGAGCAAATCGTCTACGCCCTCCGCCAAGCCGACAGCGGTATCCCCATCAGCGACCTCTGCCGGCAGCTCGGGATCGCCGAGCAGACCTTCTACGCCTGGAAGAAGAAGTACGCCCACCTGGGCGTGAGCGAACTACGCCGCCTGCGGCAGGTGGAAGGAGAAAACAGTCGCTTGAAACGGCTCGTGGCCGACCTCTCGCTTGATAAACACATGCTGTCGGAGGCCCTGCGAAAAACAGTCTAAGGCCCGCCCGCCGCCGGGAACTGGCCCAATGGTTTCATGGGACGTTTCAGGTGAGTTGTGCGCGGGCCTGTCGCCTCGCCCAGTTCGGACGGGCCTCGTGGTATCGACGGAGTCGGGCCAAGGATCAATTGGCGCTGCGGCTGCGCATTCGTGATCTGGCTCATGCCCGGCCTCGGTTCGGCTACCTGCGGATCTGGGTGTTGCCCCGGCGTGAAGGCTGGCTGATCAATCGGAAGCGCGTCCGCCGATTGTATCTCCTTGACGGGTTACAGCTGCGCATGCGGGGACGGCGCCGGAAACACATCGCCCTCCACCGAGGCCCCGCGCCCACACCGGTGGGGCCGACCGAGCGCTGGAGTATGGATTTTGTGCCTGATACGCTGGCCGACGGACGGCCATTTCGAATCGTGACGGTCGTGGATAACTGGAGTCGGCACAATTCGGTCCTAGAGGCGGGATTTCGGATGTCGGGAGAGACGGTCAGCCGGGTGCTCGATCGCCTCCTGGGCGAAGGCCAGCGCCCGCGGTCCATCACCCTCGATCATGGG
>DATGEA010000312.1:0-5665 GCA_035310605.1 Nitrospira sp. | reverse complement strand
GTCCCCTCTCTCCTGAGTTCGAATTGTTGTTTATAAGATGCGCCCGGTTCGATCACATGTTTTACGGATCGCACTTTGTAAAACCCGTTGTAAGATTTTCCGGCGCCGCGCACCCCCACCAGACGACGGGCGCGCAGAATGTTTCCATATCGGACCGTGTCCAGCTCGCCCGTGGCGCTCACCGAATCCGGGGCATTCATGTTTTCGGCCAGCGCGGCTGACGCCGCCTGGAAAGGGTTCTTGCCCGCCGTGGAGCGCATGAGCTTCGTGCGCCGCGGATTGGTTTCCTGCAGCACCAGCGGTGGGATCCTCAACGACGGCAACGCGGGTATGGAAAGGCTCACTTTTGTAATCGGCTCTATGAAGCTCCCCTCCGTCCCGACCGGCGAAAGCGCATTCTGCGAAGGGGTGAACGTCGTCACGTTTTGTGAGGAGCCCATGTCCACCGTCAGGGCCGGCTGCGGAATACCGGCCCGGTTCTCCGGCCCCCAGTAGGCGGTGCTTGCGCCGATGGTGAGGGGCTCGGTATAAAATACGAACCCATTGCGCATCGCCAGACGCCGGAGGTAGGCGAGGTCCGTTTCATTCTGGCGCGGGATGCGATCGACCACAAGCGGCACATCCGAGGTCTGCGTCACTTGGGGAATGATTCCGTACTGCGCGTATTTTCCGATCAGAAGCGTGGCGATCACCGAGTCGGTCTGATTTTCATATTTGTCATTTCTCTCTTTGAGATCGAGCAGAACGCTGATATCCCGGCCTTTCACCGTCAGCGTGGACATACCCGGCTGATTGCTCGCCATCACCTGATGGTGGTAGATCACGCCGTCGATGAGCGGCTCGGGCGACGCGCCGAGGAGCACGCCGATCACGACGCGCGTGTCCGGATCGAGCGCCCCGCTGGATAGAAGCTCGTAGTCCCCGAGCTTTCCCTTGCCGAGGGTGAACGTCATCTCAAATCCGTCGTTGCCATCGGTCTCATTGTTGATCTCGAGCCGCTTGAGCGCGGTCATGACGCTCTTGGGAGCGGGCAACGGCACGGTCTTCCCGATCAACAGAATCAGCCGGATGCCGAGTGTGCCGATAAGCATCGTCTCTCCTAGGGTTGCGGCAAGGTGATCTTGATCACCCGGCCGAGTTCCTCAAGCTCACCGGGAGCGAGCACGTCATTCGCATCGCAGATCCTCCAGAACTGGGTCGGGTCTCCCAGGTAACGCGCTGTGATGTTATCCAGCCGCTCGCCCTGCGTGACCGTATGCTCCACGACCGTGGTCAGGCCGTCTCCGAACGGGATGAAGCGTCGCCTGATGTACACGATCGAGCGCACCGTGCCGTCCTTGTCCATTACGCTTAGAGTTGCATTTTCAATATTGAAATAGCGGCTCGTCGGATCAAACATGCTCCCTCCTCAAAACAGTTTAGGCAGCGTCTGAACGGCGCCGGCGCTGCCGATCGTGGCCATGACCTCCTTGGCCATCTGATGCGCCATGAACAGCGCGCCGCCGGGAGTCAGGAGTCCAAGGTCCTGGTAGGTGAGCACGCGCAGCCCCAGGCTCGCCCTGGCGCGGATCGGGTTCAGCTTCGGGTCGAAGGCCTCTTCCGTGATGCTGAGGTCCGTCAGTCTCACCGGAACCACCCGTTTCAATCCCCACACGAGGACCGTCAGCGGCGCCTCCGGCGGGATCACCTCGATGATGCCGAGATTGAGAAGCACTTCGTTTGCGATCACCACGGCCGATTTCGGGTAGAGCATCATTTCCAGCGAGGCGAGTGTGGGATAGATGCCCATCGACGTCGCGGGCTCCTTCGCCTGTTCGAGTTGGTCCGTGGCATCGATCTCGATCTCGAGCTTGATCGTCTCCTGCGGGGGGGCTTTGAGCCGCAGCACCTCCCCCTTGTCCGCACCCTCTCCGGCGGCCTGGGGCGAGATCGTGCGCGTGAACGTGTCCGGGTTGTACTGGAACACCACCACGCTCGCCAGCGGGTTGAGCGGGTCCATGGCGATCAGCGCGCCTTTTTGGAGGCGAGGGGAGCCGGGAAATGTGCTCATCGATTTCGTCCTTTCATCGCCGCGATCTCACCTGCAGAGGATGGTCTGGACTGAGTAGCTAAAGCGCGGCTTGAAGGCGCGCGCCTGTTTGCAGCGAGCGGCTGGCCGGGTGAGCGCAGGACATCATGGACCATATGCGAAACCTTCGTTGCAACGGGTGACGATAACCAAGCCTGCTTCCATGGCAAGGACACTTTTGGAGACATGGCTTTCATCATCGAAATCTCCTCACAAATGTCCCGGCAGCGTTGCCCAAAACCCGCTCGTCTCAAAATCGGCGACCGTCCCAAACGGTCCGCCGACTGTTGCAGGTGGAAACCCCGCAGCGAATTCTAATGCGTTTGGATGTTCGCAGGGGGTCCCTAGTGGCTGTCCTCTGCAAACAGTTCTTATGCTGCGAGTTGTCGTCGTGACACTCGCGCCCGAAGGCAAATACACGCTGGCAAAATTACGTCCGACAACTTCAGAGTCACAGCCGACCAGACGCGTCACGGCGTTGCGTGTAAATCTACACCGCCGCGGAAAATGTCCATTCTTGGCCTCGTCATAAAAGACCTGCGGCTCTTCTGAAGACTTACCCGACGGTTCGAACTTGTTGCCGCCTCCAGAGATCCCGTACATGTAACCGCCGCCGGAAGCATGGCCGACAAGCAGGAAATCGTGAATTGGAGTGCTCCCGTAATCCGAGGCTTTTTGAATCGCGAAGTCGGGGTTGTCAGTTGCCACACTCGTGGGATAGAAGCGCTTTGCGATTTCAGCATCTGACTTGCCGTCCTCGAAAAGGTAGAGGTTCAAGCCGGGCCCCGTCTGCGCGGTCAAATTTGAGAAATCGAATTTGTCGCCGCGCTCTACGAATCGATCATAGTGTTCCTTTTGGTTCTCTGTAGCTGTTGCCGCATCCAGTGCCCGCATCGCAATCGGCTTAATGCATTTCCAGTCGTTGAAGTGTGCTCCTACTTGCATCGCGAGTGCGCCAAGACTCGCCGACTGACCGATGGCAGTTGCGGTGTTGCCGGATATAAGCCACGGCGGAGGCGCGGGCGGAGGGGGAAAAGGTTTGTAACCTGTATACGGTCCGGCCAGCGGAACGGGCGAGCCCGGGACTGCAATCAATTGACGATGCAGCTGCTGCCCGTGACTATTGGTGGTGGTCAAAGGTCTAACTGCCTCTGTCAGCCCGCCGAACACATTATTCGCCGCTTGGTTTGCCTCTTCCTCGGAAGGGCCGTTAGATGGGGCGAGCGAAAGATCATTAGTCTTATGTGAACCTTGCTGTAAGACGTGGGCAAGCTCATGGGCTATTAGCCTTTGTCCAACGGGCGATTTCCGTGCATATTGCCCCGCCCCAAACACCACATCTTCTCCGACCGTATATGCCACCGCATTCACCGCCCGCGCCGACTCCGCCGCCTTAGCATCGATATGCACCCGCACTTGGCTGAAGTCATGCCCGAAGCGCGGCTCGAAGAATGCGCGCGTGGCCGGGTCGAGTGGCTGGCCAGGCGAGCGCAAGACTTCGTGCACGATGGGGGGCACCTCTGTTTGTTCGAAAATGCCGTTTCCCTTGCGTTGGAGCGACACTTTCTTCTGTGCACACTCAGAGCACTCCCCGCCCGATGTGTGTGTCCCACAGGCACACTTGTGCTGCAACAAGCCGCCCTGGATCTCGGTGAAACAAGTCGCGTTAGGACGCGGAACCTTCTCTTGCGATGTGGCGAAGCGCGGCATCGGGTCCTACTTGGTGAATTCCACTTCCACGTTGGTGAATGCGCCGGGCGAGCCTTCCGTTTTTGTGATCTTCACGTTCTTGAAGTCGGCGGCCGCAGCCCACTCGCCGGTCTTCGTCTTCTTGGCCGCTTCACTCATCGCCGCCTCGTGCGAAAGACCTCGACCTTTCCACAGGTTAAATCGGCTGTTGAACGTCTCAAGGTTGTCGCCACCGCCCCATCTGCCGCGGACACCCTTCACCGAACCGGGGCCATTTCTCTGCTCGAAGTACCGTTTCGCCTCGAGGAATTCCTCTTTTCCGAAAAGCGAGCCGGATCGCCGACCGCCTTCGCGCAGAACGACATCGGCCTCCATCATCCCCTGCTCATTGAGTTGGATGTTCACGTGGTAACGCGACTGCTGCTCCCCCGCCGCGCCGATGTCGCCGAAGTATTCCCTTTTGATGTATTCGCGGGGACCCATCTCGACTTCGACCAAACCCTTCTCGGTAACATCCTTGGGCGGCTTTTGAAATCCAACAACACGCCGGCTCGGCGTCGTCGCCGGGGCTTGCTCGGGCGTTTCAAACGCGGGCTTCACGTTCCCGTACGTCGGCTCATTGCCCTGTACCACTCTGGCGCGGGGCATCTGCGTGGAGACTGTTCCACTTGCGGGCACAGCTACGGGCGCGGGCGTTGGCTCAATATCCCGCACAAAACCGGCTACAGGCCTGCTGGGCGTGATCATGCTGGGCGTCGGATTTGGAGGAAGCGTCGTCGGGGGCTCAATGTCTGGCGCGAATCCAGCGATTCCGGGCTTGGTGGGAACTGGGACGGTTGGCTCCGCCGCAGCCATCTTAGCTTCGATCGCTCCGACAGCACCAGCCGCTCCGCTTACCATCTCGCCGGCTATCTGCTCCTGCTCGAGCATTAACGGGTCGGTCTTCTTGCGATACTCGAAGACGTCGTAGTAGATATATTCAGCAGGGGTTTCGGTATGGCTGCTATTAAATCGATTGAGCTTTAGATGTCGTTCCAAGTCCCTGAGTTCTGATGGCCCGTGGCTGTCCTCGTCGGCAAACCAGCGCCTGCATGGGTCTAACTGGGGGTGAAATCCGGCCTGAGACCTCAGGATGAAACCATACACGCCTCCTATTTTCTTCATCTCTTGGCAGACCTTCTCCAGTTCCTTGTCCTTTTGCTCAAGCCAGTGTCTGTATCGGTCCAGTATCGGCCGTCGGATCTTGTCGGAGATCGCTCGAGGGTCAATAGCCGTTGGGTAAACCTTGGTGTTGTTCAATAGTGGAGTCAGCAGGCTAAGCGCAAATTCTTGCTCCTGCTTGGGCCAATGTGCAGTCTTCTTCCGGAGTTTTGCCTTTTCACTTTCAATTTCCTGCTCCCTCTCTTTCTGTTCTTCCTTCTCTGTTTCGGTTAAGGGCGGCTTGAGCTCCTCGTCGCTTTTGAGCCGTGGGTCGGGCGGAAGCAGCGACAACGTGATTGGACGCGGTGGTGCTACTTTCTTTGTTACTGGCTCCTCTGGCATCTCGATTTCGGCCGTCGCCTTAAGAATCGGTTTAACCTCCTGCAGATATGTCTCCTTTGCTGCGCCTTCAAAGTAGGCTAGCTCCTGGTTAATCTTCGCCCGCGCCTCTGATGAGAGCTTGCCGTGCTTCTTGATTCGGTTTGCCACTAGTTGGCCGCGATATCGGGCAGCCTTCACATCATTTTTCCAGCGAAGATCGTTAACCGGTTCACGCTGAATTTGCAGGCCGGAGGCGGGAAGGTGAATCGAAACCACATCACCTTGGGCGACATTTCGTGCTGCTGCGTTGGCACTGGCCTCGAAAATCCCCTCCGGCTCTCCAGAGAGGAGTGGTCCGCTCGCATATCGTTGCTGGATCGTGTGCGC
>DATGEA010000311.1:0-3175 GCA_035310605.1 Nitrospira sp. | reverse complement strand
GAAGATAGAAGCCAAGGCGGTTTTCCACGCCGTATTGAGGCCAAAATGCATTCGATGCATTGTTGAGACGATAATTTATGCCATAGGTCAATCGATTCATATCGTCAAAAGTGACCGCATGTTGGGCTTCAACGTTATATGTATTGCCGATGCCATTTGCGACCGAGCTTCCTGCCGGAGTAGTGAGTCGAATCAAGCTGTCGAGAGCCGGATTGGTGAGAAAATCTGTCGTGCTGTCAAGCTGATACCACCATGATCGCAGAAAGAAGTTTGGTCGCTCATACGCGATGTCGGCATATGCTTGCTTAAAATTCGATGCTCCCGAAAAGCTCCCAGTAAGTGGCCCGTCAAATTTGTTTACATCTACAAGCCCTCCCGAGATTGCTAGTTTGCTTTCTCCCGATAGCGCATAGGCGGTGTGAACGTTGAACTTATTTGAGCGGAAGGCCAATGCATCGCGGTTACGCCACTCTTGATTCTGGTCGTGTCCTGCAGATAATCGATAGCCAAGTTTTCCCACGCTGCCTGCCTGAATAGCCGCACTCGATATAGTTCCAAATTCGCCTCCCCCGAACTGGAGGGTGGTTCCTTTCATCTCTTCCGGTGACTTGGTAATGATGTTGATGATGCCGTCAAAGGCATTGAACCCATATACGGCCGAAGCCGGCCCTTTTAGCACCTCGATCCGCTTAATTTCAGGTAGTGTTACTGGAATGGATTTCCAGAAAACAAGACCTTGGGAGTCCACGTAGATTGAGCGACCGTCTACCATCACAAGCAGCTTGTTCGCTGTAAGTTGATTGTCTCCACGCACACTCACATTGAAATCAGCTCCGGTTACTTGCATGACTTCTAGGCCGGGTACTCGACGGAGAACGGTAGGGATATCCGTCGCGCCTGATTGCCGAATGTCCTCATCCGTGATTACATAGACATTCGCTGGAGCTTCGGAAATGGGCTGCTCGTAGCGCGACGCGATGCTCACCGTTTCTTCTTCCTTCATCAGTTCCAGCTCCTCGATCAGACGGGCCTCCGTCGTCGGGATTGGAACCTCCAACAGCGAGACTTCCGCCTCGGCCGGCGCGCTGATACTTACAGTCAGCAGCGCCGCCAGCATCGGATGACCTAATCGTTTCAGCTCGGCATCCATGGCCAAGAGCTCTTTGTCCTGGTGTTCCAACTCACAACGCATAAAGCCGAACTCAGAATTTCCCGGCGATTCAGACCGTGAACTCAAAACTCAGAGCGTAGAACTCAGAACTCAGAACTTCTCCGTCAGCCCACCCATCACGTGGCTGTCGAAGAGGCCGCCCGGGGAGCCTCCGACGAGGGGATGGAATGATTGGATGGCTCTGTCAGTTCCGCTGCTGCCTGCGAGGGAGCTGCGATGGGAGTGATCCTAAATGTCGGTGCGGTACCCCATCCTGGATAGTCTGCAGCGGGGGGATCTCCCATCGATGGTCACCTTTCTTGGCGCAGGAGCGCGCTACCTAATTTCAAAGCAAGAGCTGTGCTTGGGATGTAGAGCCGGAACACAGGTAAATCAGTGGCGCTTAGGGCATCGGCTTCGATCCTGAAGGGTCGAAGCCGATCTGGTCCGCGATGCCGCTGGCCGGATGTTCTGGTCAGACTCTATTGAATGGACCCGTTCCGGGGAGGGGTGGTCGGTGCCATCGACGGTGAGGCCTTGCTGCGCGGACGGCCTCTGCGCAGAGGAGTCAAGCGCGCTGGAAAGGTTCCTCCATTATGCTGTTCCATCTGTGCGACGGCGCCAGCGAGGGCGTCGGTGATGAGGCGTGCCAGTGTGCCATGCCCTGTCCAATAGACCGCGTTCCGGAGCCGCTCGAGGAGTGCCACCGGCAGAGTGATGGTGACCCGCTGTTTCCGGGTACGTGCGACTGAGGAAACCTGACGAACAGCGCCATTCACGCCTTTGTGGTGCGGGGTTTCGACAACAGTCTCCATAGGAACCTCATGGTTAGGTCGGTGAGAGATATTCTTCATGCGATCAATTGACCGTGCTGAATCGGAATGCCGTCCTTAGTGTGAAGATGTCCGGGCATTCTGCTCTTTGGACGTGGGATGAGCCCCCGCCAGGATAGAGACCGTCATGACCCAGATGAGGCCGACCAATCCAGCGAGCAGGACGCCAAGAATTAATTCTTGTGTCATGTGATTGCCCTCCATCGGTCTGCGTAAATTGCATGCTGACAAAGCCTCTAGGTGGTGAAATGAGCAATCGCTGTGCCAACAGGCCTGAGGGTTTGTCCCTTTGGGCGGTCAAGAAATTCCCAACATTTTGCGGGTAATGTGCGGGCAATTGAGAGGGAACGATCAGCCTTTCCACAAATGATGCACCGAAGTGGATCGAAACGGATTCTGCACTGAATCACTTTTGATAAGCCGGAAGGACGGCGGATTCAGATGGCTGATGGCAAAGTTGATGGGCCTGATCGGGAGTTAGCTAGGAAGGCGAAGTGGTACGGACTGATCGGAGAAACAGATGGTCAGTGAAGAGGGGATTGAATCGATTTCAAGTCCCATTCCGCGACGCCGTTGAGTCCGACCTGCTTGAGCAGTCCGGCGCGGAGTCGGCGGAGCTTCTCATCCGTCGGGCTGGCATCGATCAGATTACAGAGACAGCCCATGGCGTCATACCAGAATCCGGCTCGTGCGTTCTCAATGACGCTTTGTATTGAACAGGTGAGTCTCGCATCCATCACAACAATGCAATCGTTGAGCTCGCATCGTTCGATCACGCCACCGGCCACGATATCCTGGGAGGGGGATAAAGAATCCCGAATAACGGAAACGTACCAGCGGTATTGCACGCCCGGTTCGAGCGCCAATCCGAGGTCTTGGATGCGGATGGAATAGATCCCTGCCTTTTTCGGTTTCTGGATGGGAGCCTCGTACAGGGGTCTCACCAGCTTGTTGTCGACCAGGGTGAAACGAACCTCATGGGGAGTGGTCTTGGACAAGAACCAGTTCAGGACCGGGGTCTTGCTGGAAGTGAGGCCCACGTGGTCCGGCACCAGAGCCTGGACTTCCGGCTCATTTCCATCGGTGCCGCGCAGTTCCCCTCCGACCCTGGCTCGAGGGATAAACTTTTTCGGCGGGGTATAGATGGGCTGGGTGAGTTCGTCAGATTGCTGTGTCGGCGAGACTGGAGTCT
>DATGEA010000310.1:0-17902 GCA_035310605.1 Nitrospira sp. | reverse complement strand
GAGCAGAATCGGGTCGTTACGGCGAAGGGTGAGGTGCCCTACGACTATCTCATCATCGCGACAGGGCCAAAGCTGAATTTCGGCGCCGTTCCCGGACTCGGTCCCAGCTGCTACACCCAGTCGGTCTGTAACGTGGATCATGCCGAACAGGCCTGGGGAGCCTATCAGAGTTTCCTGAAAGATCCCGGTCCAATCGTCGTGGGTGCCGCCCAAGGTGCTTCGTGCTTCGGGCCGGCATACGAGATGGCATTCATCCTGGACGCCGACCTGCGCAAGAAAAAGCTTCGAAAGAAGGTTCCGATCTACTTCGTGACGCCCGAACCCTACATCGGCCACATGGGGCTGGCCGGGGTGGGAAAATCGCGGCGGCTGATGGAAGACGAGTTTGCCGAACATTCGATCAAACCGTTCCACAATACGGCGATCAAGGAAGTGCAGCCGGGGAAAATGCTCCTGGAGGACGGCCAGGAAGTGCCCTTCCGCTATTCGATGATCATTCCGCCATTTGCGGGGGTTGACGCCGTGGCGGGGACGACGGGGCTCTGCAATCCCAAGGGCTTCGTGAATATCGATTCGTACCAGGCCAATCCGAAGTACAAGAACATCTACGCCGTGGGTGTCTGCGTGGCGATCCCGCCGGTGGAACAGACGCAGGTCCCGACCGGGGCGCCCAAGACGGGCTATATGATCGAGTCGATGGTTTCGGCCGCGGTGCACAACATACGCGCTGACATCGAGAACAATCAGAAGAAGGACACGGCGACCTGGAATGCGATCTGCTTGGCCGACATGGGCGATACGGGGATGGCGTTCGTCGCGCTCCCGCAGATGGCGCCGCGGAACGTCACCTGGGCGAAAAAAGGTAAATGGGTGCATCTGGCAAAAATCGCGCTGGAAAAGTATTTCCTGATGAAAATGAAAAAGGGCGTCAGCGAACCATTTTTCGAAAAGGCGATTCTGAAGGCGATGGGCATCGGAAAACTGGAGAAGCAGGCATGACCTCCGGAGCCGGTCCGACACAGGGGAGCGCGCCGGGGTTCTATACCCCGGTCGGCTCACGGCGTACCTTTTTTCGATGGATAACGATCGCCGCCGCCGGTCTCATCGGGGCGGGGCTCTCGATTCCGCTGGTCGGCTATGTCATCGCGCCGGCCTTGAAGCGGAGGGAGCGGCCGTGGGTGGACGTCGGCGGCATTGATGCCCTGCCCTCCGGCGAGCCGAAGCAGCTCGATCATGTCACCACGATCCGGGATGGCTATCTGGAAATTCGTTCCCACAAGGCTATCTGGGCGGTGAAACGACCGGACGGGCAAGTCACCGTCTTCTCTCCCATATGTACGCATCTCGGCTGCGGCTACCGCTGGGCGGGGGAAGAGAAAATGTTCAAGTGCCCCTGTCACGGCAGCAGGTTCGATCTCGAAGGCCAGGTCCTGGGCGGGCCGGCGCCGCGCCCCCTGGATCGCTTGCCCTCCAAGGTGGAGAACGGACACCTCATGGTCATATTCAAAGAATTCAAATCCGGCAGTGCGAAGCAGGTGGAATTGTGAAACCGGCGAGTGGCAATCGGCAAGAGGCCAGAGGTTCGAGGCTAGGGGAAATTCTTCTAGCCTCATGCCCCTGGCCACTCGCCTTCCCCATCGCCCCTGGCCCCTTGCCTCTAGCCCGGAGAAATCATGCGTCTCTACGACTGGCTCGATAGCCGGCTCAACCTCAAGCCGGTTGAACGGACCCTCCTCGAAGAGCCGATCCCGGGCGGGGCAAGTTGGATTTACGTCTTCGGTTCGGTCACGCTGTTTTTATTTCTGCTTCAAGCCGTCACAGGCATGTTTCTCGCTCTCTACTATGCCCCGACGCCGGATCACGCCTACGACAGTATTCGCTTCATCGAAACCGAGGTCCTGTTTGGTGCGTTCGTGCGCGGCCTTCACCATTGGGGCGCCTCAGCCATGGTGGTGGCGATCGGCCTCCATATGCTCCAGGCCTTTCTCTATGGGGCGTACAAGCCGCCGCGGGAAGTCATGTGGATGGTCGGGGTGGTGCTGTTTCTGTTTGTGATGGGCTTTGCGTTTACAGGGTATCTGCTGCCATGGGATCAGACCGCCTATTGGGCGACCCAGGTCGGGGTCAACATGGTAGGCACGATCCCGGTGATCGGGGATTTTCTGATGAGGGTGATGCGCGGCGGGGAAACGCTCGGGGCGTTGACGCTGTCACGATTTTTTGCCATCCACGTGCTGTTTCTACCCAGCCTGCTGGTCATGCTGATCGGGCTGCATCTTTTCATTCTCCGCCGGGTCGGACCGGCCGGCCCTTGGACCGACGAGCGGGCCACTCTGGGCAGTGAAACGTTTTATCCCCGTCAGGTCTATATGGATGCTGTGGTCATCTTCGGGGTGTTCGTGACCGTGGCGGCTGCGGCGCTGGCGATCCCGTTCCCGTTGACGGACAAGGCCGATCCTTCCGACACGAGTTTTGTCCCGGTGCCCGAATGGTATTTTCTGTTCTATTACGAGTTGCTGAAATACGTGCACGGGCCGCTGGAACCGCTGGCGACCTGGATTCTGCCGATGGCAGTCATAGTCGTTCTGTTCCTGTGGCCGTTCATCGATCGCAATCCCGCCCGCAATCCGATCAGACGGCCGGTTGCGCTGGGCTCGGGCGTCGTCTTTCTCGTCGTGGTCCTGTCCCTGCTGGCGATCTCCATCAAGAACCTGTATGCGGTTCCCCGAATCGATCCTGCGGTGGCGCGGGGCAAGGCGCTGTATACCCAATTTGGGTGCGCGGGCTGCCATCGGATCCACGGCGAGGGAGGGGCGGTGGCGCCGGATCTGTCGTTCGTCGGCGACACCAGACCCGAACGGGAATGGCACCTGAAACATTTCAAAGACCCTCAATCGGTATCGGCCGGTTCTTTCATGCCCAAATTTCCTCTCACTGACCAGCAACTGAATGACCTGACGAGCTATGTGCTCAGTCTGAAGCGGGCCCCGTAGCCGGAGCGGCCGAATCCTTTGCCCCGACGCTGTCTCAGAACCGGTAGAAAGGGAGGGTTGGACCATGAATCTCAATGAAATGCTGCGGTTATTTGCCGGGGCTTTTGTGCTACTTGCCGTTATTCTGGGCGCGACCGTTCATCCCTATTGGAACTATTTCGCCGCATTTGTAGCGCTGAACCTGATTCAATCGGCCTTTACCGGCTGGTGTCCGATGATGGCGCTGTTGAGGAAGCTGGGTGTCCATGAGTAAAACAGCGCGCAGGCAGGGACCAGACCAGTGACACGGTGGTTCATCGCAGCATTATTGGTATTGACGGGATGCGGATCCAAGGAGGAACCGGCTGCACCCGATGTCTCAGCTGCTCCCCGGACGACGATCCAGGGTACGGTGGCGGAGATCAAGACCGTTCAGGTTCCGATCCGGGTCGAAGTCACGGGGCAGGTCACGCCCATCTTTCAAGCCACCCTCTCGAGCCGTATCCAAGGTACCATCGACAAGCTTCTCGTGCGGGAAGGCATGCAGGTCGTAAAGGGACAGACCCTCATTCAGCTGGATAGCCGCGATGTCCAGGCTGACCTGGCGCGGGCCAAAGCGGAAGTCGAAAACGCGAAGGCACAGCTCGACCGCATGAAGAAACTGTACGGGCAGGATGAAGTGTCCAAGCAGGAAATGGAGAACGCGATGCGCGCCTACAAGGTTGCGGAGGCCAATCGGAAAGCGGTGGTGGCGCAACTGAGTTACACCCTCGTCAAAGCGCCATTCAACGGTGTGATTACCGAGAAGAAAGTGGAAGCCGGCGAGTTGGCCTCGCCGGGCCAGCCGTTGCTCAAAATGGAGGACCCTCTGCAATTGCGTCTTGAAGCGACGGTGGCGGAAGGCGATCTGAAATCCATTTCACGCGGCGATAAGATTCCTGTGCTCATTGATGCCTTGGGCGCACAGGTGTTGACGGGGACGGTCAGCCAGATGCTTCCGGCGGGCGACCCTCAAACCCACACGTTCATCGTGAAACTGGATTTGCCTCCGATGTCGGGCCTGAAGACCGGCATGTTCGGGAGGTTTCAACTGGACAAAGGTATCAGCCAGACGATCCTCGTCCCTGACTCTGCCGTCGTGGAGCGAGGCGAGTTGACGAGTGTGTTTGTGGTCGGCTCCGATCAGATCGGCCGTCTCCGTTGGATTAAAGCGGGGCGGCGGTTCGACAAGCAGGTCGAGATTCTTTCCGGCGTGAACGTCGGCGAACGGGTGCTGCTGGAAGGAGCCAGGGGTGTCGACGGCGCCGCGGTGCAAATTGTCGAACCGGCGGCGACACCGACACCGCAAACCCCCTGAACCTGGTCCCGTGACGCATGTCTCACAATCCGTCCCGCGCTTCACGTTTCACGAGATACGAGGGACGAGCGGAAGTGCCTGCCAATGACGGTTGACGAATGACGAATTACCGCCCCGGGCTCAGCGGTCGCATCGCCGCCCTGTTCATCGGCAGCAAGCTGACGCCGCTCATCATGCTGGCGGCATTGTTGCTGGGCGTCTTTGCGATTGTCGTCACTCCGCGCGAAGAAGAACCGCAGATTGTTGTCCCAATGGCCGACGTCTGGCTGCCTTTCCCAGGGGCATCCGCCAAGATCGTCGAAGAACAACTGACCAAACCGTTCGAGCGGAAAATCTCCGAAATCAAGGGTGTGGAGTACGTGTATTCCATTTCACGCCCCGGGGGCGCACTTATCATCGTGCGCTTTTATGTCGGCCAGCCGATGGAAGAAAGCCTGGTCGATCTCTACGACAAGTTGATGTCCAACCAGGATCTGTTGCCTCCGGGAGCCGAACCATTTTTGGTCAAGCCCAAGGATGTCAATGACGTGCCCATCGTCACGGTGACGCTTTCGAGCCAACGGTACGGCGAATTTGAATTGCATCGACTGGCCGAACAGGTGTTGGAGGAGGCCAAAAAGGTTGCCGGAACTTCCGGAGGTTTCATCGTCGGCGGTCGGACGCGCGAACTGCGGGTGCAAATCGATCCGACGCGGTTGAAGGCCTACGGTTTTACGCCGTTGCAGGTGGCCGCTGTGATTCGAGGCGAAAATCGGGCGTTGCCGACCGGCCGGTTCGACAGTCGCAACCGGAATTTCCTCGTGGAGACCGGCCGTTTCATCCGGTCGCGTGAGGACCTGGAAGCCTTAGTGGTCGGCGTGAACGAGCAACGGCCGGTCTATCTGCGACAGGTCGCCGAGGTGATGGACGGGCCGAACGAAGCGAAGCGGTACGTCTGGTTCGGGCTCGGAGCCGGGAGCGCCGGTACAGGGTCAGCGGTGGGGGATGAGAGGTCGGAGGAGCCCGCGGTGACCGTGGCGATTGCCAAACAGGGGGGCACCAACGCGGTGTCTGTGGCCGACGATGTCATTCGCAAGGTCGAGGACATGAAAGGCGTGACGATCCCCGCGGATGTGCGCGCGACGATCACGAGAAACTATGGCGAGACCGCTCGCGAGAAGGCCAACGAGCTGTTGTGGCATCTGCTCATCGCGGTCGTCGCCGTCGTTGCGTTCCTTGGCGTCGCGCTGGGGCTTCGTCCGGCTATCGTGGTATCGATCGCCATCCCGCTGACGCTCGCGTTGACGCTGTTCACGTCCCTGCTCATCGGCTACACCATCAACCGTGTCACGCTCTTCGCCCTCATTTTCTCCATCGGTATCCTGGTGGACGATGCCATTGTCGTCGTGGAGAACACCTACCGGCATTTGACGCTGGGCCTCAAGCCTCATCACGAAGCGTCGATTTATGCGGTTGATGAAGTGGGGAACCCGACGATTCTGGCGACCTTCACCGTGATCGCGGCGCTCCTCCCGATGGCCTTTGTTTCCGGATTGATGGGACCCTACATGCGGCCGATACCCGTCAATGCCTCCATCGCCATGTTTTTTTCGCTGCTGGTGGCGTTCGTGGTGATTCCTTGGTTTTGCCAGACATGTTACCGGCCCGGGAGCGTCGTCAAGGGAGTCGATCATGAAGAGGATGAGAACGGCTTCGCAGCGCGCCTCTATCGTCGGTTCCTCTCGCCGCTCTTGGTCCATCCGGTGATGGCCGCTGCGTTTATTGGCATCGTCGCGCTGCTGTTGGGCGGGTCGGTCCTGCTGTTCTACACGCGCCATGTAGTGGTCAAGATGCTGCCGTTCGACAACAAGAGCGAGATCCAACTGGTGATCGACATGCCGGAGGGCACGACGCTCGAAGAAACGGCGCGCGTGACCAAAGCCCTGTCGCAATATGTCCGCACCGTTCCCGAGGTGCGGGATTACCAGGCGTACGCTGGGACGGCCTCGCCCTTTAATCTCAACGGTCTCGTCCGCCACTACTATTTGCGCGAGCAGCCGCACGAGGCCGACATCCAGCTCAACCTGGTGGCCAAAAGCGAGCGTGCCGCGCAAAGTCACGAAATCGCGCAGCGGCTGCGTCCTCAGGTGCAGGAGATCGCCCGTCAGTACGGGGCGAACGTAAAAGTGGTCGAAGTGCCCCCAGGCCCTCCCGTGCAATCGGTGCTGGTCGGGGAAATCTACGGGCCGGAGTATGTGCGTCAAATCGCCGTCGCGCGTGAGGTGCGCTCCCTGTTCGAGTCCACGCGGGGTGTGGTTGATACGGACGACCTTGTTGAGGCGGATCAGGTCAAGTATGTGTTCACGGTCGATCATGCGAAAGCCGCCCTGGCTGGAATCCCGTCCGATGAGATCGTAGACACGCTGCGCATGGCGTTGGAAGGGACGAAGATCGGACTGGTGCACATTCCGCAAGAGAAGAGCCCGGTTCAGATCATGCTTCGACTGCCGTTGGCGGAACGAACCGGCCTTGAACATATCGGTGAGATCGGTCTGCGAACCAATAACGGGGGCATGGTGCAGCTGTCCGAACTCTTGACCGTTGAGCAGACCGTTGAGGACAAGGCGATCTATCACAAGAATCAGAAGCCGGTGGTTTACGTGGTCGCCGATGTGGGAGGACCGGGGGCCGAGAAAGCCGAAAGTCCCGTCTACGGAGTGTTGGGCGTCGGGAAGAAGTTGGAAGATTATCGACCGACCGAAGGCTATCAGCTCGAACAGTACTACGCGTCACAACCCTGGTCGGAAGACAAGCTGGCGATCAAATGGGACGGGGAGTGGCAGATTACCTATGAAACGTTCAGAGACATGGGGATCGCCTTTGCCGTGGCTATGCTCCTGATCTATCTCCTGATCGTCGGCCAGTTCCAATCCTTCCTCACGCCGGTGATCATCATGGCGCCGATCCCGTTGACGTTGATCGGCATCCTCCCCGGTCACTGGCTCACCGGTTCCTACTTTACCGCCACCTCGATGATCGGGTTCATCGCGCTGGCTGGCATCATCGTGAGGAACTCCATCTTGCTGGTGGATTTTATCCAGCTGCAAGAGGCTGCAGGCGTGCCGCTGCTGGATGCGGTCATCAGAGCCGGCGCAATCCGCACGAGGCCGATACTTCTCACCGCCGCCGCGCTGATGGTCGGGGCCTTCGTCATCATTCTCGATCCTATCTTTCAGGGACTGGCCGTCTCGCTGCTGTTCGGTGTGGGTGCTTCGACGTTGCTGACCCTGGTCGTCATTCCGGTCCTGTACTTTCACACCATCGGCATCCGCAAGAAACCGCTCCGCCCGTCAGCCGCAGAGGTTGGAGGTAACGGAGAAGTCCCCACTGCGGACGAGCCATCACGACGGGTTCCCGCATAGCTTGAAAGCTGTTGCCTTCTGCGACAGCATCGATTTCCCTGCTGTAGCAAGACTCCCCTGCCAGGATCCCGGTCAGGAGGCTTCTCACATTGAACCGGTCGAAATTCCAGTCGAAATATGCCGACAAGGCCATTCTTGAGGATGGTGCTCTCTTTGCACCACAGCTTGTACCACCGGAATGGGGATTGGCATGCCTTACCTATCGCAAAGCACAGGAAATCGATGCATCAGCCAGATGATCGTATGGGCGCTCCTACTAGGGCCGTTGCTCTGGGTTACGTTGAATGGGGCGGCCGCCGCAGAAGTGCCGGGAACGTCTCCTCCTGAGTTACGCTTGAGTTTGCGCGATGCGATCCAGGCGGCCATCGACAACAACGTCAACGTTCGGCTCTTGAAAGAGCGCATTGCGGCGGCACAGGCCCAGGCCGATACCAGCCTGGGCGCATTGTTGCCGAACGTGTCCGGCTATATGAACGGAAGGAACCAGACGGTGAACCTGGCGGCCTTGGGGTTACCCGCGGACAAACTTTCCGGCCTGGGACTGACCCGCAGCGTCACCGATCCCTTTGAAGTCTATGACGCGCGGGCCGGGTTTGTGCAGAATCTCTTCAGTCTCAGCCTGATCCAGCGATGGCGGGCGGCGAAAACCGGCGTCGACGTGGCAGGCCTCGAAGCCGAAGTCACGAAGCGGGACGTGATGGCGACCGTCGGCCTGCTCTATATCGAAACCCTGCGGGCCGACGAAGCGGTGAAGGCCCGCCTCGCCGATATTGAACTGGGCGAACAACTGCTCAAGCTGGCCAGGGATCGCAAAGCGGCCGGCGTGGCGACGGGGTTGGACGTGACGCGTGAAGAAGTCCAGCTGGAAAACAACCGGCAGCGGTGGCTGGTGTCGCAGAACGAGCAGGAGAGTGCGCGGCTCAATCTGATTCGCGCGTTGGGGATCACGTTCGACGTGAAACTGACGTTGACGGATGAGTTGAAATTCGTGCCGGTCGGGACACAGCGCCCGGAGGAAGCCCTGACCATCGCGCGGGAACAACGTGTGGAGCTGAAAGCACAGGAAACACGGCAGAAGCTGGCGTCGCTCAGCCTGAGTTCGATAACCAACGAACGGATCCCGTCGTTGGCGCTCAACGGCGATTACGGGTGGGTCGGCGTGAAGCCGGAGGACGCCGTGGCGACACGCACGATCGGACTAACATTGTCGGTGCCGATCTTCGACGGCGGGCAGCGAGAAAGCAGGATCTCCGAAAACCGCAGCCGTGTTCGGCAGGAATCGATCCGTATGAAGGACGTGGCGGATCAAGTCACGTTGGAGGTCCGCAACGCGCTGCTGACATTGGAGTCCTCGCAACAGCAGGTGGTTGTGGCACAGAAGGGGGTGGATCTCGCAGCCAAGGAATTGACCTTCGCACGCGATCGCTATGCCGCCGGACTGGCCACCAACATCGAAGTGACCAACGCGCAGACCTCCATGGCGCGTGCCCGGGACAATGTGATCGAAGCGCTGTTCCGGTTCAATGCCTCGCGCATCAATCTGTCGCGGGCCAAAGGGGAGATCGAGCAGCTCTACTAGAATGCAACGGGCGGCGAACGACGACGCTGTTTCTGGACAGCCGGTATGACATCGAACCGGTGCACGGTGTCTTTTCGAAAGGCGCCGGCTCGAGGTTCTCTGCAGCCGGATCCTGGCGGGGGGCGGCGGTTCCGGAGACAATGGCAGTGACCTGGGCGGTATTGATGAGATTTGGAACTGTCCTCTGCTGGCTCCTGGCGCTGGCGACGCTGGGCGTGAGTCATGCCCGTGCGGAAGAGGGTAAAACTGAAGCTCCGTCCGACTGTCGGTACGAGCCGCGTGAAGGAGGGACAAACAGCTCGGCCTTTCCGACTGACGACGTGTTCCGGCCCCTGATCGCCGATCCCAAGCAGCCGCAGTTTTTTGCGAGTTGGCAGTCGGCTCGTGCAAGGATGGAACAGACTCATGCCAATATCGGGTCGGTGGGAATCGGCGAGAATTTCGGATTCTATACAAGCCGGGAGGGCTGCAACGGCTGGCAGGCCGGGGTGCTCGCCGGAGTATTCTCGTAGTTCAATCTGGATGCGCCGTCCTCCGATCTGATCAACACCGATTTCGTCGTCGTCGGCGTACCTTTGTCGTGGCGTGCCGGGAACTGGTCGACCAGAGTGCGCGCATACCATCAGAGCAGTCATCTCGGCGACGAATTCCTGTTGGGGCGGCTCGGGGGCCCCCGTGTGAATTTGAGTTATGAGGAGATGGAAGCGATCCTGTCGTACGACTATCGATGGGCGAGGTTGTATGCAGGCAGAGGAATATTGATGCATCGAGAGCCGGCTTCGCTGGACCGGAACCGGGTGCAGTGGGGATTCGAGTTGTGCGGTCCGACGATGCCCTCGCCGGTCTTGAGAAAAGAGCTGGCGGGGTTGTTGATGACTCCGGTGTTCGGCGCGGACTTTAAAACGTTCGAAGAACTGAAGTGGATCATCAATGCGAACGTCGTCGGAGGAATCGAATGGTCGAGAGAAGGCTCGACCCGTCGCTTCCGGTTTTTGCTGAACTATTATCATGGCTTCAATCCATATGGTCAGTTTTTCGCGCAGAAAATCGAGACCGTCGGGTTGGGAATGTATCTGGGGTTTTAATCAAGCCGGTGATTCCGATAGGTCGTCATAATGCCTGAAGGTCAACTCATGGGTGCAGCACCCGTCGACAAGACTCTGGTGGCCTATTTTTCCATGGAGGTCGGGTTGGATCCGAGCATGCCGACCTATGCGGGCGGTCTCGGCGTGCTGGCAGGAGATACCATTCGAACAGCCGCCGACATCGGCCTCCCGATGGCGGCCGTGACCCTGTTGTACCGGAGTGGACATTTTTTTCAACGGCTCGATGCGCAGGGCATACAAACAGGAGAGCCGGTGAGATGGGCCCTCAATGACTTTCTCGAACCACTCGATGCACGGACAGAGGTCGAGATCGAGGGGCGCAAGGTCCACGTTCGCGCCTGGCGCTATCTCCTCACGGGCCAGTCAGGATTTCACGTGCCGGTCTATTTGCTCGATACGGACCTTGCGGAAAACAGCGAGTGGGACCGGACCTTGACGGGCGTGCTGTACGGCGGAGACCAGTACTATCGACTCTGCCAGGAACTGCTGTTGGGAATCGGCGGCGTCCGCATGTTGCGCGCGTTGGGGTATCACCGGATCGGCCGGTTCCATCTGAACGAAGGTCATGCCGCATTGCTGGTCGTTGGTCTCCTGGAAGAAGAAAGGGCTGCTGGAGGCGACGGCTCCGTCACGGCGGAGATGGTGGACGCCGTGCGCCATCGCTGCATCTTTACGACGCACACGCCTGTGCCGGCGGGCCACGATCAGTTTCCAGCCGACCTGACCCGTCGGGTCTTGGGCGACCAGTATTGGGACTGGCTGAGGCTGTGCGGGCAGGATACCGTGCTCAACATGACGGCCCTCGCATTGCGCTGTTCCCGCTACGTCAACGGCGTGGCGATGAAGCATGGAGAAGTGTCGCAAAGTATGTACCCCGGCTATCCGGTCCACTCCATCACCAACGGCGTGCATGCAGCCACCTGGGCAGCCCCCTCCTTCAGAACGCTCTTCGATCGCCATGTGCCGGATTGGCGGCGAGACCCCTTGACCCTTCGCTATGCCGTCGGAATTGCAGGAGCGGAAATCTGGGCCGCTCATCTCGAGGCGAAGCGACGACTCATCGAATTCATCAACCATGAAAGCAACGAGGGCCTGGACGTGGACGTGTTGACCCTCGGATTTGCCCGACGGGCCGCCACGTACAAACGGTTGACCCTCCTCTTTCATGATCTCGAACGGTTGAAAGGGATTGCCCGTCAAGTCGGCCGCTTTCAGCTGGTGTTTGCCGGGAAAGCTCATCCGCACGACGAAGGAGGCAAGGAACTCATCCGCCTGGTGCATCAGTTTCGTGAGGCCCTCCGGGGCCATGTTCCCGTCGTCTATCTGTCCAATTACGACATGGTGTTGGCCAAGATCCTCTGTGCCGGGGTGGATGTCTGGCTCAACACACCGCTGCCTCCCCATGAAGCCTCCGGAACCAGCGGGATGAAAGCCGCCATGAACGGGGTGCCGAGCCTGAGTGTGTTGGACGGCTGGTGGATCGAAGGCCACGTCGAAGGAGTGACCGGTTGGTCGATCGGCGATCGGGTCGAAGCCTGCCTCGAGCCGAAAGAGGGCATGGATTCCTGCCATGCCGCGGCGTTGTATGACAAGCTCGAGCAGAACGTAGTTCCCTGCTTCTATAAGGACCGCGACCGATTTATCGGGATCATGCGGCATACGATTGCCATCAACGGATCGTTTTTCAATACGCACCGGATGATTGCGCAATATATGAACGATGCCTATTCCGCCCTCGAGCCGTATTTCGTGAGGGTGATATCGGCATGAACGACATGGGAACAGGGCCCTTCATCCTGACGATCAACGGAGGATCCTCCAGCCTGAAATTTGCGCTCTACAGAACGGCACCACCGCTTCTCCGCCTCGCCGGCGGGATGATCGATCGGATTGGGCTGCCGGGGAGCACTATGATCGTCACCGATCGGGCGACGGGACAGTCCGAGCAGCGGTCCGTCGAGGCTCCCGATCACGCGGCCTGCGCCGGCCTTTTGATGGATTGGCTGGAGAGACACGTGGGCCTCACGAAGGTCCGCGCCGTCGGCCATCGCGTGGTGCACGGCGGCATGGCGTACAGCCGGCCCGCGCTGGTTACTCCGGACATGTTGGCCGAACTGCGGAGGATCAGTCCTTTTGATCCGGAGCATATGCCGTCGGAAATCGCACTGATCGAAGCCTTCAGACGGCTCGATCCGAAACTCCAACAAGTTGCCTGCTTTGATACCGCGTTTCACCATGAGATGCCCCGGGTGGCCCGTCTGCTGGCAATCCCGAGGCGCTACGATAAGATGGGTGTGCAGCGATATGGGTTCCACGGATTGTCCTGCGCCTTCCTGATGAAGGAGTTGGATAGAGTCGGGACAAAGGCGGAGGTCGACGGTCGAGTGATCCTCGCGCATTTGGGGAACGGAGCCAGCATGACGGCGGTCATGGGCGGCAGGAGCGTCGAGACCACGATGGGTTTCACCCCGACATCCGGTTTGCCCATGAGCCGGCGCTCGGGCGATCTCGATCCGGGATTGGTCTCATATCTCGCGCGAACCGAAGACATGAGCGTGGACCGGTTCCACAAGATGGTCAATACAGAATCCGGTTTGCTCGGCGTCTCGGAGCTCAGTTCCGACATGCGCGACTTGCTCGCACAGGAGCGGAGCGATCCGCGCGCGGCGGAAGCGGTGGCGCTGTTTTGCTATCAGGCCAGAAAATGGATCGGTGCATTGGCTGCGGCGTTGGGCGGACTGGACGCGCTGGTATTCAGCGCCGGTATCGGCGAGCGCTCGCCGGTCATCCGCGCCCGGATCTGTGAAGGCTTGCAGTTCCTGGGCATCGAGATTGATGACGCAAAAAACGGGGCCAATGAGTCGGTTATATCAACAGGGGACAGTCGCGTGTTCGTTCGCGTTATTCCTACGGACGAGGAGAGCGAGATCGCAGCGTCTGTCTCCCGACTGTTGGGGAACGGACACGACTGATCCGTCGGCGCTGCGGCCGGAAGGGGGAGACTCATGAATAAGAAGGTTTCGTTTTCCATCTGGTACGTCATCCTCGCGATCTGGGCGGTCATCCTCGTACACGACTTCATTCATGCACTGCAGAAGATCGAAGAGCTTCCCTACAGCGAGTTCAAGACGTTGGTCGCAGCCGGAAAAGTCGCGGAGGTGTCGGTCAGCAGCCAGACGATGACTGGAAAGCTCAAGCCGGAAGGGGAATCGAAGGAGCAGAAACTGTTTACGACCATCCGCGTCGAAGACCCGGAGCTCGTCAAGGACCTCAACCAGCACGGCGTGAAGTTCACCGGTGTCATAGAAACCACGTTCTGGCGAGATCTGCTGTCCTGGCTCCTGCCGGCCTTCGTCTTTCTCGGAATCTGGTTCTTCATTTTTCGCCGGCTGGGACAGGCGCAGGGCGGCTTCATGCAAGTGGGCCAATCCAAGGCGAAGATCTACATGGAAAAGGACATCAAGGTGACCTTCGCCGACGTGGCCGGGGTGGACGAAGCCAAGGAAGAATTGAAGGAAGTGATCGAGTTCCTGAAGACCCCGGACAAGTTCACCAAGCTGGGCGGAAAAATTCCGAAGGGCATCTTGCTGGTCGGTCCGCCCGGGACGGGGAAAACCCTCCTGGCCCGCGCCGTCGCCGGCGAAGCCGCCGTGCCGTTCTTCAGCATCAGCGGGTCCGAGTTCGTAGAAATGTTCGTGGGGGTCGGCGCGGCGCGCGTGCGCGATCTGTTTGAGCAGGCGAAGCTCAAGGCGCCCTGCATCATCTTCATCGACGAACTCGATGCCCTGGGAAAGGCCAGGGGGATGGGCCCCATGGCCCATGAAGAGCGCGAGCAGACGCTGAATCAGTTACTCGTTGAAATGGACGGGTTCGATCCTCGGATCGGCGTCATTCTGATGGCGGCGACCAACCGGCCGGAGATTCTCGACCCGGCGCTGCTGCGCGCAGGCCGGTTCGATCGCCATGTGCTGGTCGATCGCCCAGACAAGATCGGACGCCTGGCGATTCTGCGCGTGCATGCCAAGAAGGTGGCGTTCGGCCCGGATGCCGATCTGGAAACGATCGCGGGAATGACGCCCGGGTTCTCCGGAGCCGATCTGGCCAACGTCATCAATGAATCAGCGTTACTGGCGGTGCGCCGCGGCAAAGACCAGGTAGGCATTTCGGAACTGCAAGAGGCGGTCGAACGGGTCATCGCCGGATTGGAGAAGAAGAATCGCGTGTTGAACAAGATGGAGAAGGAGCGCGTGGCCTATCATGAAACCGGCCATGCCCTTGTCGCAATGTCCGTGCCGGGGTCCGACACCGTCCAGAAGATCTCGATTATCCCGCGCGGCATTTCCGCGCTCGGCTACACCCTGCAACTCCCGACGGAGGACCGGTTCTTGATGACGAAATCCGAACTGGAGAACAAGGTCGCCGTGCTGTTGGGTGGTCGGATCGCGGAAGAATTGATCTTCGGCGAAGCCTCGACCGGCGCGCAGAACGATCTCGTGAAGGCCACCGACATCGCCAAGAGCATGGTGAAGGCCTACGGGATGAGCGCGAAACTGGGGACCATCACGCTGGAGCGGGAGCGGCAGCCGCAGTTCGTCCAGCTTCAACTCGCCGCCGAAAAGGGAGACTATTCAGAAGAAACCGCGCGGGAGATCGATTGCGAAGTCCGGCGGATCATCGACGAACAGTATGAACGGGTGAAACGGCTGCTCGGCGAAAGGAAAACGGCGCTGCAGGAAGGCGCGAAAATGCTCCTGGAGCGGGAGGTGATCAGCGGGGCGGAACTGAAAGTGATTATGGACAAGGGGTGACCCGCCCGTCCACCGGTGGTTGAAGGGAAGAGATGCCACAGATTCAAGACGATGGGGTGTGCTTCCCGGACTCGCAGTCAACGGTGGTGTGAACGGAGTGCAAGGATGGAATCGCAGGCATCGGTCACGCTTAGCGGGAACACCATTTACTGTCGGGGGCAGTGGATTCTGCTCAATCTCGCAGAGTTGGAGGGGCAAGTCGGGATGCTCCGGTGGCCCGATGCCCCCGGCATCGTCTGTGATGCCAGTCAGGTGACAGCGATGGATATGGGCGGTGCCCTATTGCTGCAAGAGGCCCTCAATGCCCTGCGCCTGAGAGGACGTACGGCCTCTCTCCGGGGACTGCGGCCTGAGTTTGCGGAACTGCTTCGGATTGTCGGCGCTCAGCGGAACAGGATCGACGTGGGAGAGGCCGCAGCGCGGACCGGATGGATCGAGCGGCTTGGGCGGACCGCGTGGCATCAGGTGGAGGCAGGCCTTCGCGGGCTTGCCTTTCTCGGCGAGGGCACCGTTGCCTTCCTGTGTTTGGTGAGAAATCCGCGGTCCATTCGGTGGCGCTCGCTGTTGCGGATTGTTCAAGTGGATGGTGTGAACGCGCTGCCGATTACCGGTTTGCTGACGTTCCTCGTCGGCGTGGTGATCGCGTATCAGGGGGCCGAACAATTGCGGAAGTTCGGGACGAACATTTTTATCGTCGATCTGGTCGGGATCTCGCTGTTGCGAGAGCTCGCCCCCCTCATCGTCGCGATTCTGCTCGCGGGGCGTTCGGGATCGGCCTATGCCGCCGAGATCGGAACCATGAAGGTGACGGAAGAACTGGATGCGGTGCGGACGTTGGGCATCGCGCCGATGAACCTCCTCGTGCTCCCGAGAGCGCTCGCCCTGGTCATCGCGTTGCCCTTACTGACGGTGTACGCGGATCTGATGGGGGTCTTTGGAGGCATGCTCATTGCTTCAGGGCAGCTGAACGTGAGCTTCGCGGAGTTTGTCGCCCGATTCGAGGAAGCCGTGGCGGTGCGGCACTTTCTGATCGGCGTCGGCAAGGCGCCGTTCTTCGCCGTTATCATTGCCTTGGTCGGCTGCTATCAGGGGTTCCAGATTCGAGGCGGGGTGGACGACGTGGGTCGCCATACGACGGTCAGCGTCGTGCATAGTATTTTCTTGGTCATCGTGTTCGATGCGATCTGCAGCATTGTGCTCAATTGGTGGGGTTTGTAGCGGGGATGAAGCTGCAAAGGCGAGAGCTGTTTGAGAGATAAGAACGGATGCCGCTGGTTACCAAAACAGAGACGCCACTCATCGAGGTGAGCCACGTCTCGACGCGATTTGGTTCAGCTGTGGTGCACAACGATATCAGTCTGTCCATACGGAGGGGCGAAGTGTTTGCGATCGCCGGCGGGAATGGTTGCGGAAAGTCTACGCTCATGCGGGAGATTCTCGGCTTGCTCGCCCCCTCGGCCGGATCGATTCGACTCTTCGGGGTGGATAGCCGACAGCTGGAGGAATACGACGGCAGGGCCATCCATCGGCGGTTCGGTGTGATGTTCCAGCATGGAGCACTGTTCAGCTCGCTCACTCTGGCAGAAAACGTGGCTGTGCCGTTGCGCGAGCATACGGAGATGAGCCCTCGGCTGATCCGTGGCATCGTGGCCGCCAAGATTGCGATGGTAGGGCTGCCGCCGGACAGCGCGAACAAATATCCGAACGAGCTAAGCGGAGGCATGCGACGGCGGGCAGCCCTGGCCCGGGCGATCGTGATGGACCCGGAGCTCTTATTCCTCGACGAGCCGACAGCAGGCCTGGATCCGATGATTGCGGCGGCATTCGATGACTTGGTGTTGTCCCTGAAGAATCTGCAGGGGTTTACGGTCGTCATGATCACGCACGATCTGGATTCCCTGTGGCGCATTGCCAGTCGGGTCGCAGTACTGGGCAACGGGAAGATCTTGGGGGTCGGGACGATGCAGGAGCTGTCACATTCCGACGATCCCCTGGTTCACGAGTATTTCCATGGCCCAAGGGGGCGCGCGGCGCAAGAGCAGGCGGCCTGGAACGTGGGAAGACGCGAAACGTAAGGAGTGTGAGGCGCGTCACACGTGTTGAATGTCCGATGATACGTGTTTGTTGCTGGTGGCTGAGAACTGATAGCTGGCGGTTTGACGAGGCATGAACCGCTGAAGGGCATCCGGATGGAACCGAAAGTGAACTACGTGCTGGTTGGCTCGTTTGTGGTCCTCCTCGGGGCGGCAGTGCTGGGCGCTATATTGTGGCTGGGGAAAACAGACTACCGGGGCGTATACGACCGGTATGAAGTCTATATGCGAGAATCCGTCGCGGGGTTGAGCGTGAATTCGACGGTCAGGTACCGCGGCGTGGAGGTGGGGCGGATCAAGGACATCGCGCTGAGTCCCGACAACCCGGAGGAAGTCCGGCTGACATTGGACATCGCTCGCGGGACGCCGATCAAGACCGATACTATTGCGGTCCTCGAGGCACAGGGGCTCACCGGCCTTGCTTGGCTCAACTTGACCGGGGGAAGCCGAGAGGCCCCGGCGCTGGTCGCATCGGAGGGACAAGAGTATCCGGTCATCAAGACGGGCCCTTCATTGTTCTACCGGCTCGAGGAAGCGATTTCGCGGCTGCTGTCCGAGAAAGGATTCCCCGGGCTACTGGCGGATC
>DATGEA010000309.1:0-5142 GCA_035310605.1 Nitrospira sp. | reverse complement strand
GAAACAGATCAGACGCACGAAGAGTCAGGAGGAAAAACTCGAACGTGAGCTCCTGAAGATTGCCGAGCGTCTGCTCGCCGGAGAGATCGCCGCGCATCGCCAACGCTATGACGAGGCCATCAAGGCCGTCAAGGAAGCCGTCAAGGTAGAAGAGTCGCTGCCGTATGCCGAGCCGCCGCTCTGGCCGCTCTCCGCCCGGCACTATCTCGGGCCGGTGTTGTTGATGTCCGGTCGTGCAGCCGAGGCCGAGAGCGAATATCGACTCGACTTGAAACGGCACCCGGAAAACGGTTGGGCGTTGTTCGGTCTGGTCCAGAGCCTCAAGGCGCAGCACAAAGACGCCGATGCCGACGAGATGACGGGGCGGTTCGAGCAAGCCTGGGCTCATGCCGACGTGACCCTCACCGCCTCCCGTTTCTGACCGTCGCGGCATCTCTCCCGCGTGCCGCTTTGACAATCAGAGGAGTGAACGGGCTACAATCCGCCCACCTGAAGGCAGGAGGAATCGATCGTGCGATACGTCGTCGGAGTGATGGGCCCCGCGAAGGCGAGGAGAAAAGACGTCGAGAATGCGCGGATACTCGGCGAACTCATCGCGCGACGCGAATGGGTTCTCCTCACCGGTGGCCGCGACGTCGGCGTCATGCACGCCGCCAATCAGGGCGCCAAGAAGGTGCCCCGAAGTCTGACCGTGGGCGTCCTGCCGTCAGCGCGCGATCACGTCTCGCAATATGTGGACGTGGCGATCATCACGGAAATGGGTAGCGCGAGGAACAACATCTGTGTGTTGTCGAGCCAAGTGATCGTGGCTTGCGGGCTCGGCGGTGCGGGAACAGTGTCGGAGGTGGCCTTGGGGCTGAAGGCCGGAAAGGAAGTCATTCTGCTCGGTGCCACCCCGGTAGAAGAAAAGTTTTTCAAGAAACTGGGTGGCCGGCTTGTCTCCAGCGCGCAGACAGCGGAGGACGCGATTAACATCATCCTCCAGCGCTTCGAAAGGGACGATGCTCGTGATCAACAAAGAGCCCAGCCCTGGGGAAGATTCTAGTCGACGCCCCCTCGTGCGGTCATAGGTGATCCATCCTCAGCGAATCCCGTGGATAAATACGACTGCGGTCGAGTCCGGTCCGGCCGTCGACTTACGGAGCGGAAGACTGGCCGGTAAGCTGCCCCTGTTCGAGCAGGACACCGGAGTTGTCGAACGGCAGGCGGCCGTCCTTGCTGTGAAAGACCCCTGAGATTTCGTAAGCCAGATCCTGCTGCTGCGAAACGCTCAAGATCTGGCGGATGATGTCAAAGGTCGACGTGCTGGTGTACACAGAAATCACGACATCACTCAAGCGCGGGATGGTCACCTCCTGATTTCCCAAACCGCGGGCCATGCGCTTCCCATTCACGCTCAGCGTGAAATCGATACCGGTGACGGCGAGATCGGAATCGTTCGGGTTCCGGATACGGAGATCCATTTGCAGGCGCTGCTCAAAGGCAGTGGCGTCGAGCATGGTCATGTTGGTGACCAGGACGTCAGGAGGCTCTCGCTTGATGAACCAGGAGGCACAACCGGAGAGCAGGAGAAGCAACAGGACGCCGGTCCACAGGCGTATCATGGGGGCATCTTCCGCAGCATCCAGCGCAAAGCGATCAACGTAGTATCGTTGTAAGATTATGTATATCCACCGGACAGACTGAAAGGGAGGATTGCATCATGACCGTAGCACGATGGACGGTGACGCTGTTGTTCGCAGCCCTTACGGTTGTCGCGACCGGAGGTTCCATCCCGGCTGCGGAGCCTGCAGCCGGTTCCGGTCCAATGGCCAGGGCCTATTTCGCCGGAGGCTGCTTCTGGTGTATGGAAGAGGCCTTCGAGAAAGTCGAGGGTGTCCTTGAAGTCGTATCGGGCTATATGGGTGGGACTGTGAAGGATCCCAGCTATGAAGAGGTTTCCTCAGGGCGAACGGGTCACGCCGAATCCGTAGAAGTCCGCTACGATCCGGCGAGGGTGACCTACACGCAGCTGCTGGAAGCCTTTTGGCGCAATGTCGATCCCATTACCCCGAATGCTCAGTTTTGCGATCATGGCAGCCAGTACCGCGCGGCCATCTTCTATCAGGGTGACGAACAGCAAAGGCTGGCAGAAGAGTCGAAGCGGGCCATCGAGCAGTCCAAGCGCTTTACGGCGCCCATCGTCACGCAGGTGACTTCGGCATCGGAGTTCTTTCCTGCAGAAGAGTATCATCAGAATTTCTATAAGAAGAATCCCATCCGGTACAAATACTACAAGTTCAGCTGCGGACGTGCTCAACGCCTGCAGGCCCTCTGGGGCAAGTCATAAATGAACGGTTTGCACTGCGGAGACCGCATAGTCGTCTGGTGCAAAAAAGAGACAGGCGCGTCAGCTTCTGCACAGCCTCGTCCGTCACAATTATTAGACGAGAGAGGGAGCCGCTGTGACTTCGGTCACTTATACAGACCCGCTCTGGCATGGATGTTGACCTTGTCATGATGGATGACCTGGCTCCACGCACACATGATTCGCGCCCTTCTTCGGGGAATCTGCATCATCATGGCGGCGAGCCTCATGATCGCCATGGTTCCAACCACGACCAAGTCCGACTTCGAGAAGCGTCCCTACTATTCGAATCGGGAAATCCGCCGCGCGATCATCTTCTACGCGAAACATTATCGGCTCGATCCGGCGCTCCTTCGTGCCGTCATTAGGACCGAATCGGATTTTCGACAGCACGTGGTTTCCCGAAAAGGCGCGGTGGGACTTATGCAGCTCACGCCGGATACGGCCGCGACGTTGCGAGTCGCCGATATCAACGATCCCATTCAAAACATTCGGGGAGGGGCCAAACAGCTTCGCCGCCTGCTGAATCTCTATGAGGGGAATCTACCGTTGGCGCTGGCAGCCTACAACGCCGGTGTGCATCGCGTGAAAGGTCAGAAAATCCCTCGAATCCGTGAAACCCGCGCCTATGTCAGGAAAGTACTCATGTCCTATCATCGGATACAGGCTCACCAGCGAGCCCCTCATACGGCAAAGCCGGCCGCAAAAGCCTATGAACAATCATGACGGAGGCTGCAGGAAACCGGCGCGAACCTAGTGAGATTTCGAGTCACAGAAGAAGTCGGCGTTCTCGGTCGCAATCCTTCGGTCCTCACTTAGCCTTCATGACAATGGCTCGTAGCCGCTCGCGCTGGGCCGGCCTGATTCCGACGAACTCAAGGCCGAACATTTCACCGTCGATCCATCGCACGACGGCCTCATCGATGCGTAACGGCCATTGTTGGTCTTGAAGAAAAATCGACAGCTTCAAAGACTGGCCGAGCTTGACCTGGGTTAAGGAGGTCACTCTGCAGCCGTGAGTGGAGAGATCAACGATGGACGCCTCCCCCTCCTGCTCGTCGTCTCCAAAGAAAAAGAGCCGACGGTTGATCGCGACCCGACGGCCACGCCGCTCCTGCGAGGCTGCATCACCTGATTGATTTGATGCCCGATTGGAAGAGGATCCGCCAGCGTCCACAGCAATGTCCTTTCCATGCACCCTTCAATTCAACAAGCAGATGCACTGTCCCATAAGAAGAGTGTATGCGCCGGGCGCGCGCTCTGCCTTCCCCAGGTGCGGTAACCCCAAAGAGGGATTGGGAGATCGAGTACGGCGTGACTGTATCATGCCCGCTGAAATAGTTAAATAGAATCACGTAGTATTTGTCGGAACCTCCTTCTCGCTCGCTCGGACCCTGGAGACTGCGCTTGACCTTTCTGGAAGGGCTCTGCGACAAAGAGGCAACCAAGGAGGAGTTCATGGAGGCAAGGCGTGTAAACGAAAGGATGGCACTGTTAGGACACTCGGAGATCCGTGCGATGACGCAGGCCTGCGTCATTGAGAAGGGCCTTAATATGGCGCAGGGAGTCTGCGATACACCGGCTCCTTCCGTCGTTTTGAAGGCAGCGGCGCAGGCGATGGATGAGGGGAAAAACGTCTATTCCCGCTTCGACGGCCTGTCGGAATTGCGACAGGCGCTGGCCGCCAAGCTGCTGCGGGACAACGGCATCCGCGCGAATCCGGAGACAGAAATCACGGTGAGTGCCGGGGCGACCGGCGCGTTTCATGCCGCCTGTCTGGCACTCCTCACGCCCGGTGATGAAGTGATTCTGTTCGAGCCCTACTACCAATATCACATCAGCGCGCTGCTGGCGGTGGAAGCGACTCCGGTCATCGTCAAGATGCAGGCTCCCGACTGGACGTTTTCTCCGGACGCGATTGAGCAGGCCGTCAGTTCCCGGACCAGAGCGATCATCGTGAATTCGCCCGGTAATCCTTCCGGGAAGGTCTTTACCAGGGAGGAGCTCGACGGAGTGGCCCGGGTCGCCACCAGGCACGATTTATTTATCTTCACCGATGAAATCTACGAATACTTTCTCTATGACGGCCGCCGGCATGTGAGCATGGCCTCGCTGCCGGACATGGCGGAACGGACGATCACCATCGGCGGGTATTCGAAAACGTTCAGCATCACCGGCTGGCGTATCGGATACAGTGTGGCGGCGGAGCGATGGGCGCAGGCCATCGGGGCTATGAACGACTTGTTGTACGTCTGCGCCCCGACTCCGTTGCAGGCTGGTGTGGCCGCAGGGATTCGAGAGCTGCCGGACTCCTACTATCGACAGCTGGCCAAGGACTATCAAGCAAAGCGGGACCGGTTTTGTGCTACATTGGCTCAGGCCGGTCTCGCGCCCTCGATTCCTCAGGGCGCCTATTACGTGCTGGCGGATGTTACACGGTTGCCGGGCAGAACGGGGAAAGAACGGGCCATGCACCTCCTGAGGACCGTTGGCGTTGCCGGCGTTCCGGGTGATGCATTCTTCGCGGGGCCTGAGGGATCTCGCTTCATCCGATTCAGTTATGCCAAGACTGATGCAGACCTGGACGAAGCCTGCCGGCGGATCGCCGGACTATCATAATTCATAGCGGGGAATGCTTGTTCCTGCAGCAGGCTCATGGTATGAGAATCCTTATGTTCACAACAGGCTGGAAGATATCCCTTGTAACGGCGCTGCTCTTGTCGAGCGCCGCATGTACGAAGCCGGCGATCCACCGTGCGGAGCCCCAGCAGCAGACGGTGCCGGCTCCGTCCGGC
>DATGEA010000308.1:0-3378 GCA_035310605.1 Nitrospira sp. | reverse complement strand
GCCCTGTGCCTGCGCCGTCCCTCGAATGGTTTCCCGATAGGGAATCTTCGGCGTATGAATGACCACCTCTGCGCCATATTTTCGCTGAAGCTTCTCCAGCGCAAGATCGAGATGCAGCTGCCCCATCCCGCTGAGCACCATCTCCTTGGTATCCGCATTGCGCGAGAACCCCAGAGTCGGGTCTTCCTCGATCAGTTTGTGGAGACCAAGACTCACTTTGTCGATATCGGCACTGGATTTCGGCTCGATCGCAAACGAGAGAACAGGACGAGGCAGCGACGGCCAAAGGTAGCAGATAGGGTCATGCTCGTCGCAGAGTGTATCTCCGGTCTGCGCATCCTTGAGCTTACCGATCGCGACGATATCGCCCGCCTCGGCCGAGGAGACCGCCGTATGCTTCTTCCCGAGCAGCGTGTACAGATGCCCGCTTTTCTCTTTGGTCTTTCTGGTCGCATTGAACAGAACCGAATCGCCATGCAAAGTGCCCGAATGAATTCGAACATACGACAGCCGCCCGACAAAGGGATCGATGATCGTCTTAAAGATGACGCCGGAAAATGGTCGATCGGCGGTCGGCTGTCGCAACACCTCCTTGCCGCCGTCAGGGTGACGACCCTGAAGCGGAACCCTCGCGGCTCGATCCGCCGGAGCCGGCAGGAATTCAACAATCGCGTTAAGCAGCGGGACGAGCCCCGCATTCTTGAGAACGGATCCGGCATAGAGCGGCACCACCGTGCCGGCTTGAACACCGAGCCGGAGACCAGCCATCAAATCGCCAGGCGTTAGTTCCCCTGCCGCGAGGTACCGTTCCAGCAATTGATCGTCAACTTCTGCGGCCGCCTCCTGAATCCGCTTGCGTGCCTCCGTCACCAAACCCTTGTCGCCTTCCGCAACAGGCTGCTGCTCCTGATTTGCCGCATCCGCGCGCGAATGGATCACGGTTTGACCGAGAAAATCAATGACCCCCTGACACTGCCCGCCGTTTGTAATTACGCACGACATCGGCAGCGGCGCCACATCCAGATCACGCCGGCAGGCCGCCACAAGTTCCTCCATTGACGCCGTTTCCTTTTCGAGTTGATTGACGAAGACAAGGCACGGCAGGCGCCGGTCTCTGACATGAGACCAGAGTCTGAGGAGTTCGCTTCTGATCCCGCTGGAGGGAGTCAACACCACGATAACGGCATCCACGGCTTGCAGCGCCGCAATCGCTTCTCCCAATAAACTGAGCGCGCCGGGGGTATCCAGCAAATTGATGGTCGTATGATTCCAGGAATAACGGAGGAGACTGGTACTGACGGAACTGCGGCGGTGTATTTCTTCCGGTTCGAAGTCCGAGACGGTCGTTCCCTGCACCACGGACCCGAGGGTCGGAATCGCTCCGGCGGTCAAGAGCATGGCTTCGGCCAACGAAGTCTTGCCCGCCCCTCGGTTGGCAATGATGGCCACATTTCTGAGAGACCTCGCACCTGGCTCGTTCATGGGGCCCTCCTCGGTCATGCGGAGGGCCTCGGTGCCCTCCGGTAGTGGTTAGATCTTACATCTTGAACGGCTCCTCTCGGTTACGCTTCAATCCGGCAGCAGTCGGTCAGCCAGCCTTGATCGGCAAAACTGACATAACAACCATCCCCGACCACGATATGGTCCAGGACCCGGATCCCCAACACTTCTCCGGCTGAGACCAATCTGGCAGTCAGCGCACGATCCTCCTGGCTGGGCGTCGGATCGCCGCTGGGATGATTGTGTAGAAAAATCACGGCCGCCGCGGATTCTCTTACGGCCATCGTAAAAACTTCACGGGGATGCACGATACTCAGCGTCAAGCTGCCCTCCGACACGGTGGCATCACGCACAATGGCATGCTTGGCGTCCAACAGCACAACTTTGAAAATTTCATGACGAAGATCACGCAAGCCCGGGTGGTAATGATCGAACAGATCGCGGCTCGAAGCGATCTTCTTCCCCTGCGAGAGCGGTGAGGCCAGGGCGCGCTTCCCCAATTCAACCGCCGCTTTCAACTGCGCCGCTTTGGCTTTCCCGACGCCGGGCACCGCACAAAGTTCTTCGATGCCGCAGCGAGCCACCCCGGCGACGCCACCGAGCCGGTGGAGAAGTTCCATCCCGACTTGCACGGCAGATGATCGTTGACGACCGACACGGAGCAGAATGGCAAGGAGTTGCGCATCGGACAGTGCGTCGGCTCCCTGCACAAGGAGCCGCTCCCGTGGACGTTCAGCCTCCGGCCACTGGGTGATGCCCTGTCCGGTTTTCTTCCTCCCCATCCGGCCCTCCACGAACAAAAATATGACACGTTGAACGTTTTTGTACTAGCTACATGCGCCCTGAGCACCCCTTGGTGGCAAATACGTACCGCCTAACTCGTTGAAATTACTTACCGACAAAAATTGGTGCAGCTCTTGCTTTGCTAGCCCACCAGCTGTGAACGTAGCAACCTGGGAGGAATCGATGGAATGTCCGAAGTGCAAAGGGCTCATGATGTTGGAACGGTTCTCCGACTTCTTCCTGATCTTCTATGCCTGGAAGTGCATCAACTGCGGCGCGATTATCGATCGCACCATCTCCAACAACCGGCGCAAGAGCTTGGCGGCTCGCGATGCACAGCCCGCCCAGCCTGTGCAACCGTCAGTGGCGACACGCTGACAACGCGACCGCGATTCGGTACGCGGGCACCGAGTCGTCGCAACCGCCGCGCCGTCGGCCAAATTGAAACTCCGGTTGCTTCTGCATCACCATGGAGCAGCAGGATTATAGTCAGCCCGCTGCCAACCGTCAAAATGGCATCAATCCGGCCCTGAGAATCCAACACGGCCCCCTCACATCATCTCCCCGCCATCTCCCCGCCTTATCAAGCCACCGTCTCTGCCTTCGATCACCTTGACCCCTTCAAAAACGCTATGTTAGAGTCTGTCGCTCCTGAACAGTCTCTCACCTGATCTTATGCGAGTCATAGCCGGTTCCCACCGAGGTCGACGCCTCTGTGGACCACAGGGGACTACCCTCCGTCCCACATCGGATAAGGTGCGCGAGGCACTGTTTTCCATTCTTGGAAGCCGGGTGCCTGGGAGCCGGTTTCTTGATTTGTATGCCGGAACAGGAGCGGTCGGCATCGAGGCCTTGAGCCGTGGAGCAACCAGCGTGACATTCGTCGAATCTGATCCCAAGGCCGTGCAGTTGCTCCGAAAGAATCTTACGACCTGTCAACTCCTCCATCAGGCGGACGTGCGAGCGGCACTCACGGATACTTTTCTCCAGCGGCCCGAGTGGTGGAAGGGCCCCTATGATATCCTCTTCGCCGATCCACCCTATGCGGCCGCCGAAGCTGCAGACCTCGTGCTTGCGAGCTGGAAGCCGGAACTG
>DATGEA010000307.1:0-2850 GCA_035310605.1 Nitrospira sp. | reverse complement strand
ACTGCCCCCGGAAATTGCTACCGCATAGAGGCGGCCGGCCCTACCTGTGGGAGGACTTTGTCCTCGATCTCCATGATGGCGCGCTCTGCGTTGCCATCGTGGACCGGTCGCACTGGAATGCATTCCGCCAAATACGAGCCTTCGTAAGACGGTTCGCGGCCTGCCGCTCCCATCTGGGTGACCGCTTGGGTTTGACTATGGCCGTCGGCACGGATGCTCGCCGCCGGCTGTACGAGCAGGCAGCCGGACACCGCAAAGTGCTGGCCCATTCCAAGGGAGCGTCGGAGCCCGCCACCGTCTATCAGGTATCGACCCCGATTCCACACATTCGCACCCTCACCCATGAGCCAGTAGTCGACACCCACGAGCCTGGAATCCACACCAATTTCCATTCGAGGAGGCCATGAGAGGCCATGAAGCTTACCGGCACAGTCCTGAGGTGTTCGGCTCGCAAAGTCAACTCCAGCAGCAAGGAGACCTACGTTACCAACCTGCTGGTCCTAGATCCGGAGAACAGCTCCGGCACCAACTACGCAGTCGAGGTGTGGGACGACAAGCCCCACGAGGCCGCGCCGATGTCCGAGGTCGCCCTGACGGTCATCGGGGTGGTGAACAAGACGGGTGGTGTGCCCACTCTGCGGGCCGCCATGCCGCCAGCGGAAGCGCAGGTTGCGGCGTAGTCGCAGCCAAGAAACACGGTGAATCTTCGCTGCGATTCACGGTTAAAGGCGTCGCGCAGCGACGCCTTTAACCATTCCGTTACCACGGCTTGGCGGGGAGGGGTGATCGGGGAGGTCAGTGGGGATGAGTGATCCATCCCCATTCGGGAGGAGTGAGCAACTTGCTGTCGGTCGAAGAACTCACGGAAAAAATTCTTTACTGGCTCTCGTCGGATCAGCGGGTGCGGGCGCTGGCTGAGAAGCTGCTCCACCGGTTCGAGGAAACCGTGGGCGACTTGCCAGCCAGCGAAAAGCACCACCACTCTGAACCGGGAGGCCTATACCGGCATTCCCTGGAGGTGGCGCTCAAGGCCTTGGAGGAGTTCGAGGGCGACATCATTATGGAGCCTCGGTCGGACGGCAGCATTGACAGTTTCCGCAGTTCCCGCAATCGCCCGCGCTGGCAGTACGCCACATTCATCGGTGCTCTCTGTCACGACCTCGGCAAGGTTTTTGACGTCGAGGTGCGGGGCAAAGGCGAGACATGGTCTCCGATTCATGACCGCTACTGCGAGTTCGGTCGCCGCATCAAGACGCCGGTAGCGAGCTGGGACCCGGACCGCGAGCACGGCGAGCATGCCGAGCGTTCGGGGCGGCTCCTCCACCACGTCCTTTCGCCGGAGGACGTCGGCTATCTAGGCAGACCGCGAGTCGAGCACCTGTATCGCTGCCTCGCGGAGGGCCATAGCAAGGGTATGGCAAGCCTGCTCTCGCAGTTGGTCAAACAAGCCGACCAGGCCAGCGTTGAGCAGGCTCAGCCCGCCATCGCCGCCCGGCCGGACAGCAAGATCGGCCTGCTGATCCAGACATTCCAGGAGTTAATCAGGGATGGCCAGATGTGGATCAATATCCCCGGAGCGCAGGTGTGGGTCGATGGCGGCAAGACTGCGGTGGTCGTGCCGGTCGCTATAAGCATGGCACGGGATCGCCTGAAGGAGCGAGATATCGCCCTGCCTCCCAATACGAACCTCTACAACATGCTTCGCAGCGCTGGCCTGGTGGAATCGGATGAGCGAGGGCTGAACGTTCAGAGTATTCAGGTTCAGGGTAAGCATGGGCCTGTCTCGCTCAGCGCTCTGATCTTTCCCACGGAGAAGGTCGTACCCAATGAAATTTTGCCCACATTGCCTGCCGTCCACTTCGAAATCGAGACTGAGCCTAAAGCCGAGGCCGTTGCTGTCGCCCAGGAGTAAAGGCTCAAGGGAGAATTGACATGAATATCCTTATTGCCAATCAATACGGCCGAGTTCAGGGGGAGGTGGGTGGCACTGGCCTGACATTAGCCGTGGGTGCCGAGACACCCCGCCGGGAATCGGTCCAACTTCAAACTCGCATTGAGTCGATCGAGCAACTTCTCCATCTGCTCGCCATTATGCGAGCGGTCGAGCGCCGCATCGAGCAGTTCCAGCTGCGTGATGCCAAGGCGACTCAGCCAAGTGAGCCGGACGGTGCTTTTGACGAGAGTATCTGCCCTGAAGGAGAGCTATTCACTTCGAATGGAAACTCGAAAAACAAGATCTACGGCCGATTTGCCCAGTTCCTCGTTTACGAGCAGGTTGATCAGGGCCGCCTACGCGTGTTCTTCGCCGTTCGCGACGAGGCCAAGCGTGTAGCCCGCTTCGATCTGCATCCGGGTGAGGTGCAGGCATTTCATGCCTTGGCAAAGCGTGCTCTGTTTGCTTGCGATCAGGTTGATGTGCTGCTTCGGGATGATCTCTCACTCAGCATTGGTCTGAACGTCTCAGGGCACGGTGTACGCTTCGAAGCGCACACTCCCCTTTGGCACTCACAGTTCGTCATCAGCAAGGCCAATGACCTGGCCACGCTGGCGGTGTTCACCCGTCGTGTCATCGACCAGGAGAAAGCTGTACCGATCCGCTTTGGGGACGACGCGAATCACTTCAGTCTGCGAAAGCGCAACGACGGCCAAGTCATTGCTGAATTCCAGAGTGAGGGCTCGATCGAGAAGATCACGCTCTCAACCCTGCAGCTTCTGGAGCTGGAAATCCTGGCGCAGTACGCGCTTCATCGCGCCTTCGAGCCGGTGAGCATGCGACCGCGAAATCCTGTGCCGCCGCCCGAGCCAGAAGCGGCGGCCCAAATTGCCTGAGTCACATTCCAAGTTTTAGTC
>DATGEA010000306.1:0-5088 GCA_035310605.1 Nitrospira sp. | reverse complement strand
CCGAACATCCTCTGGCTCGAATAATTACAATCGAGGACCAAACCGAAGCACCCAAAGGGGTAGTCATCACCACGACCGATCCCCATCTCGCGCGGCGTATCGGTGAGGCTCTGCATCACGCACATCACGGCACATTTACCTGTCGCTATGAGGAGCAAGAAGACCTACTCCGGGCGAACTGGCAGAGTTAAGCGGAGTGACAAGAGTCAGGACTCTCTGCCGAGTGATTGCGGGAGATGAGACTCCCTTTCGGCTCCGTTTCGGTCAATGACCGATCTTGGAGCGCAGTTCATAAAGGAGGATGCGATGCAGCTGACGCTGGGGCCAGGGGAGCAGGTGGTATTGTCGTCGGTGGTCAAGAATGCAATCTCGGACCTGGGGACCGAAATTCGTCACACCGACAACCAGGCAATTCGGTAAGACTTGCAAGCGCGAAAGAAAGTCCTATTAGCGATTCTTGACCGGCTCGGAGTCACCACCTGAGGGCGCCTCCGCGCTTCGCCCGAGTGCACCAGACTTCAAGAAGAACGAGATGGCTGACGTAATCAACCGCGTCCCGTCACCCCTCGATCAATGATCGATCCAGAAGATGGGCAGCAGTATGGCCACAGGATCTTGGCGTACGAAAGCCACGCAGGGGTGGGGAGAACATGCCCAATGGCTCAGCGGTGAGGGACCAATTGCCGTGATCGCCCTTCTCCAGTGAGCACTGCATTGTCTCGCACGTAATAAGCCCGTGTAATTGCTTCCATTAGGCCCTCTCCTCGATATCGGCAGGGGGACCGCCCACATTTTCATATCTTGCATTTCTGGATATTGGAGAATTGTGGTACGAGAGCTCTGGTAGCAATACTTACTTGCCATCCTACAGGTGCATCATGAACCTCAAAGGATCAAGACAAACCCCCACAGTCCATAGCAATGAGCCTGCCCCGCGCTTGTGCACACACAGTCGGCTGATCTCCGACAGAGTCACGAAGAACGAACATAAGGCTGGTAAGGTCCGCTGTGTTGAATGTGGGGACGTTATTCCCGATCCTTACATCTAGCAGAAAACCAATAGAACGTAGTCCCACATTTGCTCCCCCTCAGGCTCCTCTAGCAGTCTGTTGAAAAAGTCCGCCAGCATCGTTCTCGCATCGATCACACAGTTCCCCTCGTCTTCGGTGAGGTATTTGGCGACAGTCTCCGGGCTTATCACTGACCCGAAACTCCTCAACCTGCCGGATGCTGCAGCCCTCTCCTTCATGCTTTAAGTCCGTAAGTCCCTGTGCTTGCAAACCTCTCCCTCTGTTTTCACGCGAGACCATCCTGTGGCACCGACAATGCAAAATTATCCTTTCAGCAACTTTTTCCGTTCTTCAAAAGGTGGCACATGGCACAAGACACGACCGCGGAAAATCAAGTGATCGACATTGTGCATCGGGCCCATGCCTGCGACCTCGAAGACTTGGCACGCCGCTGCCCCAAGCTCACGTGGAACCAAGTCTTCCTTGCGGTTGACCATTTGAGCCGAACGGGCAAGGTGAGACTTGTGCCCGCAAAGGGGCATAGTTATACCGTGACTCTCCTGCAGTAGCAGAGAAGTCGGCCAGATCAACATTCACTCTCATCCTAATCACAAGGAGGTTATCTGATGTCTGCTTTAACGCGATGGGAACCGATGATGACGCGATGGAATCCATTCAAAGAATTAGAGGATATGGAGAGGCGCCTCTCGACCTATTTGGGCCGCCCTGCTATTCGGACCGAGGCCGGGAAGGAAGCCATAACCGTCGCCAAATGGTCGCCGCTCGTCGATATTACAGAGGATGAGAAGGAGTATCTCATCAAGGCGGATCTGCCAGAAGTGAAGAAAGAAGACGTCAAACTGACGGTCGAGCAAGACGTGATGAGCATCTCCGGCGAACGAAAGTACGAGAAAGAGGAAAAAGGCAAGAAGTACCACCGTGTTGAGCGGGCATATGGCAGCTTTATGCGGAGCTTCACCTTGCCGGAAGATGCCGACGGCACGAAGGTCAGCGCGGAATACAAAGACGGGGTCTTGAACGTACACCTGCCCAAGTCGGAAAAGGCGAAGCCTAAAGCGATCGAGGTGAAGGTCTCCTGAGGACGACGGTGTTGAGCCGGGCGCCCAGTGCCGGGAGCTTCGCGTCTAGCCGCACCGCGGCACCAATGAGAACTTTAATGGTCTGCTGCGCCAGTATCTGCCCAAGGGTGCCGCCTTGTGCGGTTACACGCAGCATGAGTTGAATACCATCGCCTCAATACCCGACCGAGAAAATGTCTCAAGTGGGCCACGCCACTGCATCATCATTCACCCCTTGGACTTGGGATTTGAAACCGCCCAGCAACTAGCTCAGTCGAGGGAGAAGGTTAATTCTCAGTTCCCGCTCAGACCATCACCAACCAAGGAGCACTCGATGAAGACCAATATTCTAACCGTAAGCGTTATGAGCATGATCGCCCTGCTGGGAGTGAGTGTCCAGCCGAGCCTGGCGGATCCGGAACATGGGTACTCACACGGGTATGCTAGCGAACATGGTTGTTGTGCGGAGATGATGGGGCACCATGCCCATCCAGGTGACCATCTTCGGCATGTCTTGAAACACCAGAAAGAGATCGGGCTGACGGATGAACAGGTGAAAAAGCTGAAAGCCATTGAACTGGACTTCGACCGCACATGGATTAAATCCGGAGCGGATATCCATATCGCCGAACGGGAATTACTGGCGTTGGTGGAGGATGAGAAGACCGAACTGTCGGCGATCGAAGCCAAAGTGAAACAGAGCGAAATGCTCGAAGTGGGATTGCGGATGTTGGCATTCAAAGCCCGGCACGATGCGCTCGCAGTCTTGACGCCCGAACAACGCGAGAAGGCAAAGGCGGCCCATGAGAAGAGGATGCAGGAGAGGATGAGCGGCCCACACGGCGGTTCACCCAGTGGAGGCCACTAGTCAGCGGACGGAAACCAGTCGGCGCCACGCCGGATCGCCACGAGAACTCACGGTGCGGTGACGCCTTGGAGATCCGCCTGCCGAAGACCGAGGAGGCTAAGACAAAAGCCCTCACCGTCAAGATCGACTAGCCCGTGAAGGATTTCCAACTGAGCGCACACGAAAGCGGAGGTGCATCATGGCGACATTTGCGATGTTAACCCGACTCTCTCCAGGTGCCCTTACTCGGCCGGAGTCGGTGGCGGAGCTCAACCGCAAGGTGGAGAGTCGGATTAAGCAGGACTGTCCTGGCGTGAAGTGGCTGGCCAATTACGCGGTGCTGGGCCCCTGCGACTACCTGGATATCTTCGAGGCCCCGGATAATGACACCGCGACCAAGGTTGCATTGCTGGTTCGCTCGTTCGGCCATGCGACGACGGAGACTTGGGTGGTGACTCCATGGGACCGGTATGAAGGGATGGCGAACGGCCTCAAAGGATAGGTGCGTGTGCGTGAGACATCCACGCTCGCACAGCAGCGATAGTAAACCTCTGGGCCGAACGTGAATTCGAGATTGCGCTGGTCGGGTTGGCGCGCAGAATCTAGATCTGCGAACGGTGCGGGAGCTTGGCCTGAAGGCCAGCATCGTGGGGGTGGTCGTCATCGGGGTGGAGCCTGGTGATGTCATTCGTGAGATCAACAGGCATGCTGTGAGGTCGGTCAAGGAGTACGAGAGAGTGGTGTCTCGCCTTAAGAAGGGCGAGGTGGTGTTAATCTTGCTTCACCGTCGTGGTGGGGAATCCTTGTTCGCCCTGAAGCCGTAATGGGTCCTTGACATGAATAACATCTCCTTCGTGGGCAAGCGGTAGCGTGATGACTGCAAAGCGGACGGTGACAAGGAAGCTCCAATGACTACACCACCGATCAGACGGATTCTCGTGGCAACCGATTTTTCCGAATGTGCGGGGCAAGCGCTGGAATATGCTGCATTTCTGGCTGGAGCCTATTCGGCCCCAGTGGAACTCCTGCATGTCGTTGAGTTCCTGTCCGATATAGATCTCGACAGTGTCGCATCGACTCAGTATTTTGAGTTCTGCCGAAAACAAGCGGAGCGGCCGCTGGACGAGCTGGCGACCTACCTTGCGGAGGTTGGACTGGCTGCGAAGTGGCGCCTGCGCCTTGGGATACCGAGTCAACAAATCAACGCGGCCGCTACTGACTGCGGGGCGGACCTGGTAGTGCTTGGCACCCACGGACGGACAGGACTGGTGGACATTGCTCTTGGAAGCACAGCAGAGCGGGTGGTCAGGGGTGCACCGTGCCCAGTTCTCACCGTCCGGTCAGTACAGGATCATCAAAGGCTGTTGAGAAATCACGGGGCCGGAACGGCTCCGGCCATTGGGCACATTTTCACGCCTGTGGATTTCTCTCCATGTTCATTGGAAGCCCTGGACTACGCCACCGAGATCGCTCAGGTGTTTCGCGCCCCCATCACAATCCTCCATGTGATCGAGCCCATCTTCTACGACTTGGATGTGGCCCTCGGCCACATTGTGCAAGAACGTGAAAAGCGGGAGCAGGCAGAGTCTCAGCTGTCGGAGTTAGTCGATCGGCTCAAACCACGCGGGCTGTCCGTGCAGACCGCCGTGCGTGGTGGGATCACCGCAGACTCGATCTTGGCAGGCGCCCAAGGACAGAGCTGCAATCTGATCGTCATGGGTACGCATGGCCGACGGGGACTCTCCCAACTGAGAACCGGCAGTGTCGCGGAAGCGGTGTTGCGGCGAGCTCAGTGTCCGGTCCTGACCGTGAAAAGCTGTAAAGGTCCACATCCTGGCCAATGACGACCGATGTAGCGCAATGCCAGCGAAAGTCCAACCGCTAGTCTGAAAAGGAGACGGCTGCCATGGAGCTGTTACTCAGTCCCCTGATACCGCTGATCTTGCTGGCTGTTCTTGTGGCGATGGGTTTCAATGTGCTGCGCGAATATGAGCGCGCCGTGATCTTTCGGTTTGGAAGAGTGGCGCGGGGTCTTGTCGGCAGGAATGGCCCTGGCATCGTGGTGATTATTCCATTGGTCGATAAGCTCGTGCGCGTGAGTCTGCGTACTGTCGCCATGGACGTGCCTCCGCAAGACGTCATTACGAGGGAT
>DATGEA010000305.1:0-5193 GCA_035310605.1 Nitrospira sp. | reverse complement strand
GTCCACCGGTCGGAAGGGGCCGTTCGACGACGGTCAGCGAGCCGTCTTTCCCGATGGCCTCGGCGAGCCCTACGAATTCCTTGCCGTCTGTCAGCATGGCTTTGACGGTCTTTCCGATCGTGCCGCAGCGCCGCTGGTAGGCGTGGGCGATTCGTTCCGACCCTCTGGGGGCAAATTCTTCGATACATACTTCAAGTTCGTAGAGCAACTGCGCAAGAAGTCTGTTGCGATTGATCAGACGACCTGTTTCGTGCCTGATGGTCGTGGCCAGCTCACGAAGGTCCTGCGGGAAGTCGTTCCGGTCCCCGTTGACGTTCAACCCGATGCCGATGATTTGAAACGGTCCGGATCGTGCGGCCGTTCCACTTTCGCAGAGAATGCCTCCTACCTTGCGCTCGGCCATAAGCAGATCATTCGGCCATTTCACTGCGACGCTTGCCGCGGCGACCGTTTCGATCGATTCAGCCGCAGCCAGGGCCGCGATTAACGGGAGCCACGAGAGCCACTCGGACATACGATCGGCGCCGATCTCTTTTCTGATGACAATGGAGCAATAGAGATTGACCCCTGGCGGGGAAAACCACTGTCGCGAGAGCCGGCCGCGCCCTTCCGTTTGCGAATCGGCGACCACGACCGTACCGTGCTCAACATCCGCCTGCGCCAGCGCGAACGCCTGACGGTTGGTCGAGCCGATCTGGTCGTACAATTCGATGCGGCGGCCCAAGGATTGCGCAGCTAACATGTCGTGGATCGAGTCGAGACTGAGCGGTGGTGAGGGCTGCACTGGTTAGGAAGTCCTCTTGCGACCCTTAGTGAGTGGTTCGAGCTCCAGACTCATGGGGATTGCCGGGGCAGAATGGGTAAGCGCGCCGATTGAAATGCGATCAGGCCCTGCTGCGGCCATGGCACGGACGTTTCTCAAGGTAATGCCTCCCGAGACTTCCACAAGCGCGCGGCCGTTGATAAGCATGACGGCGCGTTTAACCATCGGGGGCGTCATGTTGTCGAGCAGAATGATATCCGCCTGTCCGGCCAGCGCCTGCCTGACCTCCGCTAACGATTCCACTTCCACGATCGTCAACAAGGCGTCCGTGGTGTTCGCATTGGCGAGGCGGCAAGCGGCGAGCACGGCGGGTTTTTTCTTCAGCAGCGCCAGGTGGTTGTCCTTGATCAGGATCCCGTCGCCGAGTGAGCGGCGGTGATTCGTCCCGCCGCCGAGCGCGACGGCCCATTTCTGGATGGCCCTCCAGCCGGGCAGCGTTTTCCTTGTGTCGAGAATGGCGACCGGATAGCGGCGCACGGCCCGGCAAAATCGATGGGTCAGTGTCGCGATCCCGGACAGGTGTTGAAGGAAGTTCAGCGCAACCCGTTCGGCCATGAGGATCGACCGTCCGTCCCCTTCGATGCGTAGCAGCGTCTCGCCGTTCTTGGCATGAGTGCCGTCGCTGCACAAGACGGACAATCTGAGGGCGGCATCGACCGACAGGAACGTTTGAACGGCGGCGGCCATGCCGGCGACAACGAGCGGCCGTTGCGCGATGATTCTGGCGCGGGCAGGGACGGGGGATTTGAACAGGGCCGATGTGGTCACATCGCCTTGACCGAGGTCTTCTTCAAGTCCCTGCCGGACTGCACGCCGGATATCGGCGGCCGGAAGCGCGAGCATCGATCAGACTCCCAGCAGCGTCCGCAGCTGTCGTTCGCTGCTGGCCAGCATGGCCTGATCGTTCCGCAGGCTGCGAAGACGACTGTGATGATCGGCGATGACCTCCGGCGGCGCTTTTGCGACAAACTCCTGGTTTCCCAGCTTCCCGTTGAGTCTGCCGATTTCTTTTTCCTGCTCATTCTGCTGTTTGACGATGCGGTCGAGCGCTTTCTTGAGATCGACCTCTCCCGACACGACGATCCCGACAGAGAGCCCTTCTGTGACCAGACGGAGCAGCTTCGTCGCTGACGACGGCGTGGGTTCCGTAAGCTCGGCCGTTCCGCGGCTGAGAGAAGCCACATAAGGCTGAAGGTGCCTGAGCTGGCTCTGCCGTGACGGATCGTCGTGCAACACGTAGAACTGAATCTGTTGCCCCGGCGGATAATTCAGGAGCACCCGGCCGGTACGGACGAGGCTGATGGTCTGTTCGAGCAGCGTGAAGAGTTGCTCGGCCTCGGAGGCCTGCCGACTCCTGTCTGGAGCAGGATAGGCCTGAATCACGATACTGTCCCCCTGATGGGGGATCGTCTGCCAGATTTCCTCGGTGATGAACGGCATGAATGGGTGCAGAAGCCGCATCGTCGTCTCCAGCGTTTCGACGAGCGTCTGTCTCGTTCCGGGGCCATCCGGATGCGAAGGATCCTGCAGCGCCGGCTTGATCAATTCCAGATACCAATCGCAGTATTCGTGCCAGATGAACTGATAGAGGACGCTGGAAGCGCGGTCGAATCGATAGGCCTCGAGCTCTGACGTCACGATCTCGATCGTATGGTTGAGGCGACTGAGGATCCAACGATCGGGAAAGGACCGTTCTGCCGGCGGCTTCGCCGCTCTGGGGCCTTCAAGATACATGAGGCCGAATCGCGCGGCGTTCCAGATCTTGTTGGCAAAGTTGCGATAGCCTTCGATCCGCTCCTCCGCCAGCTTGATATCGCGTCCCGGTGACGCCATCGAGGCGAGGGTGAAACGCAATGCGTCGGTGCCGAACTGGTCCATGACGTGTAGCGGATCGATCACGTTGCCCTTCGACTTGCTCATCTTCTGTCCTTCGGCATCCCGGACCAGCGCATGGATATAGACGTCACGGAAGGGCACGTCGCCCATGAACTTGAGTCCGAGCATAATCATGCGCGCGACCCAGAAGAACAGAATGTCGAGGCCGGTGACCAGGGTTGACGTGGGGTAATAGGTTTTCAGTTCAGGCGTCTGCTCCGGCCATCCCAACGTGGAGAAGGGCCAGAGTCCCGACGAGAACCAGGTGTCGAGCACGTCCGGATCTTGGACCAGGTTGATACCCCCACACTGAGGACATTTCTCCGGCCTTGATTTGGCTACAATCGGATTCGCATCAAGACCGATAAGTGGCCTATTGTCATGTTTGCTTCTGAGAAATCCTCCATTGCATGGCTCGCAATACCATGCTGGAATTTGATGTCCCCACCAAATTTGTCGAGAGATGCACCAATCCTTGATGTCCCGCATCCATCCCATATAGTTATTCGTCCATGATTCTGGAATGATCCGGATGCGGCCATTTTCGACAGCTTTGATCGCAGGTTCAGCAAGCGGCTTGATTTTTACAAACCATTGTATGGACAGGTAAGGCTCGACAACTGTCTTACATCGATAGCACTTTCCCAGAGCCATCTTGTGAGGTTCGATCTTCGCTAATGCACCATGATCTGAAAGTAGTTGTTCGATTCTCAAACGAGCCTTCTGTACCGGCAGCCCAGCGAGGGCAATGGCAATTTCAGGTTCCACCTTTGTGGCCAGGCGCAGTTCAGACTCATTGAGTATGTTTGCGTGCATATCCAAAATGCGAATTCGATTAAGTGAATGCCGCTCGCCGGCTTCAAAGTCGTTGAAGTCGTGGGCCGGAGTAATTTTGACCGCGCCTGTTCCGAATTCGCGATCGACGAGAATGGCATCGCCGACGATCGGAATCGTCCGGTTCGTCAGGGGGAGGCGAACCCGTTGCCCGATGAAACGGTTGTAGCGGGGATCTTCCGGATGCACGGCGACGGCCGTATCGCCGAGCATCGTTTCCGGTCTCGTAGTGGCGACGGTCAGCTTTGTCGAGGGGTCCTGCTCCAGCGCATATTCGATGGAATACAGTTTGCCTTTAATGTCTTCGTGCTCGACTTCGATGTCAGACAGCGCAGTCAGACAGCGCGGGCACCAATTGATCAGCCGTTCCCCGCGGTAGATCAGCGCGTCTTCGAAAAGCCGCACGAAGACCTCGACCACGGCTTTGGAGAGACCTTCGTCCATCGTGAAGCGGAGCCGATCCCAGTCGCAGGACTCCCCGAGTTGTTTCTGTTGGTTGACGATCGTGTTCCCCGACGTTGCTTTCCATTGCCAGACCCGTTCGATGAACCGTTCCCGTCCGAGCGATTCGCGGGAAGAGCCTTCGGCCATCAACTGTTTTTCCACGACGTTCTGCGTGGCGATGCCGGCGTGATCGGTTCCAGGCAGCCATAAGGTGTTGCGTCCCTGCATGCGCCGCCAGCGAATCAGGATGTCCTGGAGCGAGTGATTCAGGGCATGGCCGACGTGCAGCGAGCCGGTGACGTTCGGCGGGGGAATGACGATGCTGTAAGGCCGGCCCGGATGGGTCGTGGAGGCGTGGAAGTAGCCTCGCTCGGTCCAGCTCTTGTACCAGCGGGATTCGACCGTTTTAGGGTCGTAGGTCTTGTCGAGTTGAGGAGTGGTCATGTTTCCTCGCGAAAATGCGGGGCATCTTAACATGCAGGGAGTGACCCCTCAAGGCGTCGAGGATCAACGTTCCTCAGCTTGAGGGGTAGTGAGGCTTGTGCTATACAGACAACGCACGGAGCGAAGCTGCTCGCGAGAATCACACACATTTTTGGAGAAACTATGGCTACAGGACGCGAAAAGGATCGTAAGACGAGAAAGAAGCATCGGAAGAATGTGGAGCGGAAGAAGGCGCTGGCAAAGGCACGACGAGGCAAGAAGGGAAAGAAGGGTTAGAACGACACGAGACTGCGTTATCAGGCGGCTTCTGTGAGGCGAGCGATCTCCGCTCTGATCTGATTTTCTGCAATCGCCGGGATCAGCATCTGAACGGCCTGTTGAATCTGTTCATCGGCGGCGGCCCGGACTATCTCAGCGGCCAGTTTCTCAGTCTGTGCCGTCGCAGCCCGCTTGATTTCTTCCTGAACCAGCTCCTCAATCGACTTCAGATGTTCCCGGACGACGTCCGGCAGGCTGGTGCTCGCCGTTTCTGTTTGCTCGCGGACCATCTGCTCGATGTTTTCCTTGATCAGCGGACTGGCAATTTCGAAGATGCTGTGGCGGATGATCGGCTCCAGGACGGCCATCTCACTCGTCAGTACCTTGGGCAGCTCCGTGGACAGGAGCGGTTCAATGACTTGACTCAGCCGTTCTTGCGACAGTCCGGCGCCGAGTTGTTGATGGACTTCGGTTTCGACCGCTTTTGCGACGAGCCCGGCGAGTTCTTTGCTGAC
>DATGEA010000304.1:0-11678 GCA_035310605.1 Nitrospira sp. | reverse complement strand
TAGAACACCTTCTACAGAACAGCAAGATCGAACTCCTCGATGATCTCACCGCTCTGCACAGCCGCCTGATGATCCTGCTTTCGAACAAAATACTGGCCTCGCGCGGTTAACGTCTGCGCTCATGTCTCTCGCAAGAAACGTTCAGGCCTGTTGGAGCATGATACCGTTCAACAGATCGCCGAACGATTCGCTCACGAAACACTCACATTGAGTGCCAGCAGGACGGGGCGTTCAGTAGCAAACATGAAGCACGGGAGGACTCTGCGGGGGGGGGGGATGAAGAGCCTTTAGAATTACTGAAGGTAGTTATCCGGCCGCGCCAATCAAGAGAGGTTTCGCCTGGTGAGCCGCCGGCTCATCCGAGGGTTGACTCGGTGCCGAAGCCGGGATTTGAACCAGGACACCCTTGCGGGCGCTAGACCCTGAAGGGAGCGCAGTGGGTTTTCTCCTGTGTCTCTCCGTATCGTGATATTGCATTTCCCCTTGGGTTTACTGGTCCCCCCGATACTGCACGATTAGGCGAGAAACGCCGGGACGGAGCAGTTACTTGACAGTCCACGGCCGCTGAACCGAGGAAGGCATATCAAGCGGCGGGGCACCCCTCCATGCGGAGTCCTCTCTATAGCCTAGCCAGAGACATACGCCGCTCTCTCCCTACGGAGTCTCTGGAGAAAGTGTTTTCATATTTCGTACAACCAAGGGATGAAGGCCGAGGGTAATTCGTTGAACACTTAAAGGCTGGCTGCGAAGCGCAACTCCACCTGTGCAAGAAGGATCAGTGCTCGTCCGTCCCGAAGACCCATGGCATAACTCCTGAACACATCGGGTGGACTTTCCCGATACTGGTTCGTGTGATCTCTATTGAGAAGAGCGTCACGGAGACCCTCCTCTTCGGCACGCCATCGTTCCACTTCAGCTTGAGCACGCGCCTGCGCTCTCTGCTGCCGGCACCATTCAATGCGAGATATAAAGGGGCTGGTCACTGATATGCCTCTCCTTCATGGCTGGATTGCACAAGGCTCGGATAACTCCCAACGCTAAATTTCCAAACCGTCATCTGGGCTTTTGACCCTGCCAGCTGTGGTTGCCCTGCCTGCCCCAAAGTCTTGCGGTTGATCGTGTGTGATTGTTCCAAGAACCAAATGCATGAACGGTGTCATCACAGCCGTCTCGGACCTCACGGGTATTATGTCACCTCAACTAGGTGGAGACGCGCTATCCGTCATTGTCCGATTCTGTTATCGAATTTTCACAAGGTTCTCTCGTCATAATTTGTACGACAAGAATAAAGAGAGAACAGTCCGAGTGACCGGGGGAGAATCGGAAGGCGCGGACGCTGCCACGGAAGACGGGCGACAAGCAACGCGAGAGGGTGCGGGGTCTTCGCTCTACAGAGTCAATCGAGATAGGTAACGCGGGGCAGGCTTCGACGCCTCAGAGAAAGGCCGGAGCTACGGGAAGAAGGCTAAACAGTACACAGGTGACGCGCTCCAGAGATAGAAATCACGGGCATTGAACACAGCAAGAACAGGCACGGCAGGACCATCGGGGATGGGGTCCACCCGAACGGCAACTTCCGGCTGGGCCGGCAGTTTGCCAAACCAGGCCTCTGTCTGATTGGGAACGGAGAAAGTAGATTGGTACCGAAGCCGGGATTTGATTTGTGGCCATTTCCCGCTTTCCAATATTGATGCGGATTTCAGAGAATTCGGTAAGTATTATGAATCGGCTCTGAGCCTTCGCCGAGTGAGATGAAGTTAGCGGAGTGATAAGACAATGGTTCTCGTATGCGACCATTTTACGACCGCTGACCATATGGGAGAGCCCCCACTCAGAACATTCCGGGTGAACCGGTGTCAAAATCATCACCTAGAATGACAAACAGGCTTGGTCGCTTCCTCCCGGAGTTTGACATATCTTCGAGTTGTTCCAAAAACCAATGTTTAAGGGCCATCGGATTGAGTAGGACAACCTTGAAGCAGAAGTCATGAATGCTGACGAACTGACAGGCAAGCGTAAATCCCTTCTGGAAGAGGTAACGCCCAATCGGGACCGTGCCGCACATTAGTATGAGGTCGGCGGTCGAGGCAAAATGAAATTGGCGACTCTCGCGTGGGATGCCGTGAAAGACGACATCGACGGGCTCGGTAAGGACCTCGCCCTAGAGATGCGCTTCGCGTATGGCGAAGTTTGGTGGTTCAACACCATTGTTGAAAACAATGACAGGTTCTGGAATCCGCTCCAGAGCGGCGACACTGTCGAGTCTCTAATGGCCGAACATGTGATTCGAGCCAGAATAGCCCTAATCCGTGCGGAGCAAAAGCTGTCCGCCTATTTGGCGGAATAGAGCCCGTGCGGCCTGATGAATACGCCAAAAAGGAGTGAGGCAGGTAGCCTTGACTAATATCAATACCCGTTGTTTGTAGGTCGATGTGCCTTCGCTCGACGTAGAATGCTGGCCACTGTCTGCGGGCTCCATACAAATCCAGTCCTTGTGGGAATGCCGCGCTTCGTTAACTGAGCTGCGATGCGGCACCGTCCGCGAAGCCTGTTCGGAGAGCTCAAGTGCAAAACTGTCCCGTCCCGTACAGTGCCTGTACAGTGCATTCCCCTATCCGATCCTTGTGTGCCAGTTGTTCTATGGCCTTAAGGATGGCTCGGCGATTGCTTTGTCTTCGATCAACAGACTCTGTGCATTCCCGAACACTGCGCAGCACGAGGACAACGCCAACTGATCTGGAGGACGGTTATGGATTCGATGCCTTTAATTCTAGCGCGACTGACTGTGTCAGGGCTGGCCATTATCGGGCTTCTCATGCTGTGGTTGTTCGTCAAGCAGAGTATTGAGATGGCAAACGCCGCTCAGCGTCGCCGGCTCAAACGGCACACCATCCTCTTACCCGTGGAGATTGATGGAAAGACGGGCGCGAAGGGGTTAACCGACAATCTTTCCCTTGGGGGCTGTAGGATGAAGGGTAACCTGGCCATCCGACGTGGGCAACATCTCACGTTGCGGCTGCATCTACCCGGGGTGGAATCTCCTATTGTTGTTGAACGAGCGGCGGTACGGTGGGTGGTTGAAAAGGACTTTGGTCTCCAGTTCATGTCCATACCCTCTAGCGAGCGAGCACGTCTGGAGGGAGTGCTTCAGTTGGTGGCGTAACCGGCGAGTGAGCAATGTTTGGACGCATTCAGATGTAATTGCTCACATTGGGTTCGTTTGCGTTTTCATCAATGTCGATATTTGAGGACGGTGCGGCGTTCCATAGTGCGTTGTGCTCGTGTTGTGCTCAAGCCCACCTCATTCCATCTCACTCAGGCCCATTCCAGCCGAGATTCGCCTGTCTCGTATCCCTTGGTTCTAGTTGGCTCCAGCGAGTTTCAATGAGCCTGAGTAGGATCAAAGAAACAGTTTCCTATACCGCGGGGTCCTTGGTTCAATCCTGAACCAATCCCGTTTGGACAGGTCACTTGACAGTTACTTGACAATTCAGCCCGAACCGACGCCGGAAGGGATGGTTACCGGTGTGAGAAATGAAGCGGAAGAAACGCGGAAACGCCTTGATAGGGGCGTGGACAATGAGTTGGTGCCGAAGCCGGGATTTGAACCCGGACACCCTTGCGGGCGCTAGACCCTGAATCTAGTGCGTCTGCCAGTTCCGCCACTTCGGCTTATTCGAGCTGCTGAAAATGTCTTCCGCCGTCGTTCTCACACTGCTTACCTCCTCGACGTACCAGCAAAGAGTACGCCTCGGACCTTCGCTCATTGCGGCCTAGGCCGAAGCCATTTTGAACAGCCCCAAAGTTCGGGGCACACTTATGAGGCGACAGGGAGACGGATTATCGTGAATTCGGAGCGTCCGCGTCAAGCAACCTTCTGTATTTTCAGCGCTGGCTTCGTATTGCCATCTCCGTCGAGGTCCAGAGCCCTGCTGCGGCAATGTCCCGCGTATCGCCCGTCAGCACGATCCGTTCCCGCACGAGTCCAGCCGAGCCGAGCAAGACCGGCGCCGGTATCAAGGGTGCATTGTCTGCGACGAGCACGTCGAACCGGACGCGGCTGAATAGCGGATCGCTCAGCACGCGGGCGGCCGTCGTAATGACCAGCCGGCGGTTTTGGATGAAGGCCTGACGATTCGTATCTTCCTCGGCGGCAAGCAACTCGCGGATCTTTTTCGTTCCGCCCAATCGAATGATATCGTCCTTCAATTCTTCGAACTCGGGCCGCAGGTCTTTCGGAACGGCCGCCTCCGGCACCAGTTCCTCGATGCGGGCCTTGGCGATATCGAGCTCTTTCATCAATCCGGCGATCTGACTCTCATAGAGCTCGAGGTACTGATGCAGAGACTCGACGTTTTTTCCGACCGCCTGCATGCTGAGTCGCCGCAAGAGCGGAAGGTTTTCGTACTCCGCAAGGATCGCATTCGCCTCTTTGGTCTTGGTCTGCAAGTCGCTCAGCTGCGTGAGCAGCCGCCATTCCAACAACCGTACTTCGTCGAGATCTTTCTGCTTCTGGCCTTTGTACGCGAGCAGCGGCGTCAGTTCGCGGAAACGTTCGTATTTCCGCCGGAGCGCCGCCTTGTCTGCGCGTGACTTCGCATAGAACTGATGCATTTGCGCTTCAAACCCCAGTTCCTGAATGGCCAGGCCAGACGCCTGCTGGGCCAGCGTCATTTCGTAGCGGCTGATCCAGGTCTTATAGATGAGTCCTCCGGCTTTCATGGCGCGCGCGACGGTGCCTGCCACCTCGTCCGCCGCATCGTGGTCCGGACAGATCAGCAGGATGCGCTTATTCGCACGGATCAGCTCCATCGCCATGGACGCAATCCGCTGCCTCCGTATCGAGAGATCTTCCGACCAAATGGTCGTCAGGATCGAGGCGGTGGAGCCGCCCGTCTCGTCAGCCCCGCTCGAAGCCTCGAGAAGAGGGACCAGCCGGTCGGCGGGACCCAGGCGATAGGCGTCTGGCTGTGTCAGCATCTCGGTCAGTCGCGTGGCCGAGGTGGCAAGAAACCCTCCGCGATCGGGAATGATCGTGGCGGCTTCGACGGTCCGGCCGATCATATCGAAGGTTTGCACGACCGCGAGATCCTGCCGACAGCTCAGCACCACGCCTTCCGTCGGCTCCATGTCGTCCGGTGGTACGATGGACAGCGGCGTATCGACCGCCAAGGACCGACCGGGAGGAAGCCTGAATTCGTAGAGATACAGTGTGCCGACCGCCTGCAGGAGACGTCCGGTGACGGGCGCGATCGGTTCATCCGACCCCGCGCTTACCAATTGCTTTTGTTCGGCAAAGAGCCGGGCGGCCCAGATTTCAATGAGGTCTCGAGCGGTCATCAATATCCCTGAAACGAGGTGATTCTGACACCCATCATACGGTTTGGCCGCATCGAGAGTCCAGTACGCGCAAGTCCGGTTTCCTGTTTGATCGCCGTGAGATTGAAGAGGTTTCGACAAGTTCGGAATTGACTTTTCGCCGGTCCCCCAGTATCCTCTTTTCCTTTCCAACAGAAGGAGTTAGCGGTATGAAGGTCATTCTACAAGAGACGATGGACGGGGTCGGCCATTTGGGCGATCTCATCGATGTGAAGGATGGGTATGCGAGGAATTTCCTCCTCCCCCGCAAGAAGGCTATTGTCGCCAACGATCGAAACATCAAGTCCTTCGAGCATATGAAGCGTGTCGCGGCTGAGCGGGCGAAGAAGGAGAAGCTCGAGATCGAGGCCCATGCGAAGAAGATGTCCACGGTGACGCTGACCGTCGAAGCTCAGGTCGGCAAAGACGACAAGATGTTCGGCTCGATCACGGTGAAAGACATCGCGGAAGGGCTCGCGGCGCAGGGATACACGGTGGACCGCCGCAAGATCCAGCTGCTCCAGCCGATCAAGGAGCTTGGAAGCTTCGCCGTCCCGGTCAAGCTTCCGCGCGAAGTCACCGCAGCGGTGACCGTGCGCGTCGTCAAGAAGCAAGAAGCCGAACCGGCTTCCGAGTAGGAGCAACGAGGAACCATGTCCATGAAAGATGCTGTCGGTTCGCTCGACGCGCTACAGGAGACCGATCCGGAGGTCTACGCCGCCATCGATGCCGAAGAAGAACGGCAACGGAACAAGCTGCTCCTGATTGCATCGGAGAACTTTGCCAGTCCCGCAGTCTTGGCGGCGCAAGGCTCCCTGATGACCAACAAGTACGCGGAAGGCTATCCCGGCAAGCGCTACTATGGCGGCTGTCAGCATGTGGACACGGTCGAGGACCTCGCCATCCAGCGATGCAAACAGATCTTCGGGGCCGAGCACGTGAACGTTCAGCCCCATTCGGGCTCACAAGCCAACATGGCGGCGTATCTCTCCGTGCTTAAGCCTGGCGACACCATCCTCGGCATGGACCTGGCGCAGGGGGGCCATCTCACCCATGGCAGCAAGGTCAATTTTTCCGGGATGCTCTTTCGCGCCTTTTCTTACGGCGTCGATCGTCAGACGGAAACCATCGACTATGACGCGGTCCGGAAACTGGCAGAGGAATGTCGCCCTCGCATGCTCGTCGTCGGCGCGAGCGCCTATGCCCGGACCCTCGATTTTCCCCGGTTCCAAGAAATCGCCAAATCGGTCGGCGCCTATTTGATGGTCGACATCGCCCACATTGCGGGCTTGATCGCCGTCGGATTGCATCCCAACCCTATTCCCTATGCCGACTTTGTCACCACGACCACCCACAAGACCCTCCGCGGCCCGCGCGGCGGTGTAACCATGTGCAAAGCCGAACATGCCAAGGCCGTCGACAAGTTTATCTTCCCCGGCATGCAGGGCGGCCCGTTGATGCACGTGATCGCGGCGAAAGCCGTCGCGTTCAAAGAAGCGCTCTCTCCGGGTTTCAAACGGTACCAGCAGCAAGTTGTCGCCAACGCGAAGGTGCTGGCGCAAGGGCTCCTCGATCGGGGGTACAAGATCGTGTCAGGGGGCACCGATACGCACCTGATGCTGGTGAACCTGACGAACAAAGGGATTACCGGCAAGGAAGCGGACGCGGCGCTAGATGCCGCCGGCATCATCGTGAACAAGAACGCCGTGCCGTATGATGAAAAGCCGCCGGCTGTGGCGAGCGGCATCCGGTTGGGCACGCCGATCGTCTCGACCCGCGGCATGAAGGAAGCGGAGATGAAGGAAATCGTCGCCTTGGTCGATCGTGTCCTGCAGCATCGACAGGACCCGGCGGTGCTCGAAGAGGTCCGCGCCCAAGCCAAAGCACTCTGCAACCGTTTCCCGATCTTTCACTCCTACTAACCACTCATGACAGGACAGGGTCACCGCCGGTGAAATGTCCCTTCTGCGATGAGCTGGAAGACAAGGTTGTCGACTCGCGCATGGCGAAGGAAGGCGAGGTCATCCGTCGCCGGCGCGAATGCCTGGGTTGTAAGCGTCGCTATACCACCTACGAGCGCGTCGAAGAAATTCTCCCCGTCGTGGTCAAGAAAGACGGACGCCGTGAGACGTTCGATCGCTCGAAAATTCTCTCGGGCCTGAAGAAGGCGTGCGAGAAACGGCCCATCAGCACCGCCACGATCGAGACGGTGGCCGATCGGATCGAAAAACGCATTCAGGAGATGGGTGAGACGGAAATCGAGAGCCGCGTGATCGGGGAAGAGCTAATGAAAGAGCTGCATCAACTCGATCAAGTCGCCTATGTCCGATTCGCCTCCGTCTATCGCGAGTTCAAGGACATCGATCAGTTCATGGACGAGCTCAAGACATTGGCCCAGCAACGCCGAGAGCGGTGAAGGCGGCGGTCTGATCCTTCCGTCCTCGCCCTGTCTTCTCTTTCTCCCCGGTTCGTTCGCGATACCACGAGGATCCGTCCGGGACACGCACTGACATGCCGACCAGTCATGCCAAATCTGCAAAGCCGCCGCGCCGGAGCGGAGCATCCGGCGCCACGCATGTGGCGATCATCGGCGCAGGACGGGGTGGCACGGCGCTCATGGAAATCTTTGCGACCGACCCCTTGGTGCAAATCGTTGGCGTCGCCGAATCCAATCCCAAGGCTCCCGGACTGCTATTAGCCAAACGGTTGAAGATCCCTGTCACGCGCGATTATCGCCGGCTTCTCGATCTGGAGCGCGTTGACCTAATCATCGACGTGTCCGGCAACGCCGAGGTCTGGCAGGTGCTGCAGGATTTTCATCGCATGGGTGTGACGATCATCGGCGGTGCCAGCGCCAAATTCATGTGGGAATTGATCGAAGCCCGGATCCGGGCCACCGCGGAGATCGAGAAGACGCTCAATAAGTATCAATCGCTGTACCGGCTGTACGTGAAGGAAACCGGTGCGGCGGTGACGGAGGAGCGCACCAGAATCGCTTGTGAAATCCACGACGGCCTGGTGCAGAGCCTCGCCGGTGTGAACTTCAAGCTGGAACTTTCCCAGCAGCTGATTCGCAAGAATCCCAAAGCCAGCTTGGCTAGCTTGCGCGAAAGCAAGGAGCAACTTAAGTTGGCGATACAGGAAGCCCGGCAGGTCATCTTCAATCTCCGACCGCTTCAGTACGACAAGATGGAACTGGTTCCCGGGCTGATGAACTATCTCAAGTCCTATCAGACCCAGTACCGCATCAAGACCGAGTTCGAAGTCTCCGGTGACGAACAGATTCTCTTTCCTCGCACGAAGATCTTCCTGTTTCGAATCGTGCAAGAGGCTCTGAGCAACGTTGTCCAGCATGCCAAGGCCGACCGTGTCTCCGTGCGGTTGGAGATCAATCTTGATACACTGACGGTCACCATCACGGACAACGGGATCGGGTTCGACATGGAGCAGGTCTTACAGGATCCCGAGAAGTGGGACCATTTCGGCATCCGGGGGATCCTGGAGCGAGCCAGGCTCGTCGGCGGAGAAGCAACAATCGATTCGAAGAAGGGACGCGGCACCACGATCGTCGTCGAAGTGCCGTTAGGAAAGAAGGAGACCTCGGACGATGGAAAAAATTAAGGTCCTCATTGCTGACGATCATCGGGTGGTGCGCGAGGGCCTCGCCGCCATCCTCAAGACGAAGGATGATATCAACGTCGTCGGTGAGGCGCAGGACGGGATGGAAGCGGTCGAGAAGACCAGAGCGTTGCTGCCCGACGTGATTCTGATGGACGTCAGCATGCCGCGCATGGGCGGTGTCGAAGCCACAAGGCAGATTAAACGCGAGTTCCCGCACATCGGGATCGTCGCCCTGACCATGTATGAAGAACAGCAATACATCTTCGATCTCGTGCGGGCCGGAGCCACCGGGTACCTGCTCAAGGATTCAGAATCCTCCCAAATTGTCGCCGCGATTCGTGCGATCTATCGTGGCGAGTCGCTGATCCATCCCTCCGTTGCCAGCAAAATCCTCGCGGAGTTTTCCCTCATGGCTCAGAAAAAAGGCAAGAAGCCGGCCTGGGTGGAACACGATCTAACCGAACGGGAAATCACCGTGCTGCGGCTGGTCGCCGACGGAAAGACCAACAAAGAAATCGCCAACAGCTTGGATCTCAGTGAAAAAACCGTGAAGAATCATGTTCGCAACATCTTCCATAAACTCCAGGTCTATGATCGAACACAGGCTGCGATTCTTGCTATCAGGAAAGGTTTGATCGAGTTGGACCCACGGCCGTGATAGGAGCATCCCACTGCATTCTTTCTATCGTGAGCAATCCAGCTATGCGATTCATTTGAAAAAGTCACAGATGTCACATTTCTGCCACATAAAACCTATTGGGAGCCGGCCATTACTATCACATTTATTCAATAACTTATGATAGTTTATTCCATAAATCATATTTGGCACCATATTTGCTGTAGTCAGCAGTGCTTTTAGGAGGGACTACTGTGAGACTGCAGCAAACCTTGGCAAATTCGGTAAGTTGTGCGGGGGTCGGCCTTCATTCCGGACAGCCTGTCGCACTGACGCTCCGACCGGCTCCTCCTGACACAGGGATCGTCTTCGTCAATCGTAACGGGCATGCCGGGGCCTCTCTTGCGGCCTCTGTCGAGCATCTGGTTCCTACCGAACTCTGCACGGCCATCAGCGGCAACGGGTTTCAAGTCAAGACGATCGAGCACGTCCTGGCGGCGCTGGCGGGCCTGAATGTCGATAACGTCTATGTGGAAGTTGATGCCGGTGAAGCACCGGTGATGGATGGCAGTTCTGCGCCCTTCGTCAAGCTGATTCAGTCGGCTGGCATCGTTTCCCAGAATAGACCCCAACCATATCTGAAAATGACCAGGCCCCTTGAGGTGGTCGATGGATCACGTCGCATCCGGATCGAACCCTCTGCGACGCCCCGGATCACCTATTCGATCCAGTACGATCATCCGCTGATCCAGACCCAGACCTATTCCTATGAACATTCGGCCCGGGCCTTCGAATCCGAGATCGCCGAGGCGCGGACGTTCGGATTCTTGCAGGAAGTGGAAGCCCTCTGGGCCCGCGGGCTAGGTCGCGGCGGCAACCTTGATAACACCGTTGTCCTCTCCGAGGACGGGATCCTCAACGAATCGGGTCTTCGTTTTACGAATGAGTTCGTCCGTCACAAGGTTTTGGACTTAATCGGCGACTTTTCGCTCCTTGGACTGCCGTTCATCGGACACTTGATTGCCGATCGCTCGGGGCATGCGTTGCACACACGTCTCGTGAAGCAGATTCTCAACCATCCGGAATGCTGGGTTCTGCTCAACACCGAACATTTGGCCTCTCAGGCAAAGACGCATCCTGTCATCGCCACACCGAGATCCTCTTCGGCCGTGGCTCTTCAAGCTTCCTAAACTTTTTTCTCTGGGGATCATCGCGCGGAGATGCACGGTCGCTCTTGCGCGTGGTCGTGTGCCTGTTAGGGGATTTCGCACTGACTGTTATAACGTCGGGAGCGAGTGGCCTCGCCCCCGACGCTAGAATCGAGGCGGGATTTACTTCTTTTTCTTCTTCGCTGCTTTCTTCGTCGCCAAGACTCTCACCCCCCTTCGGATATTGACAGTTGTGTGAGTTGCTCGTCGTTACACCGCGTGAATCAGCATTTCCTCGATCGCCTCGAACGTGTTCGGGCCGACCTTTCTGAACCGTTTGTCGCGCTTCAAAGAAGTCGCCACGGACGTGAGCGGTGTTTTCCCCTTGATCTGCAGACCGCCCTCGACCAGCCGCTGGACAAGTTCTTTGGCATGCATGGCGCGGTTCGCTTCACGCAGCATCTGATAAGCCGCCTCCGGTACGCTCTTCCCCGCATATTTGCTCCGTCCTAAAAGAATTTCCCGTGATTGGTCCGTCACATCGACGGGAAGGGACCGAGTTCCCTTCTCATCACTCAGGAGTTGAGTCGAAAGACTCGCGAGCTTGGCCTTGTCGGCTTCCACGCGGTACAGAGTTTCCGCCAATTCCAAATATTTCTTGATCGTCGCGATTTCGTCGTCCAATCGGCGACGTTTTTTTTCCAGCTCTTGAAGTCGGTTCTTGTAGGCGTTGATGCGCTGTTCAAGACCGACCAAGATATCGGTGAGTTCTTCCAAAGGCAGGCTCCTTGACAAGCATGCTTGCTTTATATCCTTGCTTGTGAAGCAAGTCAATAGAGAAGATGATTATCATGTCTTGCGTGTCATTCGAGTCCATAGCATTAGTAATCTAAGGTCTATCTATAGGGGCGTGATGGCGCTCATCTTCTATTCAT
>DATGEA010000303.1:0-2633 GCA_035310605.1 Nitrospira sp. | reverse complement strand
TCAGAATCTCTTTGCTGCTCTGTCAGACCATGACGTACGCAAGATGTCAAAAATGAAAACGGATCATAGCGGTGTCCGCTGGCTGTGAGATCTTTGGCAATCCATGCGGCGACAGTGTTGTCGAGAACTCCTTTATATCTGACCGGCTTCGCTCGAATGGACAAAATAAAATCATTTGCTAAAGTTGATGGACTGCAGCGAGTAGAAGCCCGTTTGTACCACAACGTTGTACCACAACAAGGAGTGAAGAATGGCTGACATGAATCCGTGGAAGTTGACCAGTATCGGCCTCGTCGTCATTGGGCTCACAGCCGGAGTGACCGCCTATGTCATGGGGGGAAAGAACGCCGCCAATGATCCTGCACCCAGGCAGCAAACTGCGGCTCAGGAACAGGCAGCCAAGCCGCAGCACAAAGCCACGCCGGTTCAACATAGCCAGCCACCGGAATCCATCGTGCTGGCCTGCAACAGACAAGCGGAGGATCAAGTCTCGAGCAAAAGCGAAGAAATCATGAAGGATGCTGCCCTTGGCGCAGCCATCACCGCCGGAGTCGGAGCCGCCGCCGGAGCCATTGCCGATGGCGGGAAAGGAGCTGGCAAAGGAGCCGCGATTGGCGGCGTTGTCGGTGCAGCCGGTGGCTCCCTGTACGGTATTAATGAGAACAAGTCGCGCGATGAGCGGTTCCGCGCAGCCTACGCATCCTGCCTGCAGGCCAAAGGTTATCGCTCCAGCACGTTATAAAGTAGGCTGCGTAGAACACCTTGCCACGGCGGCCCTGGCACAACGAGGGCAGCCGTGCTGTTTCCAGAACAGCCCGCAACGTCGGAACTCTTCCACTCCAGCGGCTTCTCAACAGAACTCAATCGATCACCTCAGATTTCACGTCTGGCCCCTTATCTCAGTAACCCGCTATCCCCACGCCTTGGTACCTCCGTACTTGTCAGTATAGAAGGTCCAACACGGCAGCTTAAACTCTCCTCTATCGTCCCAGTAATCCTTTGAGCAGTTTCTGCCCCTGCTGTTTCATGTCCTCAGGCCGCCCTGAGCCGGTCAGCAATTCCCCGGCCGCTTCTTTGACCTTCTCTTTCACCTGTTCTTGGACCTTGGCTCCGACGGCCTTCGTATCCAGACCGTAGGAAGGCGCTTGTAGCGTGCCGGTGATGACCATCGGAACAGCGAGCCTGCCGCCGCTCAGGGCAAGGCGCGCGGCGGAAGCACCGGCGGAGAGCTTCTGGCTCAGCGCTTCAGAGAGATTCAGATTGACCTGAAGATTCAACGCGCGATCAAACCCGACCGTGCCGGTTCCCGTGGCCTGAAAGTCATGGCTGTCCATCAAGAGCCGCTGGACGTTGACCAGGCCTTGCTTGATTCCAACGTCAGCTTCGATCGCGGTGAAGGCGGTCGCCTTGACGTCGTCCTGGCTCAGGCCGACGACCTTGAACAGGGCCGACACCTCCTGCATCAGATTCACCCCTTCGATCCTGCCGTCCTTCACCGCGATCTTTCCGGTCCCGTCCAGTGCCTGCGTCAGATCCGGCTTCGTGAAGCCACGACCCTGCAGTGCAAGGCTCCCGGCGGCGCTTCCGCTCACCCTCAGGGCATCGGTTCCGATGGTCTCCATCACCGGTCCCAGTTTCACGCCCTCTATCAAGACTCTGCCGTTGAACGGAGGCGCACCGGTGCCGGACGTCATACCCCCCTTCGCCGTCACCTGTCCGTCGAAGAGTTGAAAAGAAAGGTTATCGAGGAGAATGTCCTGGCCCGTCACTTCAGCCGCGATCCGGAGGTCTTTCACTTCGACGGCATTCTTCAACGGCAAGGCCAGCGGGAGATCCGCCGTGTTGACGACCGGAGCACTGACCTGGAAGTTGGCATGGCGCCCCGCGGTGCTCCCGGCGATGGCGAAAACGGTCTTCCCCAACGCCAGTTGCAGATTGATCGCATCGATGTCCGCCGCCTCTTTCAGCGGGCCGAACGTGCCGTCCAAAGCGACCGGCAGGTTGAATGGTTGGACGAGCGTTGCGAGATGGAGGCCAGGAGATTGACCGAGCCGGACCGGCTGGAGAAGAAACTCGAGATCCTGCAGCACATATTCGGTGGGCTTGTCGGCCGAGAGATCGTGATAGGTCAGCTTCCCGCCGGTGATGGAAATCCGATCGACCGCCAACATGGCCAGAATTTTGAGCGGCCCCTCGGGCGATGGAATCGGCGCACGCGATGGGGTTTTCGGTGCGGCCACGCCGTGCCGGCCGAGGGTCGATACGTTCAAGACACCCTGTTCATTCTTGATGATGGCGATGACCGGATCGACGAGGGTAATCTCCTCGACCTCGACCTTGCCGGTCAGCAAGGGCAACAACTTCACGCCCACCCCCACGGATGTAAACGACGAGAACGGCCGTTCGCCGAAAGCCGGATCGTCCATGACGACAAATCCCGCGAGGCGGGCACCGATTCTCGGCCACAGCGTGAGCTGAATGTCCTGGAGGCTGATTTTGCGGTTGAGCGCCTCCTCCACGGCCGGACGATACTGTTCCTGATACTTATTCAGATCGATGAGGAAGGGCAGTGAAAGCGCGATGGCGATCAACAAAAAGAATGCCGCACCGAGCCAGACGAGGACTTTCATCAT
>DATGEA010000302.1:0-5773 GCA_035310605.1 Nitrospira sp. | reverse complement strand
TGCCTGCCGGCGCATCGCGGAGAAGAGATTACGGCCGAAGTGTTGGACGGGACTCAATCGGTCATTCTCGACCAGGCGGAGAACCGGCTTCACATGCAGAAGGCCATTTTGACGAAACTGTTGGGCAAAAGGAGACAAGGTACACGATGAGCCGTGCGATCAAGAAAGTGGTACTGGCCTACTCCGGAGGGCTTGATACGTCCGTCATCCTGAAATGGCTGCAGGAAACTTATCAGGCCGAGGTCATTGCCTTTTGTGCGGATCTCGGTCAGGGGGAAGACCTGAAGGCCATCAAGGCAAAAGCGCAGGCGCTCGGCGTGAAGAAGGTCTATGTCGAAGATCTGCGGGAAACCTTCGTCGAAAACTATGTGTTTCCCATGTTGCGGGGCAACGCGATGTACGAGGGCTGCTATCTACTGGGCACCTCCATTGCGCGCCCGCTCATCGCCCGCCGGCAGGCTGAAATCGCCCTCAAGGAAGGCGCCGAGGCGGTGTCGCATGGTGCGACCGGCAAAGGGAACGACCAAGTCCGGTTTGAGCTGACCTATACGGCTCTCGCGCCGGGGCTGAAGATCATCGCGCCCTGGCGTGAATGGAGGATGCGGTCGCGGCGCGAACTGATCGAGTATGCCGATCGGCACGGTATTCCGGTGACGGCGACCAAGGCGAAGCCCTACAGCATGGATCTCAATTTGTTCCATGTGAGTTATGAGGGAGGCATCCTCGAAGATCCCTGGGAAGCGCCGCCGGATGAAATTTTCCAGATGACGGTGTCGCCCGAAAAGGCCCCGAATAAACCCCTGGAAGTCGAGATTGAGTACGTGGCAGGCAATCCGGTAGCCGTCGATGGGAAGAGGATGAGTCCGGCGACCCTGCTGGCTCATCTCAACAAATTGGGTGGGGCCCACGGAATCGGGCGCGTGGATCTGGTCGAGAACCGTTACGTCGGCATGAAGTCGCGCGGCGTCTACGAGACACCGGGCGGGACGATTTTGCATGTGGCGCATCGAGGCCTTGAGTCGTTGACGATGGATCGCGAAGTGCTCCACTTCAGGGACAGTTTGATTCCTCGCTTTGCCGATCTGATCTACAACGGGTACTGGTTCAGCCCGGAACGTCAAATGGTGCAGGTGGCAATCGACGAAGCGCAGAAGGATGTGACCGGGACGGCCCGGGTCAAGCTCTATAAGGGCGGCTGTACGCTGGTCGGACGGAAGTCGAAGAATTCCCTCTACCGGCTCGACATTGCCACGTTCGAAGAAGATGAAGTCTATAATCAAAAAGACGCGGAGGGCTTCATCCGGCTGAATGCATTGCGGCTGAAGATCAGAGCGCAGCGGAAGAAGGCCTCGTCCTGATGGCGAAAGGGAAAGGGGGCAACCGGACGGATTCCGTTCCCGGCAAGGCCTGGGGCGGACGATTCCGGGAAAAGACGAACCGTCTGGTCGAAGCGTTCACCGTGTCGGTGGCGGTCGATCGACGGCTCTACGCCCATGACATCCAGGGCAGCATCGCCCACTGCAAGACGCTCGGGAAGGCGCGCGTGTTGACTCCGGGTGAGACGAGGGCCATCGTGCGGGGGCTCGAATCGGTGAAGACGGAATTCGACCGCGGGCGATTTCGCTTTGCGCCCGGCGACGAAGACATTCACATGGCCATCGAGCGACGATTGACAGAACTGATCGGCCCTCTGGGCGGGAAGCTGCATACGGGACGCAGTCGGAACGATCAGGTGGCTCTGGATGTCAGGCTCTATCTCCGCGACCGGCTGCATCAGTTCGTGGCGCAGCTCGAGGAGATGGAGCGTGTCCTGGTCGCCAAAGCGAAGGCGAATCGTGCCGTGGCGATGCCGGGCTACACGCATCTGCAGCGGGCCCAGCCGGTGCTGTTCGCACATCATCTCTTGGCCTATGTGGAGATGCTTGAGCGCGACAAGGGCAGGGTCCGCGATGCCCTGGTGAGATTGAATGTGATGCCGTTAGGGTCCGGGGCGCTCGCCGGCACCAACTATCCGGTTGACCGTCGATATACGGCTGGCCTGCTGGGTTTCCCCGCCGTCACGGCGAACAGCCTCGATGCGGTTTCCGATCGCGACTTCATGATCGAAATTGCCGCGGCCCTGTCGATCACCATGATGCATTTGTCCCGCCTGAGCGAGGAGCTGATCGTCTGGTCCTCGCAGGAGTTTCAGTTCGTCGAGCTGCCGGACGGTTTCTGCACGGGCAGCAGCATGATGCCGCAGAAGAAGAACCCGGACGTCCCCGAACTGGTCCGCGGCAAGACGGGTCGCGTCTATGGCCATTTGATCAATTTATTGACTACGCTTAAGGCCTTGCCGTTGAGTTATAATCGAGATCTGCAGGAGGACAAGCCGGCGCTTTTCGATGCGCTGGACACCGTGTCGGCTTCCCTCCAGGTATTGACGGAACTGATGCGTCGGCTCAAAGTAAACAGAGAAGCGCTCAAACAGGCCCTGCAGGGCGGCGGTCTCCTTGCAACCGAATTGGCCGACTATCTGGTGGCGAGGGGCGTGCCGTTCCGGGAGGCCCATTCGATCACCGGCAGGGTGGTGCGAGCTGCCCTGGATCGGGGGGAGGAGCTGACGGACTTCACGCTGGAGGAACTCCGGCAGTTTTCAGACCGCATTGACAAAGGGGTCTTCGCACGCTTGACGGTGGAGGCGGCGATCGATCGTAAAGCCCAAATCGGGGGTACGGCCCGCGGGCGAGTGGAGCAGCGCATCAAGGAACTCGAACGGATGTTGTCATGAGAATCCTGATGATCGTGCTGGCAGCCGGACTGTCGGTCTCCTGCGGAACCGTGGGGGCGCCGATGCCTCCGGAGCACGTCGGTGTCGCACGCACGATCGAGGATCAGAAGAAGCGCGATGCGATTGAGGCGCAGCAGCGTGAAGCGGCTGAGGGGCAGCCCCCGAGCGAACCCCAGGGCCAGGATGAAAATCTGCCCCCGTTACGGCCGGTAGGCATTCGTTGAGAATTTGAAAGGGGAACGGCACGTTCACCTTGCACTGACGTTGAACCGGAGGAGGGACTGATGCAACTAATTCAACCCATGCGAACAGACCATATGCCCCGTCAGACGAAGGGCAAACGGTTGCTCTTAGTGGATCCCTATCCTCGAAACAGCCAGTACCATCTTACGGCGTCGGAGCGACGGGCCGTCTGGTTCCCCAAGTTAAGCTTGCCGACGATCGCGGCCTACACGCCCGAACACTGGGACGTCGACTTGATCGACGAAGCGGTGGAAGACATCGATTTTGATTATCCCTGCGACATGGTCGGCCTCTCGATCATGACTTGTTACGCGCCTCGTGCCTATGAAATCGCAGATGAATTTCGCAAGCGGGGGAAGACCGTCGTATTGGGGGGCGTCCATCCCACCTATTGCCCGGATGAAGCCTTGCAGCATGCGGATGCGATCGTCTGCGGCGAAGCCGAGGATTTGTGGCCGCAGCTGGTCGCCGATTATGAGTCGGGGAAGATGCAGCGCATGTATAAGATGACGGCATTTCCCGCACTCGAAAACTATAAGAGCCCGCGCGTCGAGCTGCTCAGCCCCGATGCGTATATGACGAGGCAGTGTAGCTTCACGACCAGAGGATGCCACTTCGATTGCGAGTTCTGCAGCGTATCCCCGTTCAACGGCAAGACGACCAGACGCCGGCCGGTCGAAGAAGTGGTCACGGAACTCCAAAACGTGCAGCGGTGGATTCGCAGCGAGTTGGTCGAACGGCTCCGGGACGAGCCGCTGTGGAAGGCATTCATTCTCGGATTGCGTATCCGTGTCGGCATTGAAGACGGTAGCATCGTGGCGTTTGTGGACGACCTCCACAACAGCAACCGTGCCTATTGCCGGGAACTGTGGGCGGCGCTGAAGCCGCTCAAGATCAAGTGGGGATGCCAGTCGACGTTGTTCCTGGCCGACGATGAAGAGATGGTGAAACTCGCGGCCGAGAGCGGCTGTGTCTCCGTTTTTGTCGGCATGGAATCACTGGACGAAGATTGTCTCGATGAGACGAACAAGCCGTTTAACCGGGTGCAAAAGTTCTCTCAGGAAATCAAAATGTTCCACGATTACGGGATCATGGTGAATCCCGGGATCGTCTTCGGGTTCGACAACGACGATGAGGCGGTGTTTGAGCGGGCCGTGGACTTCCTGACGAAGAATCAGGTCGAGTTGGCCTACTTCAATGTCCTCACGCCGTTGCCGGGGACTGCGCTCTTCGATCGCTATAAGAAGGCCGGTCGAATTTATGATTGGGACTGGTCGAAGTACGACGGGAAGCACGTCGTGTTTCAGCCCAGCCGCATGACGCCGGAACAGTTGCAGGAAGGCTTCCACTGGGCCAACCATCAATTCTATTCCTTGCCCAACATCTGGTACCGGCTTTCCGGCACGAAGCAACGCTTGATCGCCCGATGGGAGATGAACCGGGAGTTTCGTAAGCTCGTAAAGCGAAGTTGCCCGAAAGGGACCTTGTCGCCTTTGGCCTCTGTCTTGAAAAATTTGCAGGCCAAGCTGCCGGTATTGGACAAGGACCAACTCATTCCCAGCGCCCTGCATGCGTTGAAGCAGCGGTTCGATCCGACGGCGCCGTCTGCGCAAAATCTGACTCTGAATATCAAGGCGAAGCGGCATGATAAATTTGCCGCGCTGTTTGTGGACCTCGAGGGTTCGCTGGACCGACTCAATGCGCAGGAGCTTCTCAATCGGATTAAGGAAGCGGCCGAGAAAGCCAAAATGGATATCATCATCAATTTCGAGCACCTGAAACTGGCCGCCCCGGATGCATTAAAGACGCTGGTCGATCCCGAGGCCATCAAGGCCGCCGTGCCGAATGTGAAGGTGCGGTATCGCAAGTTCAAGGATGCCTTCGAGACGTCGTTGCAGGGGTTGTCGCTTACCGGGCTCGAAATGCTGAGCGAGGATTTCCAGGATGCATAATTTCGAGTACCGTCAGGGCGAGCTTTATTGCGAGCAGGTGCCGGTCAGCCGGATCGCCAAAGAAGTCGGCACGCCCTGTTACATTTACAGCCACGCGACGTTGGTCCGGCATTTCCGGGCGTACGACAGTGCCTTCAAGAACATTCCGCACATCGTGGCCTATGCAATGAAAGCCAACTCGAACCTGGCGATCCTTCGCCTTATGGCCAAGGAGGGCAGCGGCGTCGATATCGTGTCCGGCGGGGAGTTGTTTCGTGCGCTGAAGGCCGGCGTGCCGCCGTCGAAGATCGTGTTTGCCGGGGTCGGCAAGAACGCCGAGGAGATTCGCGATGCGCTGAACGCGGACATCCTCATGTTCAACATCGAATCCTCTGCGGAGATCCATGCGATCAACGATGTGGCGGCGTCCGTCGGGAAGAAGGCGCGCGTCGCGTTGCGGATCAATCCCGACATCGATCCCAAGACGCACCCCTACATTTCGACCGGTTTGAAAAAAAGCAAGTTCGGGATCGCCGCGGACCGCGCGCTGGAAGAGTTCAAGCTGGCGTCCTCGCTCGGGCATATCGAGGTGGTCGGCGTGCATGCGCATATCGGCTCCCAGCTGACGGAGGTCACGCCCTTTGTCGAATCTTTGAAAAAGGTCATCGCGCTTATCGGAGCACTGAAGACGCAGGGCATCGACATCCGCTATCTGAACATAGGAGGAGGACTCGGCATCACCTACTCCGACGAGAAGCCGCCGCTTCCGCAGGACTTGTCGGACGCCATCTCGCCTCTCGTGCAGGATCTGAATCTGACGCTCGTGATG
>DATGEA010000301.1:0-8629 GCA_035310605.1 Nitrospira sp. | reverse complement strand
CCCCAATGCTGCATTTTTTCCACCGTGGCCTGCCATCGCGCGCGCGACAATCGCTGCTGCTCAATGAGGTCCGCGCTGTGGCAGACGGAACAGCGCGCGATAATCAGTCCTTCCGCCCGGGGGGCGAGCGCCACACTCACCGTAGCCAGATCCTCCTCCTGCGCCGCCGTCACAACGGCCAACCCAACCAGGCCGATCACGAACGTACCGATGAGCGGGAGCCGGAGATTGGTCATAGGACCACCGTCACCGAGACACGATCCCATCCGTTCCACAAAAATCCGCTCGGGTTCCACGGAGTCGTCGCCGGCTGTGTCTCTCCATTCTCGTCCGTCGCACGGCAGAGAATCGTAAACGTTCCGGCAGCCCTCGCCTTCCAGCTGAACTGCCATTGTCTCCAGGCATACGGCTCTGCTTCTCCGATCAAGCGAGCCGGTTCCCAGGTTTTTCCCTCGTCCATCGACACTTCAACCTTCGCCACCCTGACTTCCCCTCCCCAGGCTACGCCCTGGATCGTGACCGGACCGACCTTCACCGTCCCGCCCTCCCCCGGGGCTGCGATGAGCGACTTCACCACCATCGCCTCAACCGGAATCATCGTCCGGCCGTTTACCGATGCACCGGGCTCCACCGGTTTCGTCGGGACGCGATAGGCTGTTTGCATGTAGTAGCCCTTCGCCTCCTCCGCCTGCACCGTGATGTCGGTCAGCCACTTGAGGCAGGAGTCAGCCATCCATCCAGGCGTGATCACACGCAATGGCGCGCCGTGCAGCAGCGGCAAGGGACGGCCGTTCATCTCATAGGCCAGTGTCGTATCCGGATGCATCGCTTTCCCAAGCGGAATGCTTCTGACGAACAAAGGCACCGAGCCCACGACGGGCCGATCCGCACCCCGGAACTGCACGTGACGCGCCCCAGGATGAACTCCGGCCTTGGCCAGCACATCTCTCAGTCGCACGCCAGTCCATTGCGCATTGCCGACGGCGCCGCGCTCCCACTGAACGCCGGGCACTTTGGGGCTGTGAAAGGCCCGGCCGTTGCCGCTGCATTGGACCACAGCGGTGAGGGTCACCGCTTCCATCTGACGCAAGTCTTTCAGCGTGAACTCGTGCGATTGCTCAACAAGGCCGCCGACTCGAAGTTTCCAATTGCCCTCGGAGACGGCTTCGGCCGCCGGCGGACCAAAATGGCTCCGGACGAAGAAACGATGGTTGGCTGTGAGGAAGGAGGCAAACTCCCGGACCGGGGTTTCGGCGTCGAACGGTCTGGCGACACGGACGGTCAGCGGACCTGATTCTTTGACTGTGAGGTCTTCTTCAGCCGCGTCGGCCTGAACCGGCAGACGATTCGCGACGAGGCCGGCTGCCAGTCCTGTGAGAAGCGTTTTCAGCCAGAGGCGTCGAGAGAAGTTCAGGGGATCGTTACCCTCCTTCATGGCTGATTCCCTGTATGATGGCTGTGCGGATTCAGCTTGATGGCCACGTTCGGCGCGGCCACGATCGATTGATGGACCGTGCAGCCATGCGCCACTTTCAAGAGTTTATCTTTCAATTCCGGCGCCATGCGATGCGGAACGTGAATGGCCAGGTTGATCTGGCCGACGCGGTGCGGGCCTTCGGCCATGTCCCAATCGGCCTCCACGCTCAGCCCCTCCCGTGGAATCTCGTGTCGCGCACAGAATTGGCCGACGAAATACGCCACGCAACTTGCGACGGAACCGACGAACAGCTCGACCGGACTCAGTCCGGCATCCTGGCCGCCGTCCTCAACGGACTGGTCCGTGACGATGCGATGTTTCCCGCTGGTGATGTCGTACCGTCTGCCGCCGTGATACGAAACGTTGAGTTTCATGACAGACCTCCCGCTTCCGGAAGCCTCATGGCCCACCAGAGACAGAGTGCGCCCAGCGGGACCGCGATCGCGACGCCGGGAAGGCCCAGGACCTCATGAATTGTAACCGGACCGAATCGACCGATTCCGAGGAGGGCCACCTCAAGATCGGGATAGAGAAAAGCAAAGATGACGGCGCCGAATAGCCCGCCTGCCACGGCAAACCAGGCATCGATCTTTCCTTCCGCCGCGGCGGCGAGCGCCGTGCCTGGACAATAGCCTGTCACCGCAAATCCGACCCCGAAAATCAATCCGGCGATGCCGACTCCCGGCAGGTACAGATCTTTGACTTTCATGTTCGCCAGCCCAAACAGATCCAGGAGATGCACACCGATCAGCCCCACAGCGATTGCCGTCAGGATGAGCTTCATGATGGTGAAATCTTTGAGCCGCAGGGTGTTGGTAATCTTCGTATGGCTGGAGGCTCCCGATAATTGAAGCGCGGCACCGAACGCTGCGCCCAGGACCAACCCCAACAGCAACATCATTATTTCCCCCAGTTCCCGTACAGCGACCGCGCCGTGATGATGGCGCTCGCAAAGAGCGCTGCGGAAAAGACCAGCGAACTCATTGCCAACTGCGACAGCCCGCTGATCATGTGGCCGGACGTGCAACCGCCGCCGAACCTGGCGCCGAACAGCAGCATGAATCCACCGATGAACGACCAGACCAACCGCCTGCCGGGAAGCGGACCGAAACGGGCCCGCCATTCTCCCGGCACCACGCGCCACCTGAAACGGCCGGTCGCCAGCGCGGAGAGGAAGGCACCAAGCGGAATACCCAAGACAAACATGAATTCGTACGTCAGCGCGGACCAGCCTTCCGCCGCTTCTACCAGGTAGGAAGTCTGGGCTGCGACAGGCGGAATCACCCAGTGCAACAAAACACCTACCGCCACGACGTACTGGGCGGACACACCGATCGGCTGAATCAGCGCCACCGCCAGGATCAAAATCACACCGATGCTGAGCCCGCCGGCCCACCAGGGTATTAACGGAACGACATGGTTGCCGTCATTGACCATCCGTACATCGGCTTTCATCGATCGTCCTGGAGGCTTCCCCTCTCGTGGGTCGTATCTCGTGGAAACCTGGCATTCGGACCGGGACTGCTTCACCTTTCACGAGATACGCTCCACGCTTTCAGTACGGTGTATCCGGCGGCTTCCCGCCCTTCGGCCAATCGTGCGCCTTGCCGGGGAAATCCGGACGCGGCTGGCTGTTGATATAGGCCGCCACATCGAACGCCTCGTCATCGGACACCGACCAACCCCATCCGCGCGGCATATTGGCTTTGATAAAAGACGCCGCCACGCTGACCCTGGCCATGCCCGATGCAATATTGTAGGATCGCGATCCCCACACTGGCGGACCGGCCATCGTTCCTTGCCCGTCGGTCCCGTGGCAAAACGAGCATTTCTTCGTGAAGACGTTCTTACCCCCCGCCGGATCCGGCTGCCGGCTTGGATTGATCCGCGGAATTCCGCGCCAGGCCACCTTGCTGCCACGCGGCACGTTCTGCGAGAGCCACTCGATATACGCGACTATGGCCTGTAATTTCGAACTGTCTGGCGGTAGCGCCTTCCCGTTTAAGCTGCGCTCGAAACATTCGTTGATCCGCTCGGCAAGAGTGATGGTCCGATCGACCCGGGCGCGGTACTCGGGATACAGAACACTCAGGCCTACAAACGACGCGGCATTCGGATTCAAGCCCGCGTCGAGATGGCAACTGGCGCAATTCAATTTGTTACCGACATACGGTTTCGCATACTGCTGCGTGTGCACGACGATTTCATATCCCAATCTGATTCGTTCCCCTGCCAGGCCGGCAGGAATAGTCTCCGGAGAGGGCGGAGTAAACACGGCATCGATCGCAGCATCGTTCCCCTGATTTCCGGCTGTTGATTCACTTTGTGAAGATACTGTCGCCGGCGCCAGTACCGACCAGCATAGCCCGACCAGGGCAACAGACAAACCTATGACCTGTTTCATAACCGACTCCTTGCGTCACTGGACCTTGTCGCTCCGGAACGGGGATGCTTCACACCCAATGCCGCGTGATATCCCTGACAGGAGCGGGTCATCCATCCCGCGCGGCCGAAAAAGACCGCGAAAGGGTACAGACCACTTACCGTTTTTGTGATGGTGCAATCGGGCAGGTATTCACTCCCAGGAGCGTCCACAGGGGGCAATACCCGATTGCACCGGTGACCAGCGCGACCGTGCCAAAAATCAGCACGGCCGCCGTCGCTTCGACCGGCAACCCGGCAAATGCGCCGAGACCCAATAATGCGATGCCGATGACAATTCGAATCGGCCTTTCGATTCCTCCAACGTTGCATGTCATGGCTGCACCTCCCTCTGATTGCGTTCTCGCACCAAGGCCGCCAATCCCTATTGGATTCTCACTGCTGACTTGCGATGACTGTGCCACAGGGACGCGATAGCCGTGATTCGGCAAGTGCAAGTGGAAACATGAGGGTTTGCGCGCGGATGATGGCACCGGGGCAGGGAAATGGGGTTAAAAGCCCCATGCATGCCTAGGAGTCTGGCCCAAGATGCTACAGACATGAGGGAGCAATGACTTGGCTACTCTCAAGAGAAGCAGAATCCCAAGAGGCCTGAAGGCGACGATGGCCGATTCTGACAGCGTCAGGAGTCTCAGGGGCGAGATGCCTCACTAATGGTAAGAACGATGCGGGATCGTTGGACGTTCAGTCGATCGGGAATGCCGAATGCCTGCAGCAACAGGGCTTGGTCTCGCTCAACGAGCAACCGTCTGACTTGAAGCTGCTCCCGATCACGATCCGCGGTTCGCGTTTCGAGCGATTTCAGCATCCCGTCCAGGAAATTTGCAACGGAAACGGGAAAGGCGCCATCCGTTGAATAGCCATTTTCCCCTCGATTCAGTCGCTTGAAATAACGATACGCGGCCTTGTTGGCATACAACACCTTGCAGGCCGAAGAGAGCACCATGATTCCTGCGTCGGCCGGCCGCCTCACGGCAACCTGGATGAGAGGTGCGGAATCATCTTCGGAATGTGACACGGTCACCGCCTCCCCCTGCTGCGACAGATGCCTCTTGTCTGTGCTGACCTCAGCCCGATTGTGAAGCCAAAACGCGAGGCCCTGTGTCATATCACTCCGCTGCTTTTCAGGTTCTTCCCTGCCCGAATCATTCTGCCTTTGCCGGCGCCATCATAATCCGGCGGCGGTGGCGCTTCGACGCAGCGATCGATTGTTCTGGTGATCCCCGTGATCTCGAGCGGATGAACCTGACCGGTTCCACCTTGCCCGGAAGGCAATCGCGCGCGGGTCATCATTCAGGCAATCGCGGCAGCAGGTATAGGCAAAGGCGATGTCCTCCGGCCTCAGCTTGTTCGAGGCCATATAATTCTGGAAATCCCGCCAGAGCCCTTGCGCGATCTCGCTCCTCGTGTCGTCCCGGACTTTGTCACAGAAGCAGCACACCGGCAGGATCGATTTCAACTCGTCTGAACAACGCATGTTTTCGCACCCTCCCCTGTGTCACAGCCCTGCACACACCCGCTTCTGCGTACCCCCGTCATTGACGCAACGCTCAACCGGATGCCGATTCCCACATTAAGATCGGGGCCCCATCGAACCAACGGGATTCGCGGCCAGAACTGATTGCTCCGCCCGAATCCAGTCTTCCACGTCATGCCCGTCCTCACGACCCCGCTGCTCATAGAGCTGATAGGCCAGCACAGCGATTCGTGTATGAACTCCGTTGGAGGGCCCTGTGTCGGATGAATCGGAGGCTGCGGCACTTGCGGTCCCAACATTGCGGCTGGTTGAGGCGGCACGGAACTTCTGCGGCTTGGCACTGAGTTTCATCGGTCGTTCCTCCTTATCTTGAATACTTTAGACGTCGGCCAACACAACGTTTTCTGACCCGACCAGCGAGATCGGCGCAAATGGTCGGCTCAGGCAGGCCAGCGGGAAGGCCGGTTGACGGCCTATCTGGCGAAGGCTGTGGACGATTCGTTCGGGCTTACCCCAATTGCTCCAGAGCACTCCATTCATCTCGATCACCGCGGCCTGGTCAGGTACCTGTCGAAGCAACTCGGCGGAGAAGTTATGAGACGGCATTTCGCGATACACCTCGTCGAGGGTTCGCACCTCCAGGGAAGTCCCGATAGAGTGGCTGAGCCGTTCGAAGTGCGGCATCATGTCGGCAAAACACCGCCACCCCAGTTCCCAGAGCAATGGTGCCTTGGCCACCAGCACGGACGTACTCCACAAAGCACCTTTGGCCAACGCCGCATCGGCCTCGGGAACGGTCGGGTTCTCTAAGAACGAATCGACAGCCCGGATCTGGAACCTGGGAGACCCATCGAGCTTTTCACCCGGCAGAATCCACCCATGATCCAATTCGAGCCCGTCCGGGGAAACGCCGAGATAGATCAGGCGATCCGGGAGGCATTCGGCAGTCCACGCGGCGCGCTGGACCAATTTGAGAAATCGTTCCTCAGGATAGACAAAGTGATCTGACGGATAGATCACCACGACAGCCTCAGGATCGCGGGCCCTGATGTATGTCAAAGATAAGAACACTCCCGCGGCCGTGTCCCGGTTCTTCGGCTGAAGCAACACTGTGCCCACAGCACGTCCTTCAAGCTGGGACCAGACTTCCGGTCTGTGTTCACGCGGAATCACCGTGACAATGCGGTCCAACCGGCTCAGTCTCGCCGCCCGGTCCAAGGCATGCTGGAACAGCGACCGGGTGCCGACGAAGGTGCAATATTGCTTTGGTTTGGAGTGGCCTAACCACCGTTGAATGAACGGCTGAACACGTTCTCCTTCACATCCCGCCATGACAATGGACCACCGCCGTTCAGAATTCCTCGACTGCCCGGCCGTTCCATCGTCTCCTTCTTGATCCATCATGAACCGCCTCCTCCAGTGTTCTCCCTCTCTCAATGTTCTCAATAGATCCCCGCCGATGGCCTCCGGCGTTCAGACGCTGCGAGCGGCCATCGGGTTGATCACCTGTCGTCAGGCACGAATGCACCTGTCTAGCGGGACTGTGTTCGAATAGCAATTGCGCGCGGGTCGACCCTCAGGCAATCATCGCAGTACGTGTGGGAGAAGGTGATGTCCTCCCGCCTCAGTTCTTGCGCAATCAGGTAGTTCTCCAAGTTCTTCCAGTCCCCTTGCCCCACCCCGGTCCCCGCGTCGTCGCGGATTTTCTGGCAGAAACAGCATACCGGCAGGATCTGTTTCATCCGTACCTCCATCCAGCAGTTCACCCGTTGGACCTCCTCGTGACCGGCCTGCTCTTCCGCGAGTGACGACGCGCGCTGGCTGCAAGGACCTGCGTCCGACGCGTCGCCTGCATGGAAGACCCCTCCCTTGCAGAGGGTGCAATCGATCCCGGACGATCACGGGATCTACGATCTCTCCGCATACCAAACGCCCTACCGTACGAAGCCGGTCTGTTCCCATCCCGCATCATTGCCGGTCTCGAAACCCCTCCGCATGCATGAGCCCTCTACAACGGGAACGCATCATGATTCGCTTCTACGCACAACCGTGCTGACATGATTGAATCGACCGGCCAAACGGGCCCCGCCCGTTGCATCAGTACCGGAAGCACCCGCCCCGCCACGTGGCGGGAGCGCAATTCGATACTCGAAGAGGGAAGGATGCTGTAACGTGACCTCGGCATTCCGACTGAGGCGGTCGACGGCGCTGAACACTTGATTCCACGTGTAGCCAGGCAAATGGGTGACCATCTCCTCGATGGAACATGGCCCCCGCCGTTCTAAGTCCCGCAGAATGTCCTTCTCGACTTCACCGGTTCTTGCCATCGTCGCCTCCCCAGCGCGCTGCGCTTGATAGGTCGTGCCTGTTGCAACATTTTCGTGCATGAACGGTGTCATCACAGGTGCCTCGAGTCTCATGGATGACATATCTATCCGACCGAGCGAACCGACGCTATCGGTCATGGTCTGATTCTGCTATCGAACTCTCGAATGGTCTTATTGTCGTGGTTTGTACGACAGGAAGCAGCGGGGGCAGGCGAAGGAGCGGACCGTCAAGAAACGAGTCCGCGTTGAATGGCGTAGCGGGTCAATTCAGCGTTATTTTTCAAGTTCATTTTGTCGAGAATTCGCGTCCGGTACGTACTGATGGTCGTGACGCTGAGATTCACGGCACTGGCAATCTCGGACACGGTTTTTCCCGAGGCGATCAAACACAACACTTCATACTCACGATCAGACAGCCGCTCATGCGGCGCGCCTGCGACGCCGACTTTCATCGTCAGAGCCAGCTTTTCCCCCAGCGCTGGACTCACGTACTGTCCGCCGGCCAGCACCTTTTTGACCGCCCGGACCAATTCGTCAGGCGCACTGGCTTTTGTCAGATAGCCATCGGCGCCCGCCTTGAACATACGGATTGCGTACTGGTCTTCCGGGTGCATGCTCATCACGAGGACGGGAAGCTTCGGGTGTTCGGCTTTTAACTGTTTGAGCGCTTCCGGTCCGCTTCTTCCCGGCATACTGATGTCCATGACGACGACATCCCATTTCTTCTGTCTGGCCAGTTCGAGCATCTCATTCGCATTGCCACCCTCGCCGAACTTCACGGTGCCAAATCCCTCAACGAGGATATCCTTCACCCCTCGACGAAAGAAAGGGTGATCATCCACAACAAGGATTCTTAACATGGGAGAACTCCCAAGCCATTACGCCGCTGGCGTCCGGACGGGTAAC
>DATGEA010000300.1:0-2187 GCA_035310605.1 Nitrospira sp. | reverse complement strand
GCTCGAACAGATAATGTGCACGAGCCCGAACCAATGTTAGAGTGAGCTGTAGGATCGAGTCCGGGTGCTCGAATTGCGAAGACATTTTGTGCCGGCGTGAAAATGGCGAGCCGCAGCATGCGCCTGCCGTTCCGATGACGTCGCGCTAAAGCAATTCAGAGCCGCAGTGATTCCTTCGCGTTTGCAGTGGCACGGGGACGTACGCTGTTGGCTTTCGTGCGCCGGAAGCCGTGTTGAACTAGAGGGGGACCTGTCGTGCTGGACACGGTATTCTTCGATGCCGGACTGAGCGATTCTCTCAGGCGCGAGCAACTCTATAAAGGGCGTCTTTTCGTCTTCTCGCCCTGTGCCAGCACTGTGGCGCTTTGCGAATTCGCGCGCGGCATGATTGAAGAGGCCTTCGGTCGCACAGATCCGAGGACTGCACAGTACTCTATGCCGGTAGAGGAATTTGTGTCGATTTGCGCCCCGCTCAAACCGGCATTTATCCACCATCCGAGGACCCTGGAACTCGTTAAGGGCGTCGTGGACGAGTTAGGGTGCGGGATCAATACCACTTATATCGATGTGCCGCGTTTGAGGATGGTCACGCATGGAGGATATTTAACCTCTGGCATCGGGTATGTGCACCATCCTCATCGCGATACCTGGTACTCGGCTCCGATGTGCCAGCTCAACTGGTGGATTCCGATTTACCCGTGTGACGCAGAAAATGCGATGGCTTTCCATGCCCGTTACTGGAGTCAACCGGTAAGAAACGGGTCGAGCAAGTTCAACTATTATCGTTGGAACAGCGACGGCCGGAAAAACGCCGCAAAGCACATTTACGAGGACACGCGAGTGCAGCCACACGCCGAGCAGTCTTTGGAGCTGGAGCCCCAGATTCGAGTCGTCTGCCCCCCGGCAGGAATCGTGCTGTTTTCCGCGGCCCAGCTCCACTCGACCGTGGCAAACACTTCCGGGCTGACGCGATATAGTCTCGACTTCCGAACCGTGAATATCGACGACGTAGTAGCCAGGAAGGGAGCGCCGAACATCGACTCCGCACCGATTGGTACTTCGTTACGAGACTTTCGCCGTGCTGCGGATCTGGCTCTCCTCCCGGATGAGGTCGTGAGGGCCTATGACGAGCAGAGCCCCAATGAGGGGGTGCTGGTATTCCGATGAGTGTTCCAATGAGAAGGATCTCAGCCTTACCGGGCGGAGAGCGCGAGGTCCCGCGCTGGACCGACCGACATGCAACAGGTCGTTTTCGACCATCGCGCGGCATCGAGGCCGGCCTCGTCGGCCGGCCAACCTGCGCGCCGCGCCCGCGTGCTCGACTCCCGCGAGAGCCTTAACGACCGGGAGAGTGTGGAAAGGGTCGTGTTGAGATATTCTAAAAAAAGGAACGACGGCAGACAGCCGTGGAGAAGAGCCGATTTGGTTTACGAGGAGGTGGTTGGACGAGTGCGTCTGATGCTTGGCCGGAGGATTGCCGGGACGGCAGGTGCCGGGAATCCTACACGAACCAGGGCTGGTGGCAAAGCAGCGGACATCAACCTCGCGCGGCGGGTTGATCCCGTCAGAGACCGCGAATGATGGCCGCGGCTTCTGCAACACTCCGTGAGGAGGCGGCAGCATCGCGGCATTCTCTATTGCGGGTTGTCACGGAATCCTTGGAGACCGTCGCTACTCAAGGGTGTGGACTGCTGATCGGAATTCCGATGCTGGCGATCACGGCTCATTGGCTAGGGCCACAGGGCCGCGGCATATATGTCACCACCACAACTTGGGCGGGGCTGACAGCTACATGCAGTGGCTTCAGCCTGGGTCTGGTTGCAATACATGAACTGGCACGCTCCGGCGGCACCGACCTCGACTCTCTATTGGGTACGTTGCTCGCTTTCGCGGTTGGAGAAACTCTTCTGGCATGGTCCCTGATCGCAACCGCTCGCCTTTGCGGTCCTCAGCTGTTCGGTGACGTGACTGGCGCTCCATTGATCCTTGGAATGGCAAGTATTCCGTTCCTGATAGCAAGGGATTACCTAGGTTCGTTGCTAATCGCGACAAATCGGGTGCCTGCGTGGAATCGCGCCCAGTTGGCGGGGACCGTTGCCTCCTTTCTGCTGGTCGCCGGACTGGCCGCCTTGGCGCTCGTCACTGTCGAGCGCATCATCATGGCTTGGTTATGCGGCGTCATTCTGA
>DATGEA010000299.1:0-4206 GCA_035310605.1 Nitrospira sp. | reverse complement strand
TCGGCGGCGTGATTCCCCGCAACTTCATTCCGGCAGTCGAGAAGGGTGTGGTCGAAGCCATGCAGCATGGCACGCTGGCCGGGTTTCCTGTTGTTGATATTCGCGTTGCCGTGTATGACGGCTCCTACCACGTCGTTGATTCATCGGAAATGTCGTTCAAGATCGCCGCATCTATGGCGTTCAAAAAGGCGATGGAGACGGCCCATCCGGTTTTGCTGGAACCGCTGATGACGATCGAGGTGGACGCGCCGGCCGATCACATCGGCGCGGTGATCGGTGACTTGAATGCGCGTCGTGGGCGGATTCTCCATGTGGAAGCCCGGGGGCATGCGGAAGTTGTGAAGGCGCTGGTTCCGCTGGCGGAGATCATGACGTATACGACGACGCTGAATTCTCTCACCGCCGGCGGAGGGAGCTACGTGATGGAATTGGCCCGCTATGAGGAAGTTCCGCGGGATGTGGCGACGAAAATCATCGAGGAGGTACGGGCGACGCGACAGACTGTCGCGGTCCATTAAGGGTTGTCAGGGATCGGTCGATTTCAACACGACGTAAAACGCGCGGCTCTCACGGAGAACGCGCAAGAGGACGGTGTCGCCTCTGCGGACTTTGGAAATGGCGCTGGTGAAGTCTCCGACCGAGCCGACGTCCACGCGGTTGACCTCCTTGATGAGATCGCCTTCCCGGAGGCCTTCCGACTGGGCCAGGCTGCCCGACTCCACTTTTGTGATCAGAATGCCGCGAGTCTCACGGAGTTTGAATTTATCGGCGAGAGCGGCCGTCAGATCCTGAATATCGAGACCCAGCTTCACCTCGGTGCGCGCTTGAGGAATCGAAGCGACGACGGCTTGATCGCGGCGTTCGCTGAGGGCCACGTTCAAAACCAACCGCTGTTGATTCCGTACGACCTCGACCTTCGTTGTGGCGCCGGGTGGCAGCCCACCGACGATGCGTGAGAGTCGATTCGGCGTATCGATGACCACGCCCTCGATTCGGGTAATGATATCGCCGGGCTTGATGCCGGCGGCGGCGGCCGGATCTTTCTCGAAGACTTCGTTGACCAGGACGCCTTCGTTTTCGCTGACGCCGAACTTTTTGGCCAGTTCGGGCGTCAGGGGCTGAATGCCGACGCCGAGCCACCCTCGGACGACGCGACCCTGCGCCACGAGTTGCTGGAGCACCTGTTTTGCCATATTGGAGGGGATGGCGAACCCAATTCCCTGAGCGAAGTTGATGATGGCGGTGTTGATGCCGATCACTTCGCCCCGTAAGTTGAACAGCGGTCCACCCGAATTCCCGGGGTTGATCGAGGCATCGGTTTGAATGAAGTTCTCGTACCGTGAGAGATTCACATTTTCCCGACCGATGCCGCTGACCACACCGAGCGTGACGGTTCGATCCAAACCGAACGGGTTCCCGACGGCCAGCACCCACTGGCCGACGCGGACCGTGGTGGAGTCGCCGAATCGCGCACTGGGGAGGGGGCGGTCGGCTGTGACTTTGAGCACCGCCAAATCCGTATCGGGGTCTTTGCCGACAACCTGTGCAATCAGTTTGGTCTTGTCAGACAAGCGGACTTCAATCTCCGTTGAGTCAGCCACGACGTGGTTATTGGTGATGATGTGCCCTTCAGGGTCGATGATCACCCCCGAGCCTGAGCCGGGAGCGTTCGGGACCCGCTCCGGCGGAAATTCTCGTCCCTTGCCGGAGGTGGTAATGGGAAAGAGGCTGACGACTGAGGGTTTTGCTGCTTCCGCCAGTTCGGTGATGACCGATTGAATTTCTTCAAGGAGTTGCAAGCCGCTGGGGGAGGCGGCTGCACCACTGCCTTTTTGCTCGGCGGCATCGGAAGGAGGAACCGGGGGCAATGCCAGAGCCACGAGCAGCGCCACGAGCAGCGCCACAATTGCCGTTGTTTGGGTGACTGACGTCGGTCTGCTCATATAATCAGTTTACCTCAGACGGGTGTCGGATGCCTATGGGGGCTGAAGAGATTTAGGCTGATTTTGCGGTACGGGCAGGTGTGAACCATGAGGCCACTTGGTCAAGGTCTGTTCGAACCCCGATCACGATGACGATATCGTCGGGCCGGAAAACAAAGTTGTCTGACGGAGAAAGAAGAAAGGGGCCTCGAAAAATTATGACCAGTCGAACCGATGGCGGCAAGGAAAGATCCGCGACGGCTTTGCCGATGGCCGGGGCTCCCGGGAATATCAGCATGCGTTCGATGGCGGCGGCGCGCAGGCTCAGGTCTCGTTGGAGTGTCAGGAGATCCTCATGGATTGCTTCCAGCTTTAGCTCCCGAATTTGGGCGTCAACCTGGACGAGGGTCTGTTTGAGGTGATGAATTCGATCCAACGCTTGGTTGAGTGATCGTTCCAGATCTCCTGCTGGAAGAACGGTTTCGCGTGTGTCAGGCGTTCGGTGAGGCACGGCGGCGGCGACGCGGCGTCCGAGGTCTCCGTGGACGGTTTCGATTTGCGTCAGGAGGCTCGCAGCCTGTCCGTGAAAGCGAAGAATGTGAATCTTTCTATTCACGCGTTCGGCGATCGCGACGACTGATTCGTAGACGGCGCTTCCGGTGATGGAGAGCTCTTTCTGGAGTCGGCCGAAGAATTCTAGGGACATAGAAGGCCTAAAATATTACGTCTGATAAGCATTATTATGTCAACTCGTAGCACTAGGTGACCCAACCAATTTCACTTCCCTTTACTCTTCTTGAGTACTGTCGGTCAACGAAATCTTCTCCTTCCCTCCTGCCTGTCCCAGACCCAGCAACCGATCCGGCCTTGTGGTTGACATGATCTCCCATCAGGGCTACACAGATACCATTATGGCGACGCATCCGATGGCCGGCCGGCCGGCGCCAACATCGTGTCTTGTCGACGTTCCGAAGCTCCTGGCGGCCTACCACTCAAACAAACCGGATCCATCCATCCGTGAGCAGCGAGTCGCCTTTGGTACTTCAGGACATCGTGGATCATCCTTCAAGCGATCCTTTAATGAATGGCACATCCTGGCGATCACGCAGGCAGTATGCGAGTATCGCCATGCCCAAGGTACGACCGGCCCGCTTTACCTGGGTATGGACACCCATGCGCTCTCCCGGCCGGCATTCTTAACGGCGCTTGAGGTCCTGGCTGCGAATGCCGTGGAAGTGCTGATCGACCAGGACGGAGGATACACGCCTACACCGGTTGTTTCCCATGCCATCCTGAGCTTTAACAAAGATCGGGTGTCAGGACTTGCCGACGGCATCGTCATCACCCCATCGCACAATCCACCTGAGGATGGCGGCATCAAGTACAACCCGTCACATGGGGGCCCAGCCGACACGCAGGTAACCAAGTGGATAGAAAACCGGGCCAATGCCCTGCTTGCAGCCGGGCTCGAAGGGGTCAAGAGGATTTCCTGCGAGCAGGCACAGCGTGCCTGCACGACACATCGCCACGACTACGTCGAGAGCTATGTCGGCGATCTCCAGCATGTCGTCGACCTCGAGACCATCAAGTCCGCCAGGTTGAAACTCGGGATTGATCCACTGGGCGGAGCCGGGATTGCCTATTGGAGACCGATTGCCGAGCGTTATGGCCTGAACCTTGAGATCGTGAATCCCTCGGTGGATCCGACGTTTGGCTTTATGCCGCTGGATTGGGACGGCAAGATCCGCACGGACTGCTCCTCTTCGTATGCCATGGCCAACTTGATAGCTCTGAAAGATCGTTTCGACGTGGCTTTCGGCAACGATGCCGACAATGATCGGCATGGCATCGTGACGCGTTCGGTCGGTCTGATGAATCCGAATCATTATCTGGCGGTCGCGATCTCGTACCTCTTTTCGCATCGCCCAGGATGGAAAACGGATGCCGAGATCGGTAAGACGCTAGTCAGCAGCAGCCTGATCGATCGCGTGGCGGCCACGCTCAAACGGAAGCTCGTCGAAGTGCCGGTCGGCTTTAAGTGGTTTGTGAGCGGCCTGCTCGACGGCTCGCTCGGATTCGGCGGTGAAGAAAGCGCCGGCGCTTCGTTTCTCCGTCTTGATGGGACAGTCTGGTCAACCGACAAGGACGGCATCATCATGGATTTATTGGCTGCCGAGATGATGGCGAAGACCGGTCGCGACCCCTCCGAGCTGTACCGCGAACTCACGAGAGAATTGGGCGAGCCGGTCTATGAGCGGATCGACGCGCCGGCGACGCCGGAACA
>DATGEA010000298.1:0-2181 GCA_035310605.1 Nitrospira sp. | reverse complement strand
GGGAGACCTCCCGAGTTCGAAGACAACGAGGGCATACACTTTCTCGGGTTCTCTCCTGACGGAAGGAGGATCGCTGTTGCAAACGACGCCAAGGGGTTCCAGCTCTGGGACACGATCACTTGGCAGGTGTGTGCCCAGATCGAGGAATGGAATTTCGTTGAATGCCATCACAACTGTCCGGCTAACGGTTTTGGAATTTGCCGCAAGTTTCTATAGCTAGTCTCTGTCGGAAAACTGCGATTTCTTCTCAATCGCAGGCAAAGGCTCAGTAACTCTGTCCATCGCTGATACGAATTCAGGTCACGTCTCTCGTAAACTTGTTCAAAAAGTCGAACGATAATGCGAATCGGCTAGTCTTCAAGCGCACTCTCTCCGGTCCACAGCGTTAACGCTGTGGTCTCATCCTTCTTTGCCCGACCGCACTGAGTGCTTCAGGCTGCGTTGCGGCCGCGCCGCGACTGCCCCGCCTCGCACTTCGGATCCGCGCGCGCGATCAACAGCTTCCCCAAGACCTGAAGATTCCGACCCAGGATCCCCAGCCCCACGTATCGACAGTAGCCGCCGAAAGTCCTATCTCGGCATCGATCCAGACCATTGCCAGACTGCAACGCACCAATCGCTGATTCGATCCCCGGATGACGCCGCCGTGCCTGGCGGAATTGCACCGTGGCCTCTTGCTCCTGACGCTGGGTCTGAACGTGGCCGGTCTTGGGCAAGCACGGTTGCTTTACCAGTTTCAGCAACTCGCGTTGATTCTTGGGAGAATGGAAGCCGCGATCGAACGACGCACTTCGGATTCGGCCGTTCAGTCGTTGCTGCGCCTGTGTCATCTCCTCCACCAAAACATCGCTGTCTTCCGCCCCACGAGGCAGGATCGCATAGTGGCAGACGAAGCCCGCGCCATCCTCGATTACCAAGACGCGGTGGCCGAACTCGAGAGGTTGAGGAACCTTGCCACGGATGATCAACTGAGTGTGCGGCTCGAACAGACTGAAGAGTTTTTCGCTGTTGTCGATCCGTTCTCCCTTGAGTACTCGCCGTCGAGCCAGGTCACAGACATGAACGGTCATATTGATGTAGTCGGTCAATTTCTCCCTGAGCATGTCGATTCTGGAGGTGGCGGCACTGGGAGCAATGGTGATCAAAGCGGGGTCGAGCAAGTCCAGCGCTCGGGCCAGAATTCGATCGGCCAGGTCCAAGAGCCTCCGGTAGCCGTCCTCAAGCCGCTTGGGAAAGTCGCGCCCTTTGCCCTTGGCGATCTTGTTGATCGTGCGAAGTTGCTTCTTCACGGTCTGAAGCAAATGCTTGCGCTGACGCCAACCGCCGAGGCCGAGGAGTCTCGCCAGTCGCACCGCCAGCGGTACGATCGTGCCTAAGCCATCGCCGATCAGACTGGAATCGGTGGGATAATGAATGTTGGTCGCAGGAACGAACGAGTCGCCCCGCACCGTCTCAGCGGCCTCGGGGACGAGCCGATGGCCCTCGGCCACGATCAGGTGGTTGAGCCGCTCAATCGTGTCGGGTGACAACAGACAGATGTTGTCGCGGAGGCATCTCCAGTCGAACGTCTGGTCGTCACACCAGCCGCCGATCCCCATCACATTCCGCAAGGAGCGATGCTCTTCGGCCAGATTCTGGAGCCGGTCGTAGTCGAAATTGCAGCCGAGCCGAACGGCCCCCAGAACAAGGATCGACCAGTAAGTCATCCCTGGACGGCCAAGGTCTGCACTGGAGGTTCCGTTGACGTCCTGAGCAACCGCATCGAGCAGTTCATCGCGCAGTTGGGCCTGGCTGTAAATGTGCTGCAACGCTTTGAGGATGGGGATGATCTCGTCCCGGCATGACGTGTTGAGCCGGACCTCTGGCACCGGAGGACAATCGAGCCGGAGCTGGGGATCAAAGGCGATTCGCATCGGGCAGTCCCTCGAAGATTCCTCGCTCAGAACGCGCAAAATGGCTCTTTCAGCTCAAATCTTACGCAGCAGGCACAAAACTTCGAGATTGATCTCAGAAGAAAACGTCAGAGAAATCAGGCACAAATCCATTTTCCGACGGACACTAGCTATGTGGATCACCGGATCTTCCAGATGGTGTGGCGGTGGTGCCGGCGACGGCACCCCAAGAAGAGCGGGAAGTGGATCAAGGAGAAATACTTCCTGCGCGACGGACACCGCCACTGGG
>DATGEA010000297.1:0-7273 GCA_035310605.1 Nitrospira sp. | reverse complement strand
AACGGAGAATCCGGTTGAACCAAGCGAATCTTATAACGTACCGATCGTCATGGACTCCTCCGTCCAAGCCCATATCCGGTTCTTCAACACCTCGATTCGGAATCGATTTGAACAGTGGCTCGTCCGGTTGAGCCGTTACCGCCCGCTGGTCGAAAACATTTTTACTGAATTTCACCTGCCCAGCGATCTGGTCTTTCTTTCACTTGTCGAAAGCGGTTTCAACCCCTACGCCTATTCACGTGCCAAAGCGACCGGCCCATGGCAATTCATGAAGGGCACAGCGAAAGTCTATGGCCTCCGCGTGGATTCCTACGTCGATGAACGGCGCGACCCCATTAAATCGACAGTTGCAGCCGCCCGTTATCTCCGAGATTTGTACGACATGTTCGGCACCTGGCCGCTGGCGATGGCCGCCTATAATGCCGGTGAGGGAAAGGTTATGCGGGCGCTGCACAAGGCCCAGGCGGAAAGCTTCTCCGACATCTCGAAAACTAGACTGATCCGGCGCGAAACAAAAGAGTATGTGCCGCGTTTTATGGCCGCGACGATTATCGCCAAGAATCCCGACCGCTACGGCTTCTCTCAAGAAACCGGCCCCCTCCATCAGTTCGAGGAGGTCATCGTCACCAGGCCGCTCCACTTTCACGCCATCGCAAATGCGACGGGCGTACCCTTTGAGGAACTCCGCCTGCTCAATCCCGAACTGCGCCGCGACGCCACGCCGCCCGGCGATGAAGCCTACCTATTGAAAGTTCCGGTCGGTACCAAGACGAAGGTGGAACAGCTTCTCGATCGCATTCCCACCCATAAGTTCCCTCCGCTTCCTGCCAAGGCACAGTTTGCGTCAGGTGGCTCTTCTCGCTGGTATAAGGTCCGAGTAGGAGACACGTTGGAAAAAGTGGCCAAACGATTCCGCATCCCCCTCAAAACGCTCAAAACGAGAAACAACCTCTCAGGCCCGACCATTAGACCGGGCGACTTCCTCGTCATCAGCCGCTAAGTTCGTTTTCGGGACGGGCCACCGGGACACGACTTGCCCGTGACCTAGGAATCGCTATGGTTTCTTCTTGCCGTTCGAGGGCGGGGCAGTCGGCGTACTCTTCGATGCGGAGGGGACGGCGACCGAGACGGCCGGCTGAGGCGAAACAGCGGACTCCCTTGACTTCTTGGTGTCCATCACCTTCGTCCGAATCGTGGCCTCGCTGGTATAGAGCGAGTTGGGGAAACTCTTAATCAGTTCCTGATAATGGGCCAGAGCCCCTTCGGGCCGCGACTGAGACTCCTCTAAACGCGCCAATTCGAACAAAGCTTGATCCTTATTCAGCGCCCCGGGGCTGTTGACGATCGCGGTGAAGGCCTTCGCCGCCTGGTCACGATCCCCTTTCAGGAGGTAGGCGTAGGCGAGGCGCTGTTGAGCCAGTTCAGCAAGCGAGGGATTGGAGCCGTACAGGAGAAGAAAGCGTTGATAGGTTTCAATCGCTCCGGGCAGGTCATTCGCTTGAACTTGCGCATTGCCCAGATGGAACAAGGCCAGCGGAGCGGACGCGGTTCGAGGATATTGATCAACCACCTGCCGGTACTGCGTCATGGCCTGCTTCAACAGACTCTCTGCCTTTGCAGGGTCGTTCGTGGGACGGCCCATGACTAAGCGGGTGGCTTCCCGCTCAAGATCTTGCGCTTTCTGGGACGCCTGACGATCCATCCAAAATACGCCTCCGACCACGCCAGCTGCCAAAACCAACACAGCCAGCCCCACCAATATTGGTCGTCGATAGTCCTGTAAGCGATGGAGTTGATGCTCCAATCCGCTCAACATATGGGCTTCATCGACCGGAAGCGTTTTGGCGGGAACTTTGATGCGGTAACTCATCGATCCATCGGGATGTGCGGGCGGGACCCATTTCCTCCTGCTACCCTCGCGCCTTATACTAAGGAAGTCACAAGCTTGTCAATGTGCATTCATTCTCATCGAAGATCTCAGCCCTTCGTGGGTTAACATTTCAGCCGGAGAAACGAATGGACCATGTTTGAGAAATACCTTGCGGACTTGGCGGCGGAACATTTGACCCGCCGACTCCTGCCGCTGGAATCCGGCACGGCTCCCGTCGTACGCATCGCCGGACGGGAGATTTTGCAGTTCGCCTCAAATGACTACCTCGGCTTTGCCCGTCACCCTGAAGTCGTCGACGCAGCCGTGCAAGCTACCCGGACCTACGGAGCCGGATCAGGCGCTGCGCGGCTGATCTCCGGATCGCTGCCCCCCCATATGGAAATGGAACAGGTCCTCGCGCGCTTCAAAGGTACTGAAGCCGTGCTCTCATTCGGGTCGGGATATCTCGCCAACATCGGTGCCATCCCGGCCCTGATCGGTCGCGGCGGATTGATTCTCGCCGACCGCCTCTGCCACGCCAGTCTCATCGATGGTTGTCGTCTGAGCGGGGCGGATTTTCGTGTCTATCGACACAATGACATGGACCATCTGAAATCCTTACTCTCAAAGAGACGTCAAGTGCGTCGGACGCTGATCGTCACCGATGGTGTGTTCAGCATGGACGGCGATCTTGCCCTGCTTCCCGACCTTGCCGCCTTAGCCAGATCGTACGAAGCAGTGCTGTACGTAGACGATGCTCACGGCACCGGCGTGATGGGCCCGCATGGTCGCGGAACGATCGAACATTTTGGCCTCGAAGAGATCATTCCACTCCAGATGGGAACATTAGGAAAGGCCTTGGGAAGCATTGGAGCCTATATCTCCGGGCCCGCTGAGTCGATCCAATACCTCTTGCATACAGCGCGATCGTTCATATTCGCCACTGCGCCGCCACCAGGATCAGCCGCCGCCGTGATCGCGGCACTTCACGTGCTCCAAAGGGAGCCTCAACGTCGGGCCCGCCTATGGGCCAATCGCGAGCACCTGTTCACCGGGCTCAAACGAATCGGTTTCACCCTTGCTTCCAGCGCAAGCCCGATCATTCCAATTCTCATCGGCCAGGCAGACGCTGCCGTGAAGTTATCAGAACAGCTTCTGAGCAACGGAGTATATGCGCCTGCAATCCGTCCTCCCACTGTACCGGATCAGACAAGCCGGCTCCGCGTGACCGTCACTTCAGAACATTCGGGCGCACAGATCGATCAGGCGCTCGCCGCATTCGAACTCGCGGGACGAGCAGCCGGCCTTCTTTAACGGCACGTGATAGATCAGACAGGAAACCGGCGACCCGCTGTCGCCGAATTCCGGAGATTTTCTTGCTTTCTTCACGTCATCTGGCATCATCACTCTCACATCGGTCTTCGTCGTTCTAATGACTGCCGCTCATCCTACTGAGGAGTTGTTTTCATGGATATCTCCAAACTGCTGACGTTTTCGGCAAAAGAAGGCGCCTCGGATTGCCATATCAGCGCCGGCGAGCCTCCGATGATCCGCCTCAATGGAGACCTGAAGAAGCTCGACCACCCGCCGCTGACGCCGGAGGAAACCCATGCACTCATCTATGACATGATGAGCGACGCACAGCGGAAGAATTTCGAGGAAAAGCGAGAGTGCGATTTCTCGTTCGAACTGGGGGATATCGCCCGATTCCGCGTGAACGTGTTCGTACAAAACCGCGGCCTCGGCGCGGTCTTCCGAAACATCCCCACCGAGATCATTCCCATGGAGAAACTCGGCCTTCCGCCGATCGTCCGGCAGCTATGTGACAAGGAAAAGGGCCTCATTCTCGTCACCGGCCCGACCGGATCCGGTAAGTCGACGACCCTCGCCTCGATGGTCGACTACCTGAACAATACGTTCGAAGGACACATCATCACCATCGAAGATCCGATCGAGTTCGTCCATAAATCCAAGAAATGCCTCGTGAACCAGCGGGAACTCGGCGTCCATACCCTTTCGTTTGCGAACGCGCTCAAGTCCGCTTTGCGTGAAGATCCCGATATCATTCTCGTCGGCGAAATGCGTGACCTGGAAACGATTCAGTTGGCCCTGACCGCGGCGGAAACCGGCCACTTGGTGTTCGGTACCCTGCATACCTCCAGCGCCCCCAAAACCATCGACCGCATCATCGACGCGTTTCCGCCGGCTCAACAAGCCCAGATCCGCACACAGCTCTCGGAAGCTCTGGAATCCGTCATTACACAAACGCTGCTCAAGAAAAAAGCCGGCGGCCGCGTCGCTGCGCTCGAAGTGATGGTCGCCACTACGGCGGTCAGAAATCTGATTCGCGAGGGCAAACTGCATCAAATTCCGGGCATCATGCAGGCCAGCCAAAAAGACGGCATGCAGACGATGGACATGGCGTTGACCGAGTTGGCCACCCGTGGCATCGTCACGAAGGCAGAAGCCCAGTCGCGCAGCATGAATCCTAATCTGTTCGGCGGAACAGCCCTGGGCGGTGCCGCGTAATTCGAACTACACGAACCAACGGGAGCCACGATGGATATTCGCACGTTGCTGAAGGTCATGGTCGATCAGGAAGCCTCCGACATGTATCTGACGGTCGATTCACCTCCAGCCTACCGCATCCATGGCTCGACGCAACCGGCCAACGCCCCGCCCTTCACCAACGAACAACTCGAAGCCCTTGCGCTCGCGCTCATGCGCGGTCAGCAACGCGGCGAGTTTGAAGAGAAAATGGAGATGAATCTGGCCCTGTATTACAAGGAGCTGGGGCGATTCCGCGTGAATATCTTCCGGCAGCGGGGCAACGTCGGGCTCGTCTTCCGTCACATTAAAGCTGAAATCCAGACGGTGGAGGAACTGCGCCTGCCTCAGATCATGAAAGACATTGCGATGACCAAGCGCGGACTCGTGCTGGTCGTCGGCGCAACCGGCTCAGGGAAATCAACCACGCTCGCCGCGATGATTGATCACCGCAATTCCGTCCATCCCGGCCACATCGTGACGGTGGAGGACCCGATCGAGTTCGTCCACAATCATAAGAAATCCCTCATCACACAGCGGGAAGTCGGCTTCGACACGCTGTCGTTTCAAAACGCGCTCAAGAACACCCTTCGCCAAGCTCCGGACGTCATTCTCATCGGGGAAATCAGAGATACGGAAACCATGGAAGCCGCCATCACCTTTGCAGAAACCGGCCACCTCTGCATCGGCACATTGCACTCCAACAACGCAAACCAGGCGATCGAACGCATCATGAACTTCTTCCCGGTTGAGCGGCATGCCCAGATCTATCTCCAACTTTCGCTCAATCTCCGGGCCATTGTCTCCCAGCGCCTCATCCCCTCCTTGGACGGGAAACGGGTGCCCGCGCTGGAAATCATGTTAGATACGCCTCGCATGAAGGACTTGATCAAGAAAGCTGAAGTCGACACCCTGAAGGAAGCCATGGAACAGGGTATCGATGAAGGCTGCCAAACCTTCGACTACGTGCTGTTGCAACTCTACAAGGAAGAAAAGATTTCGTTGGAACAGGCCTTGATTAATGCTGACAGCGCCAACAACCTGCGCCTGAAAATCAAGCTGGAAGGTCTCAAAGGAGACGATGCCGTCAACGCCTTGCTCGACAAAAAATCCTCGGCCCCCGGCGAGAGTCCTTTCAAAATTCAAGGGGGTGCCACTGGCAATGTCACCCCCCTGCGCAAGCGTTAACCCCTTCTCGCTCCACCCGTCCCACAGTTGTGCACTTGCCGCAATCGGGCAAGCGCCGCTATTCCCCGGAGTTCGCCGTCTCAGCCGTTTGCCGTTCAAGATAGGATGCAATTTTTTCTAGTGCCAGCGCGCTCAACTTCATTCCGTACCACGTCGGCATGGTGTTCGGTGGATAGCCTGGGACGACGAAAACACTAGGCTCCAATACCGATTCGATTACGTATTCGTGGACCGTCTTAGCCCGGCCTTGGTAGGCCGGGTCACGCAATCGGGCCGGCCCCATGCTTCCCAGCATGAGCGGAGGCCCTACACGACCATCCGCCCCCGCGATGCCGGGGATCGAGTGACACACCGGGCAGCCAGCACGAATGAATATTTCGGCAATCGGTTCATTGCCGGTCACCAACGAAACCATCTCCGGTGTCAGCGGCGCCTTCGTGACCACCGGGTTTGGGGCAGGCTCATGGACGTGACCGAAGGCCCAGAGCAAGCCGAGAGCCACGGCGAGCACAACGAGAGTCGTGACTGTTCGTTCAGACATGGAATGGGGATCAAGACGTTACGGGATGAGCCAATGGAGCGACGCTTGAATCATGCAGAGAGTGAATCGATGGCCCCTGCTCACGCCGGTTCTCACTTGGCCGGGGTCATGGCGCATCGGAACCCGATGGTACGGTCTTCGAAATCCGGCTCCGCTGAGAACCGAGCGGTGACACGCAAGGCGGCCGGAAGATCAGCCCACGATCCGCCCCGCAAGACACGCTTCTCACCCTCTGATGGACCGGCAGGATTCTTTTCCGGACTCTTCTGATAATATTCACGGTCATACCAATCTGCGACCCACTCGGCGGCATTTCCAGCCATGTGGCTCAATCCGTACGGACTCTTGCCCCCTTCTTTCAAGCCATGGCGGACGCTCATGCCTTCAAGTCCGGTGGTCACCCCTACCAGCGTAATCGCTTCGCTGACCCAAATTCCGCGGTTGTAATTGGCTATATCCACGAACGGCTGCATATGTCCCCACGGAAATCGACGAGCATCGGTTCCCCTTGCCGCTTTCTCCCACTCGGCTTCAGTAGGCAACCGCTTCCCTGCCCACTCGCAATAGGCCGCAGCATCCGCCCATTTCATCCCGACAGCCGGCCTGTCCCCCACGGTTGTCGCCGCCTCGTCATCCCACGTTGGTGGTGAGTCATGTTTCCCCGATTCGAGAAACTTGCGGTACAAGGCCATCGTGACTTCATACTGATCGATGTAGTAGGCGTTGAGTTCGACTTTGTGCTCCGGCCGCTCGTTGGGAAGTCCGTCGTTGCTCCCCATTGTAAAGGGCCCGGCGGGGACCAGAACCATCGGGGCGCCGTCTTTGCCCTTTACCGTCTCAACCGGGGCAATCTGCCCGTCTTTGGCGGGTGGAGGTGGTCCTGCGGCAAGCGACAGAATTCCCGCTGCAACGACGGCTACCGACCAATGGATAACTCTTATACGCGCCATCGCCCTATTCCCTCCTTCGACATCAGACTGCAGACCCTGCAATCCCACGATGAAGGAACAGTCTACCCAGCTTAAGGGACAAACTCAATGGAATGAACGGGAGGAGCGGCTCAAGAGGACAACAATATCGGGAATAACGTGGTGTCCCCAACGGGATTCGAACCCGTGTTGCCGGCT
>DATGEA010000296.1:0-7208 GCA_035310605.1 Nitrospira sp. | reverse complement strand
CAGCAGAGGATTAGCAATTTTCAGATCCTCAAGAGGGGGATGGATATTCTGGGGAGCCTCCTCCTTCTGACCATACTCTCACCGCTGCTGTTGGCTATCGCGGGACTTGTGAAGATGTCGTCCCGTGGGCCGGTCATTTTTCGCCAAGTACGAATCGGGCAGATGATGAAACCGTTCATGATTTGTAAGTTCCGAACGATGTATGTGGATTCAGACCACGGAATTCATCATGACTATGTGAGTTGGTTCATCAATTCCAGCGGGAAAGCCCAAGAGAAGGAGAAGAGCAAATTTTTCAAGCTGACCAACGATCCGAGGATCACGCCTATAGGGCATATCCTCCGAAAAACGAGCATGGATGAGCTTCCGCAGCTCTGGAATGTCTTGCGAGGAGAAATGTCGTTGGTCGGCCCGCGGCCTCCGTTGTGGTATGAGCTTCAGCAATATAAACCATGGCACCGCCATCGGGTGTTGGAGGCGAAGCCGGGAATTACCGGGCTGTGGCAGGTGACAGGCCGGAGCCGGACAACGTTTGATGACATGGTCCGACTGGATCTTCGCTACGCGAGGGGCCGCTCGCTCTGGACGGACATCAAGATACTTCTTGCCACTCCAGCAGCGGTTATTAAAGGGAAGGGCGCGTGCTAAACGGCAAGTGACGTCTCACAAAGAAATGACATGCCTCTAACCGACCAGTTAAGCATCACGACCTCGCTCCACGACAAATGCCAGACGGACCTTGCTGGGGAATCTTCCACGAGCCAGACAGGAGGATTCATTCAGGCACTGAGCCGGCCTCTTCCGTTCAGCATGAAGGTCCGTAACGGCCTGTGTCTTTTCTTGTTATTCGCCGCCGTCGCATGGTTTTGGGCACCACTTGGTACGCTCTATTCCCTGACCAGAGAGCAGGAACACTATTCCCATATCGTATTGATCCCGTGGCTCAGCTTGTATGCGTTCTACCTGGACCGAAGCGCCCTTCTCACCTCGCGGGAATGGAGCCCGTGGCTTGGTTCGATCTTGATCGGGTTGGGGGCGTTGGGGTATTGGCGGGCAGAAACAGCCGATTTGGCCGCCGATCAACTGTCGATAACGATCCTTGCGCTGGTCGTGTCCTGCTGGGGGATCTTTCTGCTCGGTTACGGCATCCGGTCTTGCCGGACATTTTCGTTCGGTCTGCTCTTTCTCCTCTTTATGGTCCCGCTCCCGTCTGCTGCGCTGTATGCCATCATCGTATTTCTTCAAAGGAGTTCGACTGAGGTCACGGACGTCGTCTTCTCGCTTCTTGGTGTCCCGGTCTTCCGGCAGGGATTTGTGTTCAGTCTGTCTAATTTCACGATCCATGTTGCCGAGGAATGCAGCGGGATTCGATCGACGCTATCACTGTGTATTACCAGTCTGGTGGCCGGGCATTTCTTTCTCCGATCCGCGTGGGGAAAGTTGGGGCTGGTCACGATGGTTATACCTCTTGCGATCATTAAGAATGCTTTTCGCATTGTCGGACTCTCCCTGCTCGCAAACTATGTGGACCCAAGCTTCATCACGGACAGCGCTCTGCATCGCTATGGAGGTATCCCGCTCTTCCTCTTGTCGCTCGTCGTTCTCTTTTCTCTCGTCTGGTTGTTGCGGAGAGTCGAGAAACGGCTCGGTTACAGCCAGTCTCATGGATTGCGTCCCAGAGTGTGAGCGCAGCGTTTCACCGATCACGATGTGAGTCGGCTTGATGGCAGCAGGGGGAGCGATGCCGTCGATACAGGATGGTGTTTGGGCAATCGACCCACTGCAAGATGTCCGGTGGCCTGACCTTATCGCCCGTCACCCGAATGCTTCGGTTTTTCATACGCGCGGTTGGCTGAGTGCTTTGCAGGCCACCTACGGCTATACACCGGTTGCCTATACCACGTCTGCCCCGACCGAAAACCTGACCAACGCCTTGCTGTTCTGCGCGGTGCGAAGCTGGTTAACCGGCAGACGGCTTGTTTCTTTGCCTTTTTCCGATCACTGCGAGCCACTTCTCGAACATTCCGCCCAGTTTCAAAAACTCTGTGCTTTTGTTAAGTCGCTGAGGAAGCAGGAGCGGTGGAAGTATGTGGAACTGCGGTCGGCAAACTCCCTTCTGAATTTCAACGCAGGATTCAGCCCGTCTGCGACCTACCTTCTCCATCGGCTCGACATTCGGCCCGGTCTTGATTCGCTACACAAGGGATTTCATAAGGATTGCATCCAACGAAAGATCGTCCGGGCGGAACGAGAATCGCTCACTTATGAAACAGGCCGCAGCGAGTTATTACTGGAGCATTTATATGGATTGCTTCAGCTGACGAGGTCTCGCCACCATGTTCCACCGCAGCCGTTCGAATGGTTCCAAAATCTCATGGCATACATGGGGAAGGACGCCTGTATTCGCATCGCCTCCAAGGCCGGCCGGCCAATTGCTGGCATCTTGACTTTGGATCACGGGAAGAAAATGGTTTACAAGTACGGGGGATCCGATGCGAAATATAACAATCTCGGTGCCACGCCCATGTTGTTCTGGCAGGCGATTAAGGAGGCCAAAGAGGCCGGGATGGAGGAGCTCGACCTAGGGCGCTCCAACCTGGATAATATTGGGCTGACCACCTTTAAAGATCGGTGGTCTGCAGCGCGTTCAACGCTCACCACATGGCGCGAACCCGCTGCGGAAGCTTCGCCTCGCATCGAACGTTTGAAGGTTCGATGCGTGAAGGAGATTTGTGCCCGATTGCCAGACAACCTACTGGCGCTGGCGGGGCGCCTTCTATACAGGCATATCGGTTAGGCAAGGGGAGGAGGGGACCATGTCTTCTCCCAATTCTCAAGGCCGAGCCACTTACTCGTATGATCGCGCAGGTTTAACATGGTTCTCCCGACATGGTTTTCAATAGCGGCGTTTCAAGTCGCGGCGGTAGCCGGCGGAATGGCTTGCTTCCTGTTTGTCAGGCGGAAGGCCAGCTCCTCACACCGGAGCCTGGCGGCGCTGTTGGGCGCGACGGCTGTTGCCAATCTGGCGAATGGTGTCGGGTTGCTGGACGGAACCCATGCGCTGTTCTGGCGAGGGACCGCCACTGTCTCGGAACTCCTCCAACCGGCTGCCTTGCTCTACGTCGGGTTGGCTTTCCTAAATCCTACTGAACGGGAGAGGGATTCCTCCGCGTTGTGGCGCGCCCGGATCATCGGGGCGGTCGGCCTGCTGCTGGCCGTTTTCGCTGCGACCGGTCGTGTGTTTCAGTGGAAACCGTTCGAAGACGGCCAGGTGGCGATTGCCTTGGCTGCATGGGGACATATCCCCTATATCTTCATCGTGATCGGGATGGCTTTGGGGTTGGCGCAACTTGAAGTGGTCTTGCGGGCGAGCCGCGAGCCGGTCCGCCACAAGCTGAAATTCGTGGTGATCGGGTTGGGCGGACTGGCAGGGTACCAGATCTATCAAGCCAGCCAGATGCTCCTGTTCCCGGTATGGCAGGCAGATCATGTGTTGGTTTCAAGCGTGGTGACGATCATGGCGCTCGGCCTGATCGCCTACGGGCTCGGACGAAGCCGATTGCGGGAAGTTCTCGTCAATACCTATGTTTCCCATCAGGCCCTCTTCGGTTCGGTGACGTTCATCGTGATCGGCGGCTATCTCCTGGCGGTAGGTGCTGTCGGAGAATGGCTTCGCCGGACGAATCAACCGCTGGGGATGGGGCTCAGCGTCGTCGTCGTATTCGGGGGGCTCGTCGGATTGGCGATCGCGGCGTTCTCAAAAACGGTGCGCGCCGAGATTCGACGTTTTCTTACGCGGAACTTTTTTCGCTCGAAATATGACTACCGCGCACAGTGGCTTCAAGTCACAGAGGCATTTCAGCAGGCGGCAAGCAAAGAGGCGATTATGGATCGCCTGCTCGACCTCTTGATTAAGACCTTCGCGACGACGACCATCTCGATCTGGTCGTTTCGAGAAGCTGATCGCCGGTATTGCCAAATCCGTTCGATGACCGCGGAAAAGGAGCCCGTTCCCATAGAACTCTCCCATCCGGTCATCATGCGGCTCATGGAACGGGATGAACCGGTGTTCATCGAGGACCGCCTGGAAAAGGGGGGTGATGAAACTCGTTCCCGTGAAGATCCTCTGGTGGCTTCAGGGGCGGCGCTCTGTTTCCCTATCCGCGCCCAGGGGCAACTCACGGCCTTCGTGGCGTTGGGCAGACAACTTCACGGCGAGGCCTATGGAACGGATGATTGTGACTTGCTTCGGGGGATTTCCCATCACGTCGGGGCGCTGCTCTCCCACGCACGTTTGGCGGAAGAACGTCAGGCGTCGGCTGAGTTGGAAGCGTTACACCGATTTTCTGCATTCTGTCTTCATGACCTGAAAAATCTGGCGGCGAGATTGTCGCTGGTGGCTCAAAATGCTGAAAGCCATGGCCGAGATCCTGCCTTCCAGGAGTCAGCGATGAGGACAGTGACCGACACGGCGAAAAAAATGACGGGGCTCATGAGTAAGCTGTCCCTCACGTCCTTCAAGCCTACGCTTGCCGGCACACCGGAATTAGTGGAGCTCTCCGCGCTCATCGACGAAGTCGTGGCGCCGGTGAGGGGAGACGGAGGGATTAGGATGCACGTCGGTGGTGGGCCGGTTCCTCCGATCCTGGCGGTGCGAGACCAGATTCACCAAGTACTGCTCAATGTGGTCCTGAATGCCAAGCAAGCAGTTGGTCAGAATGGGGGCATCTCGATTAAGATTGCGCAGGAGAACGGATGCGTCGTCGTCACGGTTGACGATACGGGCAGCGGAATTCCATCTGGCATGCTCGAGTCGTTGTTTCGACCTTCCCAATCCAGCAGGCCCGGTGGGCTTGGCGTGGGACTCTACCAGTGCAAGCAGATTGTGGAGGCGCACCGGGGGACAATTCAGATTCGGAGTGAAGCCGGAAAGGGAACCAGCGTGCGGATTGACTTTCCGCTTCCGGACTCGTCAGATACTCAAAATAAAGATGTTATGGTCCACTCAGTCATGCCATCCTAGCGCACGGGCGTTGAGTGGCTAAACAAACATGAAAACTCTTCCACTTCTGCTTCTTGTCGACGACGATCCCGAAATTCGGGACCAGATGGAATGGGCCCTAGCGTCGGATTATCAGCTGCTGGAAGCCGCGGATCGTTCTACTGCATTGACGCATGTACGGCATGCGATGCCGCGTTTGATCCTGCTGGATCTGGGATTGCCACCCGACACCGAGGGGGCCTCCGAGGGGTTGGCCATTCTGCGCGAAGCGCTTCAACTCAATCCGATGGCTAAGGTGATCGTGGTGACGGGCAATAGCGATCGAGCGAAAGCCGTCGCTGCCATCGAGAGCGGCGCCTATGACTTTATCGAAAAGCCTGTCCAGCTCGATGTGTTGAAGATCGTACTGCAGCGTGCGGCCTACCTGTCAAACCTCGAACAGGAGCATCGCATACTCCAAGAGCAGGCCGGCCAAAATGAGTTCGAAGGGTTGGTGGGATGCTGCGCGCGGATGCAAGACTTGTATCGCATGATTCGGCGTGTGGGACCCTCCGATGTGCCGGTGTTGATCACCGGTGAAAGCGGCACGGGGAAGGAATTGGTGGCGCGGGCCATCCATCGTCAGAGTGTGAGAAAGGGAGAACCCTTTGTCGCCATCAACTGTGGAGCGATTCCGGAGACGCTTCTGGAAAGCGAATTGTTTGGATATGAGAAAGGGGCCTTCACCGGAGCGACGCAGCAACGAAAAGGGCGGATCGAAAGCGCGCAGGGCGGCACGCTGTTTCTGGATGAAATTGGAGACATCCCACTGGGATTGCAGGTCAAACTGCTACGATTCCTGCAAAACCACGAGATACAACGGCTGGGAGCAAAAGAAACGATCGCAGTCGACGCGCGGATTCTCGCGGCGACGAACATCGACCTACAAAAGGCTATCGGTGATGGCCGGTTCAGAGAAGATCTGTATTATCGGCTCTGTGTCGTTACGATCGCGGTGCCTTCTCTCAGCGAGCGCGGTTCTGATGTCGCATTGTTGGCGCGTACGTTCTTGGTGAGGTTTGCAGAAGAGCAAAAAAAGCCATTGAAAGGGTTTACACCTCAAGCGATTGAAGCCTTGACGGCACACCATTGGCCGGGGAATGTTCGGGAATTGGAAAACCGGATCAAGCGGGCTGTCGTGATGGCGGAGGGGCGCTATGTCACTCCCGTGAATCTGGAATTACGTGAACCCTCTTCCCCGGAAGGCGATGGCTCCACACTCAAGGCATCCCGCGAAAGCCGTGAAAAGGATCTCGTCCGCCTCGCAATGGAGAAAGCCGAATGGAATGTGTCGCGAGCAGCGGTCGATCTCGGGATCAGTCGTCCGACGCTCTACCAATTGTTGGCCCGCTATGGGTTGAAGAAGACGAAATCAGAAGATCAGAAAGAGAAGGCCTAGATTGGCCCACTTGGATGTCGATCTTTGAATAGCGTAAAATCTGGCGCTATTTTCCGCTTATACGCACCGTCTGAGATCCGAAAGTGTCATCTCACGTACGACCGCATTCCAGCCCTTCCTCGAGCAAACTCATGCCTCGGCTCGACCGGACGATGGCGATAGCTTTCAGATCTGCGGAATGAGGGAAGTACATCAGCCACCTGTTGGATTCAATTTTCAGCAAGATTCTCAACAGCCTACCCGTAAGTTATGAGGTTTACTGCTATAAAGTGCGTTCGAGAATTCTGTAAAGTGATTTTACACTGGTAAACCAATGTAAGTCGTTGAAACATTGACATATTTATGAATTAGTCGCGAATTGATTTGCGCGGAGTGTAAAAGTCTTTTACAAGATCGTGATCAACTTGAGGTGCCATATAGAAATCCATCGTATTTATAATAAGTTATGGGCATCCAATTCGTGGCAACCAATGTGCAATAGACAAAAGCAAACAAACCTCAAGATGTTTTGAGGCTGTAACTGAACGATGAAGGGGGGGAAACAAGATGAAAAGTAAAATGTTTCTAGTTGTGGGAATCATGGTCCTCGCGCTCGGGTTGGTTGGGACGCCGTCCTCTTGGGCCTCACTGACAGTAGACGGTATCACCTTTGACTTTAGCGTAAATGGAAGTGGAGACCTAGTCCTGGAAATCTCCGGCACCGGAAACGACGGCAGCACCCCTTGCGGAACCGGTGGCTATTGTGGTGTAAACAACCTCGAGGCCGTC
>DATGEA010000295.1:0-9028 GCA_035310605.1 Nitrospira sp. | reverse complement strand
GTGGTCATGAATTCGGTCATCGCAGAATTGGCGGAGACCGGCACGATCGAGTATGCGCCCCGGATGGAAGGACGAAGCTTGATCATGATCGTCGCACCGAAGAATTAGGATGAAGCACGGGAACGTTTAACCAAAGGACGTGAGCGTATGAAAGTGAAGACCCATAGCGGAGCGAGCAAACGGTTCGGCAAAACCGGCACGGGGAAGTTCACCCGGAAGAAAGCCGGAAAACGCCATATTCTGACCAGCAAGAATCGGGAACGCAAACGACGTTTGAGCGGCTCCGTGGTCGTGGACCCGACCAAGACCAAGGCTCTCAGCCGTCTGCTGCCGTATAAATAGTGTTTGATTGACGCATTGCAACTAACAAGGAGTATTGAGTCATGCCACGCGCAAAAGGTGGACCAAAAACCAGAGCGAGAAGGAAGAAGCGGCTGAAACTGGCGAAAGGACAGTACGGCGCCAAGAGCCGGCTGTTCCGCTCGGCCACGGAATCGGTCGACAAGGGTCAACAGTATGCCTATACCGGGCGGAAGAATAGGAAGCGGGATTTCCGGCAACTCTGGATCGCGCGTATCAGCGCGGCCACCAGGGCGCACGGATTGACCTATGGCCGGTTTATCAACGCCCTGAAGAAAGCGAACGTCCTGCTGGACCGGAAGGTGCTCTCCGATATGGCCATTAAGGATGCGACGGGCTTTGAGAAGCTCGTCGGTCTGGCCAAGCAGCACCTCACCCCGGCCACAGCCTAGCCTCGCGGCATCCCCCGGTTTCTTCCCCTGAATCTGATGGATCTGATGCGGATAATAAGAGGGGAGAGCGACAGATCGTCGCTCTCCCCTCATAGATTCTCTGTGAGTTGAGACAGGTTTACTTCGAACGCGACCGCCGGCACGCTGACCTGCCATCGCTCCAAGACTTCCGGATGCAGTTCTCCGATCACCCCGATCCGCATCCCAGCCACCGCAATGTTTCCCGCGCGGCCCTCCAGGAACGACGGATGCTGCACCGGCTCCAGGCTGTACTCTTTCCCCAGATGGTAGAAGAGCACGTCCAGACAGGAGTGGATTTCTGAAAAATGGGCCGTCGCGTGGGCCAACAGAGCTCCCAGGACTGTATCGGTTCGCGAGCCGAGTTCCCTGGATGGATCAGGAATCGCGACTTCGCCCGCCTCAAAGAGGCGATGGGGATAGAAGGCCCGGCTTGAGGCGGTCTCGACCCTGAGCAGCGACGGAATCATCCATTGCCGCAGGCAGGAGAAACTCAGGGACATGACGTTTCCCACCTCAACCATGCGCCCCCAGTCCGTGCCGTCAAGGCGCATCTTGCTCCGATAGTCATCCGGCGATCCGAGAATGTTAGAAATGATCTCCTGAAAACCCAATCCGACCATGAGCTCCCGTGCCCGATCGGACAGTTGCTCGATTCGTGACAGCCCTCCGACGGTAAACTGTGCCGGCATAACGGGGAGAAAATCGCCGTATCCTCGACTGATCGCGACATCCTCCACCACGTCCATCGCATGCATGAGGTCCTGACGATAGGGCGGCAACTTCGCCTTGACCGATCCCTTTCCGGCTGAGATGTCGTAACCGTACAGTTCGAGGGCCTGCTTCACGGTCTTGACGCCGAGTTCCTGGCCCAGCGCCTGCTCAATCGTTTTGATCTGAATGGTCCGCGGCTTCCCGAGATCTTGCGGCGTGATGACCCGCTTTCCCAAGGGCGTGCTTTTGGGATATTGCACTTCGATCGGTTCAATAGCAGCGCCACGATCAGCGAGGTTGGCGGCGAAAATATTCAGCGTCAGAACCACCATCGAGAGATCGGTCCCGGTCACTTCGACGAACAGCTCGTCGTCGCCCACTCGCACTTCGCCGATTTCCCGGCTGTTGATGATCGGCGGGAAAGACAAGGGCTGGTTCTTGGCGTCGCGGAGAATCGGCAGCCGGCTCTGCCCCGCCAGGATATGCCCGTGCTCCAATCCTTTCGGATGGACCATGAGAATTTCCGACAAGGTCATCACCGTCTCCATGCCCAGCGGCGTGAAGCGTGCCTCATCCGGCTTCACCAATTCATAGGTGACAGGAAACGTAATCTTCGGCAACTGATAGATCCCGATGGACACAGTCTTCCGTTTGTGCCCGAAGATGTCCGCCAGCTTTTCCTGCGTCTGAATGAGCTGGGCTAATCCTTCGTCGGTGACCCGGTACCCCTTGGCGGTGCAGGCGGCGACATAGGGACGAACCTGTTCGAGTCCGGGTGCTACAATGAGACGCTGCAGGGCTTTCGATTTCTTGGTGAAGAAGGAGTAGGGCTTCAGCTTCCCCTGTTGTTTGATCCGGATCTGCCGGGCAATGCCCTCGCAACACCACAAGTCGGGACGATTACTGTCCTGCAGTTCGATGCGCAGCTCGCCCGTCTCCGCATTGTGCCCCTTGAGTTCCCCCTTCACCAGCATCAGCCACTCTTCGAGCTGCTCGATCGAGACCGGCCGGCGGACGCGCTTCTGGTCGGTCAAAAGCGATTCGAAATCATTCTTGATGATGGAGATCGTCGGCATAGTACCCGGTTTCGGCTAGAACAGTCCTCTTGTCGTTCTGATCAACTCAAGATTGTCGGTGAACAACTCGCGAATGTCGTGAATCCCCAACGCCACCATCGCCATGCGGTCCAAACCGAGCCCCCAGGCAATCACCGGCACGGTCACGCCGAGCGGCAGCGTCACTTCCGGCCTGAACAGTCCGGCGCCGCCGAGTTCCATCCAGCCCAAACGGGGATGGCGGACGTGCATCTCGACGGAAGGTTCGGTGAACGGGAAATAGGCCGGCAGGAACTTCACTTCTTTCGCCTGCGCCACTTCACGGGCGAAGAGATTCAGCAACCCCAGCAACGTGCGGAAATTGATGTCCTCGCCCAGCACGATCCCTTCGACCTGGAAAAAGTCCGTCGCGTGCGTCGCATCGACCTGGTCATACCGGAAACAACGGGCGATGGAAAAATATTTTCCGGGTACGGCCGGCGTAGCCGCGAGCGTCCTCGCGGACACCGCGGTCCCCTGACTCCGTAAGACCAGCCGCTTGGCCCGCTCGCCGTCGAACCGATACCCCCATCCGGTTGATCCGGTGCCGCCGCCGTTCTGATGGGCTTTTGTCACTCGGGACAGGAACGGCTCGGCAATGCCTGTTGCGTGTGTGGGCTCCTTCACGAAATACACATCGTGAATATCGCGGGCCGGATGGAATTGCGGCATGAAGAGCGCATCCATGTTCCAAAACTCGGTTTCGACGAGCGAGCCGCGCATCTCTTGGAAGCCCATGCTCACCAGTTTTGTTTTTACCGTATCCAGGAATTCCCGGTAGGGATGTTTCTTGCCCGTCCCGATACGCGGGGCGCGTAGGCTGATGGTGTACTTCCTGAAACGCTTGTGCCGCCAACTCCCGTCTTTCAGCAGTTCCGGGTTCAACTGGGACACTTCCTCGGCCACGCCTTGTGTGGCAAGGTGGTCCGCAGCCGTCACGCCGGTGGGGGATAACTTGAACGACCGGGCGACGTGATCATCAACCCGGAACGGTTCTTTGGCATTGCCCCGCTTGACGGCATAATCCTGAATGATCCGCCGATCAGATTCCTGGAAGCTCTCCAATTCGCGGGACCCTTCATGCAACTGCCGCAGAAGCGTGCGAATGGCCTCGGCTGTCGGACTCGGTCGTCCCGTCGATTCAATGCAGCCGCCCTGCACGATCAACAGAACGCCTTCCTTCTTCAGCCGGCCGACGGCCTTGCTCACGTCGGAAGGATCAAGCCCTTCTTGGGATTGTAGGTCCTGAATCGTGAGCCGCTGGCCCGTACTGGCTACTCCACGCGCCGCTGCCAGAACCTGTTCGATAGGTGACTGCGTTTCGTAATACTGCTCCCCGACCGGGGTGAGGGACACGACCGACGTGACGGTTTCCTTGTCGATCATGAGAAGCGACTTGGCCAGGAGCCACTCGACCGCCATGCTGAGTTGAGAAGGCTCGAGGGCCGTCGCGGCCGCCAGCTGTTCCGTTTCCAGGGCGGACCCGGACTGCTTCGAGTCAAAGGCCGTGAGCACTTTGATTTCGAGAGGGTGCAAGCTGTCAATAAGGGAAGGAATATCCACCCGATTTGCCTATCGATGCGCGGGAGCCGGCTGCCTCGCCGCTCGCAGCGCGGCGATCGTGGCAGCATAATCTCGGCTGGAAAAGATGGCGGAACCCGCTACGAGCACGTCGGCTCCCGCAGCGAGAACCTGTGCGGCATTGTCGATCTTGACCCCGCCGTCCACTTCGAGGAGCGCCCGGCTGTGTATCCGGTCGATCATCTGCCTGGCGTTAGCCACTTTCTGCAGGCAGGACGCAATGAATTTCTGCCCTCCGAATCCGGGGTTCACCGACATGACGAGAACCAAATCCACATCGGAGAGAATTTCTTCGATCGTATGAAGCGACGTGGCGGGATTCAGTGTCACGCCGGCTTTGACCCCCCGCTCCTTGATCGATTGTACGGTCCGATGGAGATGCGGACAGGCCTCGACATGGACCGTCAGATAATCGGCTCCGGCCGCTGCGAAATCGGCGATAAACGCGTCGGCATTGGTGATCATCAGATGCACATCGAGGGGGAGCTTCGTCACTTTCTTCAGTGATTCGACGATCGGCGGGCCGACGGTCAGATTCGGCACAAAGTGCCCGTCCATCACGTCCACATGCAGGAGATCGGCGCCGGCACGCTCCACGGCAGCCACTTCCTCGGCCAGGCGTGCGAAGTCGGCGGACAGGATCGAGGGGGCGATGAGAGTTGATCGGGCCATTACGTCAGTTTCCTGAGCCGCGCAGCGTAGAAGCCGTCCATCGAGTAGCGGTTTCCCGTCGTTGAGAAGTCTCCTCGCTCGGTGAGGAAATCCTGCGCTCCGGGCGGGAGCCATGAAGCGACGGACTCGCGCCGGAAGTCCGCGTGGGCACTACAGAATTCTTCGATGACGGCTTCGTTCTCTTCCGGCTCCGTCGAGCAGGTACTATAGACCAGCACCCCGCCGGGCCGCAAGCACGGAGCCACCGATCCGAGAATTTGAACCTGCAAACTGTGATGTCGCTCCAGGGCCGCACTGTCTTTCCGCCACTTCGCTTCCGGATGCCGGCGCAACACACCAAGACCGCTGCATGGGGCATCCACCAGGATCCGATCGAAAAGCGGTCTTCCTCCTGCAGTTCCCGACGCTGAAGCCTCAATGGCACGACTCCATGCCGAAGGTGTTCTCACATCGCCGATGATCGGCACAACGCTCTTGATACCGAGACGCGCGCAATTGCTCCGCACCAGATCCAGCCTGGTTCCCTTTCGATCGATGGCGTAGACGATACCCCGATCGGCCATCAGTTCAGCGATATGAGTGGCTTTCCCACCAGGAGCCGCGCAGGCATCCAGAATCACCTCATCTGATCGGGGATCGAGCAGAGGAGGAATCAACTGCGCCGCTTCATCTTCCACATAGAAGCACCCCTCCTCAAATCCGGGAAGCGACGGAATCGCTCCTCCATCCTGGAGGATGATGCCGGCAGGACTGACGGAGGCTGGTTGTGCAACCAGGCCGGCATTCTGCAATCGGCTCAGATAGGCCTCCCTGGTTGTCTTCAGCCGGTTCACTCGAAGCGTGACAGGAGGAATGCCGCTGGTCCCCTCACAAACCAGTTCTGCAGTTGGCGCTCCAAGACGGTCGAGCCAGCGCCGGCTTAGCCATTCAGGAACGGAGTGACGCACCGCTAGGGCCTTGGCTGCATCAGTATCGGCAGAAGGCCATGGCCGAACCGGCTCACGGATGAACGCACGCAGGACCGCATTGACGAATCCGCTCCAATCCCTTCCGAGGTCTCGGCTGTTCGTTTTGGCCAGTTGAACCGATTCATTCACCGCGGCGGAATGCGGAATGCGATCGAGGAAGAGGATCTGATAGGCCCCGAGCCTGAGCAGCATCTGCACGATCACCGGAAGACGGGGAAGCGGCTTATCGAGAACCGGTCCGAGCCGCCAATCGACGGTTGCCAGACGGCGAAGCACCCCATAGGTCAGCTCGACAGCCAGGCCGCGGTCTCGGCTGTCGAGCGAACTGGACGCGAGGCTTCGATCCAGGAGCACATCGATACCCTCCTCGGATGTAATAGATTCCACCAGGACTGAAAGGGCCACGGATCGTGCGGATTGCGCCATACGGGAAGCAGGAGAGGATCGAGGAGTGGTTGTCATGCGCATTAAAGAGATCGTTGACCGAGCTAGGGTCGCGCCGGTTCGCCCAACTGCGAGCCGACCTGAAGAGGATGGCCGGCGAGGTACTGCGCGACCGTCATGCGGCGACTATTGGCCGGCTGAAGTTCCTTGATCGCAAGGACCCCGCCTCCGGTCGCAACATGAATCGCATCTTTCGTGACAGCAGAGATCAGGCCGGGGACCCCGCCAGCTGCCTCGTTCAATGCGACAGTCCGATAGAGCATCCACCGGTCTCCTCCCAGAAATGTATAGGCCCCGGGCCAGGGTGTCAGGCCGCGAATGCGATTGGCAATGGCCGTGGCCGGCAATGTCCAATCGATCATTCCATCTTCTTTTTTCAGCAACGGCGCCATGGTCGCCTGAGAATGGTCTTGAGGGCGCGGAACCAAACTACCGGCCTTCAATTGCTTGAGCGTTTCGAGGAGTAATCGGCCCCCCAATTCAGCGAGCCTGGGAGACAAGCTTCCGGCTGTGTCATCTGTGGCAATCGCGATCCTCGCCTGGAGCAGCATGGCCCCGGTGTCCATGCCTTCATCCATCAGCATCGTCGTAATGCCTGTTTCCGTCTCCCCGTTGATGATCGCCCATTGAATCGGACCGGCCCCGCGATATTTCGGCAACAGCGAGCCGTGCACGTTGATACAGCCTTTGGGCGGAAGGGCGAGGATAGCCGGCGGCAGGATCCTGCCGAATGCCGCAACCGCAATGAGATCCGGCTTCCAGCCTGCCAGCGCAGCAAGGAATTCAGGATCTTTCATTTTCGTCGGTTGCAGCAGGGGAATGCGTTCGCGCTGCGCGATGAGCTTCACGGGCGATGGCGAGAGGCTCTGGCCACGACCCTTCGGCCGATCCGGCTGCGTGACGATCCCCACCACCTCATCGCCGGATTTCAACAGGGCTTCAAGAGAGGGAACCGCAAAATCCGGCGTGCCCATGAACACGATACGCATGCTACCGCTTTAGCATTCACGCAGAACGAAAGCAACGGCGGGTCTGCGGTTGGTTTGACTTGGCGAGCAGCGCTTTGTTAGTATCCGCCCGCGGGGTGGAGCAGCCTGGTAGCTCGTTGGGCTCATAACCCAAAGGTCAGAGGTTCAAATCCTCTCCCCGCAACCAAATATCCTTCCTCCCTACTCATCCTCCTCAGCGTGCAGGTTTCCTCAGCCACCACCTAGTGATACAGAAAATGGGCGAGCGGCCGCCACGACTTTCGTGAATCTCTCTGCCGGGATTTCCCTGCATGAAAAGGTAGCGCATGTTCGCGCTGGACTGCGCCAGCATACAGAATGGTAAGGCTGACCGGTATGACTTACAGGAGGATGATGCGAGTTTTGATCGCAATCCCGTCCACTATTCCGCATGATCTTTCATGGCTGGCTCCCGCCACCATGGGCTTGAGCCACTGAGAACGATCGCCACCCATCAGGCAGCTGCTTGAAGGGAAGATAGTCTATCCTTTTTGTGCGTTCTCCATTCAAGGAAGAGAATCAGCATCATTCCAAGCAAAAGTGCCGCAGCACCGGCAAGAAGTCCGTTTAGCATCACGCGAGGACGACTCTTTCTCTCCGCTGGCACAGCCGCATCGAGCACTTGAACAGTCGGAGTATCGCGTGCCTCAGAGAGTTTCGCCTGTTCGTACTGCGACATCAGGAGTGTATATAACGTTTCTTGTACCTTCAGGTTCCGCATGAGCCGCCCATATTCAAGCGCCAAGGTCGGCACCGCGATAATCGCGGGATGGAGTTGATCTCCCGACATTCGTTTTCCACTCTTCCCCGATTCCATCAGAGCGAGTTGCTTCCGCAATTCCTCAATACTCGAGCGTACTCTGATAAGCTCAGGATTTTCCCTCGACAGGTAGGCCCCCATTACTTGCAGCTGGACTTCCTGGGCGGTGATCTGGGCCTGTAGAGTCGCAGCCGCCTCAATCATCGCCTTGGACTGAGCCTCGATTGCCACCGTCCGATGCCTTGTTTGGAATTCCTTTAGCGCTTCCTCGGCATTGGCGAGCGCCTCTTCGGTCTCCTTCAGCCGTTCCTCGACAAACTTCCGATTGTCGCTGGCTTTGGTGACTCCCATGGTCCGATTGAGCCGGTCAAGATTCGAGACGTAGAAATTGGCGATAGCCGCCGCAATGGCGGGATCCTTATCCTCTACTGTAATCTTAATTACCTTCTCTTTCGTGACCGCAAAGCGGGTGACTCCCTCCAACTTCGATCGTGCATCTTGCATAAATATGGCTTCGTATCGTTCCTTCAGACTAAATCGGTTGACGACGTCATCCGCCATCGTGCGCGACTTGAGGATCGAGAGAAAGATGTCTGTCGGAGTAGCCGTCATGCCGGGCAGATTGACCCCGAGGGTTTGCGCCGTATTGGCCACGCCGCTCGCGGCCAGCAAACTCCCAAGGCCGCCGGCATCTTTACTTTCCAATTGAGGGAGAAGCGTGGCAGTGGATTCGTAAATCTTGGGGAGCAGGAGGCTGATGCCGATTCCTCCTGCGGTCGCCAGCACCACGACCGCGGACAGCACATGTATGCGTTTCCGAATAAGCGACCCCAGATCAAGCCACGTGAGCTCGCCGCTGCCATTTAATTGGTGGATGGACAGGGGAGATCTGGACGTTTCTCGTTCAAATGCCTGAGTCTGATTCATGAGCTGTCGGTGCCGGAACACATTCGCGGCCGGAGATGATCGCGAAGACACTTTCAGCGATGTCTTCGGCGATAACCCTTTAGAGGTTCTG
>DATGEA010000294.1:0-10744 GCA_035310605.1 Nitrospira sp. | reverse complement strand
ATGCCTAAACCCAAACCGGCACCATTGAGAGAGAGAGACATTACCCGGCAGATCGCCCGGGAATACTATAAAGAGTTCGATCAGATGATCGAAAGCGACGTCATCATCGTCGGCGCCGGGCCGTCCGGATTGATTTGCGCGCATGATCTCGCCGACATGGGTTTTCGTACGGTCATCGTCGAACAGAGCCTGGCGCTCGGCGGCGGATTCTGGCACGGCGGCTATCTCATGAACAAAGCGACGATCTGTGCCCCCGCGCATAAGATCCTCGAAGAACTCGATGTTCCTTGCAAGAAAGTGAAGGATTGCGACGGCATGTACATCGTCGATCCGCCCCATGCGACAGGCGCGCTCATCGCAGCGGCCTACCGTGGCGGCGCCCGGGTTCTGAACCTTACGCGGGTTGTCGATTTAGTTCTCCGTCGTGACGGCAATCTTGAGGGTGTGGTGGTCAACAACACGACGGCCGAGATGGCCGGGCACGATATCATTCACGTCGATCCGATCGCGCTGGAAAGCAAGATCGTCGTCGATGCCACCGGTCATGACGCCGTCGTGGTAAACCTCCTGCACAAACGCAGTCTCTACACCGAAGTTCCCGGGAACGGTGCCATGTGGGTCTCCCGATCAGAGGAAGACATCATGGACCATACTGGCGAGGTCTATCCGAACTGCTTCGTCATCGGGTTGGCCGTCGCAGCCGTACACGGTACCCCGCGCATGGGCCCCGCCTTCGGCTCAATGTTGTTGTCCGGACGGTACGGAGCGGAGTTGATCAAGAAGAAGCTGAAGCAGGAGTAGTATCCTGAATCGGCAGCATCCCTGCAGGCTGATCAAAAAGGTCATCCAGCTAGGCCGCAGGGAGTGCGAACCCGAGGCGTACTTCTGAGTACGTTGAGGAGTTCGGACGACTGAGAACGACGCTGGGGGCCTTTTTCATCAGTCTGATCATGGATGTACAAGATTTCTTAGTACAGGGTGAAGGAAGAGAAGAAGACAAACGCGAGGCCTGGGCCTTGTTTCAGCAGGCCTACGAACGTCAGATGAAGGGCGAACTTGAAGAAGCGGTTTCGCTCTATAAGCAGTCGCTTGCCACCCATCCGACCGCGGAAGCCCACACGTTTCTCGGGTGGACTTACAGCTTCATGGGACGGCTCAACGATGCGATCGAAGAATGCCATCGCGCGATCGAACGGGATCCGGACTTCGGGAATCCTTACAACGACATCGGCGCGTATCTCATCGAAAAAGGCGAACTCGATGAGGCGATTCCCTGGTTTCAACAAGCCATGCAGGCCAAGCGGTATGAAAGTCCGGCATTCCCCCATTTGAATCTGGGGCGGGTCTATGAAAAGAAGGGGAACTGGACCGAAGCAATCTCTTCTTACAAACAGGCCCTGGCGTTGAACCCGGAATACGCGCTGGCGAAAAAATCATTAGGGCGGCTGATCAGTTCACTGAATTGAACCGGCGGATCTGGTGTCATGAGCGTGTCAGCCGGATTCGGCGAAACTGTTTCAGCCTGATACACCGACGAGCCAATCACAGAGAACATGGACCAAATGACCCAAACAAACCGGACACACGAAAAAACGGTTCTCGTCGCGGTCACCGACATTTTCTTCTACACCAAGGTCCGTGATGCTCTGCTCCCGATTGGGTACAGGCTCGAGCGGGCGCGATCGCAAGAAGACATCGCCGGGAAAGCCTCGGCGGCAACTCCTTCCGCCGTTATCCTGAACATGAATGACGACAGGCTGAACGCCGTTCAGGCGCTGGAAACTCTCAAAGCCGACCCACGGTTCAAGGCCATCCCCATCCTCGCCTTTGCCAATCATGAGGAGGTCGATACGTGGAATCGGGCCAAAACCATGGGCGTGACCAAGATCGTGTCCCGAAATGAATTCTCATCGCGAACAAGAGATTTGGTAGAGGATTTGGTCAATGGTGCGAGAGAAGGGGCTGGAGGCCAGGTGAAATGATCGTCCCTTTGCCGCTCGCCTCATGTCTCTGTCCTGAAAGGGTCTATGAAACAATCCCGTTTGCATGAACACCACAAGAGGCTGAACGCCACATTTGAAGAGCTCACCGGATGGACCATGCCCGCGCACTATGGCGATCCTGTTGCCGAGCATCGTGCCGTCCGCCAAGGGGTGGGCCTTGCGGATCTGTCGCACCGCGGCAAGCTGCGCGTGACCGGCGACGACCGCGTGAAATGGCTCCAGAGCGTCATCAGCAATGATATTCTCCCCCTGCAGCCGGGCCAGGGCCGCTACTCCAGCTTTCTCACCCACAAAGGGAAGATGCTCACTTACTTCCGGGTCTATATGCAGACGGACGCCGTCGTGCTGGAGGACACGGGAGAAATCGGCGACGCCACGTACGCGGCGCTCCGGAAATTTCTACTCTACGGCACCAAGGCCAAGATGGAGAACTGCGCGGAGAGTTGGGGGCTCCTGCTCGTGAGCGGTCCCAAGGCAGCCCTCGTGGTAAAAGCGGCGTTTGGAACCGACGTGGAGGATCTGAAACCGGTTAACTTCGTTCATGCCGCCATCGGCGGACAGACCGCAATGGTGATTCGCACCGAAGAAACCGGTGAGCAGGATATTGAAGTGCTCATCCCGGCCGACGGGGTCGTCCCGGCATGGGAACGCCTCATGGAAGCCGGTGCGGCACACGGCATCAAGCCGCTCGGCAGTCAGGCCCGCGAGGCCCTCCGCATCGAAGCCGGAATTCCCAAAGCCGGACCGGATTTGAATGAAGAGATCGTCCCGCCTGAAGCCAATCTCGAAGGCAAGGCCTTCAGCCTGAGCAAAGGCTGCTATCCAGGCCAGGAAGTTGTGGCCCGGATGGATACCTATGGCAACGTACGCCGGAAGCTGGTGGGGTTAGTCCTCAAAGATTCGGCGATTCCCCCCCACGGGGCCAAACTCTTTAGCGGAGATCGGGAAGTGGGATGGGTCAGCAGCGCGGCGCGCTCGCCGCAGCTCAATGCCGTGATCGCGTTCGGCTTTCCGCTCAGAGATTTCTCGACACCGGAAACCACGCTGACCGTCGGAATCGAGGGGAAGCGTCTCGCCGCGACCGTCAAGCCGCTTCCCTTCTACTCTCGCGCTTGATCGCCCTTCGTGAGGGGCCGCTCGGTTCTCGAAGGAGAGGGTCTTGATTTGAGGGGATGGCAAGCGCTTGCCCCTCACCCGTGACGCCTCACGAATCTGGCTACTTCTCCGGGTTTCTCGCCGCGGATACTGCGCGCGCAAAAGCCAGCAGGCTGGCGCGTTCTTCATCATCGAGCGCCAGCAAGAGGTGCGCTTCCTCGCCGTGCATCAGGCGCAGGCTCAAAAACGGTTCTTCGCGGCGTTTTTCCTTGTTGTCCCACATCGCATCGATCACCTGGACTTTGTCCAATTGACCGACCGACACCACATCGTAGCGGAAGTAGGAATCGCCGATGACGATGTCGAACAGCACGTTGCCGGCCGTCAGCAGCGCCACGTTGAACCGACCCTGGTCTTCGTAGCCTTCCGGCAGGAACTTATTGATGTGACAAAGCGCCACTTTGCGATCCGCCAGCGCCGCGCGAATCTTATCCTTCAACGCCCCATAGTCGATCTGCAGTGCCTTTTCATCGGGGCTCGTCGCCGCCACGGCCGCCGCTTGTGTCTTCTCGAAAATCTCGTCTGCCGACATCAACCCTGCCATGGTTTCGTCTCCTTATCGCCTTGTTACCGGTGATGCTGACGCGCACGAACCGCTCGAGCCAACCCGACCAACCCGAGGCCGGCCCATGCAAACTCCAAGAGAATAAACCCCGCCCGCTGATCGGCGATCGCCACGATGCCCAAGAGCAGCGACCCTACGATGTTCAACGCCAGATAGCCGGCGTGAAGTTCCCGCCAGACTCCCCCTTGATTGAGCCCGTATGCCGTCAACACCATGAGCGCTCCGACAACGGAAATGACCTGAAGCAACATTGCCCTTGCTGTGACTCCGTTCGAACGATGGAAATAGAAAGGGTACGGTAACCGGCGGGAGCCCGAGAAAGCAAGGGGGCTGTTGGTGGACAACAGGCGGCTATCGTGCTGCAATGGTATGGGTAAAACGCGTTTTTCCGGCCTCATCGATGATGCGCACTTCGAACGATCGGGGAGTGACCCGCACCAGCCCGAAGTTGTGATAGCCCTCTTCATTGATCAAGTTCTTCGGATGCAGGCCCTGACTTGGAGAAGTCAATCGACCCGGCCTCGCCGAAAGCGGGCCGGCGATATATTCGTGGAAATCCGGAATGCCGTCACCGTTAGAATCATAACTGTTCGCCTGTACCCAATGGACATCCCCGGCGAGAAACACCACGTTCCTCAGCTTGTTTGCTAGGATGGCATCGACGATCACCTGCCGCTCCCGCTCGAAACCGGTCCCATCCGGCCCCCCGGCCCAACCGTCGTAGCCAGGCACCGCCGCGCCGCCTCCCTTCGGGATGGAAAGCGGCACGCTGGTGACGATCACCTTCCAGGTCGCATTGGACGTTCGCATTCCATCCAGCAGCCAGTTCAATTGCTGCGTCCCCAACATCGTTTTGGCCGGACCGTCAGGATCGGTATTCCTGCTGCGATACTGCCTGGCATCCAGGATGAACAGTTCCAGATCGGCACCGTAACGCACGGCACGGTACATCCTGTTCGGATCATCCGAGGGCGAGGACATCGGCCAATATTCCCGCAGCGCCTGCCGGCCGGCCGCCATCTGTTCGTCGAACGGACCGGAAAAATTGTTGCGGACTTCGTGGTCGTCCCAGATCACATAGACCGGCACCGCTTCCAGAAATCGGCGCAGCGACTCCGCACCGCGCTGATACCGGTGGCGCGCGCGATATTCGGCAAGCGTGGACGCCTTAAAGTCGGCGCCGGGCTCATTCGGCGGCGAAGGACAGGTGTCGTCGCCGTAGATCGTATCGCCGAGGAACAGGAAAAAGTCGAGGTGCTGTTTTTGCAGGGCGTCGAAGATCGGATAGCCACCTGGCCCCTGACGGCAGCGTTGCTGACCTCCCAAATCCCCACTCCAGGCAAACGAGACGGGAACCGAATTCCCGGCCGCCGGCAAGGTCGTGAATTCTCCTCTCGCCGCTAGCCCGGCTTCGATGTAATTTTTGACCTCGGTCGCCCGCCCGACCAGGATGTGATACCGGTAGCGGGTGGAAGGAACTAAACCTTCCAGCGGAATCGACAGCGTATAGTCCGTCTCCGCAGTCGTCGCAAGACGGGCTGTGCGTGCAACCGGGGCGACGGCCGTCGCCATCCCGGCAACCTTCTCCCACACCGATGGCGGCGCATATTCCACTTGCACCATGGCCGGTCCATCCGTGCGCACCCACAGCAAGGCGCCATGCGCTGTCGCATCCCCCACGGCGACGCCTTGCGGCAGGATATCAGGCTTGATCACGATCGCCTCGCCAAACGGACTCCCCGGAGGCAACCCTTCGCGGGAAGCCGAACTGCAACTCATCAGAAGGAGGAAGGCAGCGGGGAACAACGGAAGGATTCGAAGAAACATCATGATGGCAGAGACTTACCGGAACGAGGCAGGCCCGTCAAGCAGACCCGGGGCGGGGCGGTTGAAATGTCGACCTCTGGTCCTGCATACTATCGCCAAGAAGGAGCTGGTATGAATAATCTGACCTGCATGATCCAAAAGTGCCCTGGCAAAGTTTACGCCCCGGCCGGCACCGAGCATGTGTGCAAAGCGCACTTCCTGGACTTCCTGACCTGGCGGCGACGCCGAGGCCCGCAGATGTTCACCACCTACGCCGGCATGACCATGGAACAGCGCGATCCCATCGTCGCCGAGTGGGCTAAAACCATTCGGGTTGAGGAAACCCCGACGACCGCACCACTCAAAGGCTAATCCTCAGTTCCCGTTTCCTAAAAGTCCCCCCCGGCATGGGATCAAGCAACCGTGCCCCTTTCCGACCAGCTTGACACCAATTACTTTGCAGTCTGTTTCTTGAGGTCAACATGCAGTGTCTTGGCTGCAGTTCCATGCGAAAAATTCTGTCCCGTGCCGGCCAGCGAGAGTGTTCCCCCGCCAAAGGTTTCGGCCTCTTTACAGCCTGATTTGGCAAAATCCACGGCATAGGTCAAGCCTGCTCGAACCGGCACCTTATTCTCATGATCGGGAAGCGGCGAAGTCTGCTGCGGCTCCAGGTGAACGGTTTTCTTTTCGCTCTTGCCGCCAAGCTCGCAGGCAAATTCCCCCTCGCCGCCCAGAGTTACACTTTTCACGCCGCTCTCGAGATCTTCCACGGCGAAGGTCACAACGACCTGCTCGCCGGGCTTCACCTCAAGAGTCTGACCGTCTTGTTTGATTTCTCCCCTCTCTCTCGTCTGCTGACTGTACGTTTCCCACATCAGAATCGGAGGCGAGGGATCGGAGGCGGGAATCGCCACCCGCGGAACCGGCTTCAAACAACCGGCCACAGAAAGACCGATAAGCAGCACTGCGCCTTGCGTCCACATACAACCTCTTGCCGTTCCGTCCATTTATTATTCCTCCCTCTCGGTTGAATAGTGTCTTGGTCAGCTGCCGCTTGCCATGACTGGCCTATCCTTAACTTCCAATAACCTGGACGGCGGCTCTGATAGGGTACGCCTAGCTGCGCAAGGCCTCGGCCGTGAAACTGCAGAAGAAAATGAACGGGAAGCGGGTCGGAGCGACCGCTCTCTGGCAGGCCCATACCCTATTCCGTCACTGCCGACCCGTGATGATGGATCATCAACCACTCATCACCTATTCTCTCGAAGAGATTCGTGGCGAGCACGCGGGCCTGCTGCGGCTCGTCTGATTGCTGGGTCGTGATGTTCTCCACGCAGATGACCCAGGCCATATCGCCCGCCACCTGCACCATTACTTCGGTGAGTTCGAACTTCATCGAGAATGTGTTGTTGAAGATCAACACCCAGGAGTCCCGCACGTTCGGCCATTCAGACCGCAACGTCCAGCCCGGGTGCACGCAAGTGACATATTCAAGATGCGCCCAGACCGTGTCCATCTTGGCAATGTCCAGGGATTCAAACGCTTCATAGAAGGCCTGGTTGGCTCTGGTGACTTCTTCGATTCGCTGTTCGATCACGCGTCCCCCCGTTTTCAAATGGGCTATCATACTGGAATCAGCTTTTGAGGGCGAGCAGGAAACAGAGAATTAGGTGCAGGCGAGCTGTGCGGTCTGTCGATGAACCACCCACACACCGAGCAGAATCAATCCGATACCGACTACTTCCACCAATCCGACGGACTCCCCAAGAATTAGCGCCGACAGGGCCACGGCCGCCACCGGCGTGAGATTGCCCCAAACCGATGCTCGCGAGGGACCGATCCCCTTCACACCGAACAGCCAGGCCTGCTGAGCACCCGCGGTGGCAAAGACGATCAAATAGCCGAGTGCCAACCAATCCATCATGGCCACTGAGGATACCCCAGCTTGCATCATCTTCTGATCTATCCAGAGAAGCGGGATCTGTAATAGAGTCGCCACCAGGAGCGTGGTCCAATTGACGGTGAGCGCCGACAGACGGTCCATCACCGCCCGACTCCCGATGCTATACAACGCCCAACTGGCCACGCCGAGAAAGACCAGAAATCCCCCCAGCAGCGGTTGTTCACCTGCAGCGTGAACGCCCGCCACCGAGACGAAGCCGACTCCTGCAAAAGACAGTAGGCCGCCCGTCCAGACGGCACGCAGCGGGACATCTTGGATCAGGAGAGACGACAACAGTGCCGTCACGACCGGAGCCGATCCAATAATGACACCGGCCACGGCCCCGCTCACATACTTGAGGCCCATGAGAATCAACAAGTGGTTCCCGAGCACGCCAAGACCCAAGAGAAACAGCGTGCGGAGATCCGACTTGGCGAAACCGCTCATTCGGCCTTCTTGCCACCACCAGGCGGGCAATAAAATGAAAAGGCCCCCGATGTCGCGCATCACCGAAGCTTCAACGGCTGAGAACCCGCTCAATGCCAGTTTTTGCGCGACGATCGATCCCCCCCAAAGCACGGCGGCGGCGGCGATCGCTCCATACGCGAGGCCGGTTGATGGAGGAGCCATGAAAGGTGGATACAACCGTTCCGCGCCCCCGTCAAGCACTATTCCTCGCCATCTCCGCACATGGGACCACCTCTATCGATCTCCTCAGCGTTCGTCAGAGATTGGCAGCGGTATCCGATCACACTGCCGGAGGACGAGGATGAGTAAAGACGGCGGCCGGGGTTCAGGAGCTCAGCGAACGGGCATCTGCGAGCTGGTAATTCCCCCGTGCCAGAACGGGATATACAGAGAATATGGGCGTGTTGGCCGGGACAACGGACGTCATGACGTCCGGCAGGAGTTGCAGGTGCATGTTGATGAAATTGAAATTCAGCCCTTGCTGCCAGGGCTGGCTGCCGGCACCGGAATAGGCCGCAGTCTTTTCGGAGGCGTAGGTCCTGGTCAGGAGCCCGGCCCCGCCTTGCAACCCGTACTCATGGAGATCCGGGGCGCCTTGGATGAGCAGACTCACTGCCTCTGCGTCGAACCATACTTTGATATTGCAGCCGACCTGCACATACGGTCCGAGCGCGTTTGTGCCCTCGAGGAAGGCGCGGGGCAGTCCGATTTCGAACGGGACGTCCGGCGCCACTGTCCGCTCAACCGTCCCCAGGTTTTGCTCTTTCAGCGGCGACACAGAAACGAACAACAGGTGGGGATCGGTCATCTCGATGTCCAGCACCTGATCATCGTAATAGCTGCAGAGCCGCCCCAGTTCGTACCGGAGGGGAAACGAATAGCCGGTTTTTGCATACCAGATGCGCACGCCGGCATCCAGGGGATCTTCCGGAGAACGACTGATCTTAAGATCGAAGGGCAGCATGAGGTGCCAGGCGCCGGTACGGGAGGCAAGGAACGGTGCGCAGGCGCCGGGAAACTCTTTATGCACGGCCCCGGTATCCGGTTCAAAATGGCGGACAGGACAGGAGAAATGCTGTGCCACTTTGGCTTCTTTGGTCAAGCGGTACTTCTCCTGATAGTAGGCCGAGGCCCGCTGCTGCGCGATCACGCAAAAGTAGTCCGGCATGTCTGTCTCGAAGATGATCCGCTGCCGCGAGACCGTGGCCGGCCCCGAACCGGAACGCTCCGGCTTCATCGCCGACATGTAGAGGTCAAGCTCCACTCGTAAGCGCTGAATCTCCTGGCGGAGCTGGCGTGAGAGGCCGGCATCATCAAAGCGTGTGTGAGGCAAGAGGTCGACGGCTTTCTGCAGGCATTCCAGCTTGTGGCTGTAGCGCTTCGGTTCGTCGGTAAATACGTCGGCAATGGCCATGAAAAGATTAAACCGCTCTTCGGCCGTGAGGCCAAGGCTCGGAAACGCGCGATCCTTCACGAAAGCGTACGCCATGGGTCCGAAGGATTCGGCTTTCCGGATGCAGAGAGTCAGAAGAAAGTTGTAGTGAGCCCGCGCGTCTTCCTGCGTCATCCCACGATCGTTCTCGTCGATCCCTGTCGCGTTCGAATGGCCCGCCGAACGGGAGAACTGCGAGGAGCCACCCGTACCGTTACTCTGTTGCTCCATGGTCCTATTTCCCTGCCGTGATCGTTCAACCGGCGCGCCCTCCACCTGGTTGGGCTGGTTGGGCGCGACGATTCACCACCATGTGGCTGGCCCAGCCGTCAGCCTTGAGGCAAGTCCCGCGGGCTGCGGAGGGACAACATGGTGATCAGAATCTCCATGATAAGAATACCCAAGGCGACTGCGCCGGTTTGCGCGGCAATCAGTTGCCACATGGTCTTGGCTTTCACATCGACGGAAGCGGAATCGGCGGTCCCGATGTCTCGTGCGAGCTTCGCTTCCAGGTCGTCCAACAGGCTGACGATGGTCTTGGAGAGAACCACTCCGTTGCCCGCCCTGACATACGCCATGACTTCCTCCTGATGCCCGCTATCGAGCTGCAATGCGAGCCGGCGTTTCGTGTCGACCAGTTCGTCCAAACGTCCTCGGAGTACCTGCACCCCTCCCTGGAGGGAAGGGGACTTCTCCGTCAGCTGGGATAATCGGTGAACCGCTTGAGGAAGTGCGGCTTCAGCCGCGACCATCGGGGCGAGAAAGATACTCTGGCGCATCAATACATAGCCTCGAAACCCATTGTCGATATCCGCAACCAACCGCTGAATTCGAAGAATCTCTTCTTTGATCGCGCTTCGACGTTGCTGCGCCTCAAGATTCTCATGCCACTGTCTGAGAATGACAGTCTCCTCCGCCGCCACGAGCAGAATGAGCACGACGCCTGTGCAGAGATAAGCCCACAGCTTGCGTCTCTGTTGCACGGCTCCTCTCATCTCATCAGGACACACTCTTCGAGATAATCCACAGCCACCCCAGGCAGCCGGCGAGTCTGTTGGCTTCCTCAGCGGTGGGATGACGACGGCGGCACCGGCATGAATGAGAGAGGGCAGAGTACTGTTTTCATACTCTGCCCTCTGCTGCTCACCACACCTGAACCAGAGGCGGTACAGACTTCATACGGAGCCTCTGTGATCTCAGGCCGACCTTACAACCAGTTGACCCGTTCCGCGGGCCGGATGTAGATCGGCTCTTCGACCTGGATGCGCGCCACTTCCTTGCCCGACTTGTTGAAGCCCAGGACGGTATCGTTGTACATCTCGAACCGCTTCCCGTGGATCTGGGTTTCGAACACTTTCGGGCCCGGAATGACG
>DATGEA010000293.1:0-6097 GCA_035310605.1 Nitrospira sp. | reverse complement strand
CTCGCGCGGTTGTCCCTGGCCCTGCGTATTCTGCGACATTCCGGTTTTCAACGAAGGCAAATGGCGGGCGAGAAGTGCGGCGCACGTGGTGGCCGAACTCAAATACCTCGAAGAGCACGGCTACGGGTCTGTCTATTTCGTCGACGACCACTTCCTCCTCCAGCCCAAGCGTATTGAAGCGATTTGCAACGGCATTATGGACGAGAAACTGAAGATTCAGTGGGGCATTGAAGGGCGTGTGGATTCGGTCGCACAGCATCTTTTCCCCGCGATGGCCAAAGCCCATTGCCGCACCGTTATGTTTGGAATCGAAAGCGGCAGCCAGAAGATTCTTGATCGACTGAAGAAGGAACAAACACTGCAGGAAGTTACCACGGCCGTCAAAAACGCCAAGAAAGCCGGCATCGAAATCGTGCACGGCTTCTTTACCGTCGGGAATCCTGACGAGACCGTGGAGGACATGAACGCGACCTTCGACTTCGCGTCGAAGCTGCCGCTCGACACCTTCGGCTTCAACCGGCTGTGCGTTTATCGCGGCACGCCGCTCTGGCAGGAGTACGTCAAGCGCGGGCTGGTCAGTGAAGCCTCGGATTGGTACAAGTATTTCAAGTGCTCGGAAATCGATCCCACCTGCCTGCCTGGTGAAATGATCAATCGTGTCAGACAGGAAGGGCTCAAGAGGCTCTTCCTCTATAAACTGAGCCATTATCCCGTTCAGACCTTCCGATTGTTGCGACGCTTCCTCCGGTTTATGCCGGTGCGCGATGTCGCCTATCTGATTGCCAAGCCGTTCATGGGCCAGAAGAAAGGCGCGACCAAAGCAGAGGTGCTGTCCCGTGCGGTGGAGCATGCCGATATGAAGGACGCCGCCGCGCAGATGACGCAGCTGACGGACGAGATGCTGCACGATGTGCTGGAAACTTCACGTGCCGAACGGGCGCGCATTCAGCAGGAAGCAGAAGGTTCGCGCGAATTGCCAATGGTACCGACCCGGTAGCGTCTCAGACCGCAATTCCCCAATAGTACTTCGCGACAATCCCGATGCCATAGCTGACGCTGACCGCCACGGTGATGATCACCAGATTGAGGACAATGCGCCGCTTGATATCCATCCCGGACAGGAAGGAGAGGATGGTCGATACGAGAATCACCATGAGTCCTGCGGTGATGACGGAGAACAGGGCGTCTTCGGCTCCGATCAACACCGGCAGTACCGGCACGAGTGCTCCGGTGATATAGGCCCCTCCCACGACAAGCGCCGAGGCCAGCGGCGACTCTTCCATCGGCACTGTTTCGGATTCCTCGCCCAAAAACAGCTTCTTGGCGACCTCGGTGGTTTTCACCTCTTTTTCTGAATTCAACGCGAGAAACGCCCCGGCCGCCATGGAAAGGGCCCCGGCAACGGCCGTGGTCGATGCGGCGATCAAGACGGTCGTTGCGCTGCCGAAGGCGCCGAAGAACCCGCTGACCGCGCCAAGAATTTCCACCAGCCCGTCGTTCAATCCCAAGAAGATATTGCGGATCTTCTCCGCGTTGATCTTCCGCTCCGTGAGAGCCGTGACGAGCACGTCTTCGTGCTTAAACTCGTCCATCAGGATACCGCGCAGGGCTTCCGCCAGGGGCTGGCCTTGATACTCCCTCCAGACCGCGAGGTACTTGCGCACGCCATGGACTTCGATAGCTTCCAGCACCAGATGGACGGCGGTCGAACCGAACAGCCGGCAGATGAACATCATGATCGAAAGTTTGATCCGTCGTCCCAGGTCAAGGGTCTCGAGTCTGAGATCGAAGAACCGCTGCCAGAAGGCCAAATGAGCTGTCTCAACTGTGATGAGTTCGTCCAGGGTGTGATGCACGTCCGGTTGCGTCACCTGCCTGAGCGCTTTATAGAGCGAGAGATCAAACAACTCATCCAAAACCAGGGTTCTGGCGAGCTTCGGGTCGTGAGGGGAGCCAGGCCTCATGTGGGTACAATTCCAGAGCAATGTGGAAAGCGCAGGGATTATAGCAGAGAGGCCGAATCCGAGAGGAGGAACTGAACTGCCATTGTCGGGCGAGTCTCCCGGAAAGAACCAATCATCCGGTCCGGAGGCAATCCCGATGTGAATCGCTTTCAATACCAGTAACGTACCCAGAGTGATACAGGAGCCGATGATCCCGATAACTGGAAAGGCTGCAAAGGGGGTAAGGCCTGGAAAAACGAGGAGGTACGAGTTCAGTCTCTTCGTGGACTGTAGGCTGCTCTAAGGTACGCTTCCTGCTTCCGAAATGGTCTGCACGGGATGACGCAGGGCTCTGTCTTTCCCAATAGGGACCATTCATGGGAGACTCGAACGCTTCGCCCCGCCCCTCATACGATCCGCAGACTCTTTTGAACGCCCAGCCTGTCATGGTTGCCGTAATCGATCCGGCCTCTTATGTCGTACAGTTCCAGAACGAAACAGGCCTGAAACAGTTAGGGGATCTTTCAGGGCGCACCTGTTACGACAGCATCGCCGGATGTCCCACGCCATGTTCATTCTGCAAAATGCCGGAGTCGGTGACGACCGGCCGCGTTACGATCAATGAGGTCCAGTTGCCGAACAACCAGCATCTCCTGGTGCAATGGTCGAAGGCCGTAACGAACGACGGACGGCTGCACGTGATCGAAACGATTACGGACGTGACGGCGCAGAAGCGATTGGAAGAAGCCGCTCATAAAGCCGAAAAGATGGACGCGCTCGGCCGCCTGGCCGGAGGAACGGCGCACGACATCAATAATCTGCTGACAGTCATTACCGGGGCGAGCGAGTTGGTCTCGGACGAAACGGCGAGATGTGAATCGACATATGACCCGATTCGACAGATTCAGAGCGCGGTGAACCGGGCCGGTGAGCTTACCCGTCGACTGGTCGCCTTCAGTCACCGTCAGGTGATCCAACCTTGCATCCTCGACCTGAACGCGGTGCTCGGCGAGTGGGAGTCACAAATCCGCCTGTTGAGCGGAGACGGCATCAGCGTGAAATTAGCCTCCAGCGAGGACAGTAAGCCGGTCGTGGCCGATCGCCGGCAGATCGAGCAGATCCTGTCGGTATTGGTGTCCAATGCGCGGGACGCCATGCCTGGCGGCGGGAGCCTCACAGTCTCGACCATAATTGTCACGATCGACGACGATAAGGCAACGGAGCAGGGCGTCAAGCCGGGGAATTATGTTCGATTGGGCGTTCGCGATACGGGGTGCGGAATCGCTCCCGAGATGCAGGGACACCTGTTCGAGCCCTATTTCACTCGAACCGGAGAACAAACGGGCCGCGGGCTCGGATTGGCCAGCGTCTACGGGATAGTGCGGCAGAGCGGAGGTTTCATCGAGGTGGCCAGCGAACTCAACATCGGCACGGTCTTCAATCTCTATTTCCCCTGTTCCGAACAGGCTGACCATGTACGGCCCAATCCCGCGTTGCCGTCGGGATCAGACGGTCATATCACGATCTTACTGGTCGAGGATGACGAAGATGTTCGCATTGCTGTGAGCGATATGCTCAAGCGCGCGGGGTATCAGGTTCAGGAGGCCTGCGACGGGATCGATGCGCTCCGGCAACTTCAGAGCATGACGTCGTCGCCCCATCTAACACTGACGGATGTCATGATGCCCCGAATGACCGGCCCTCAGTTTGTTAAACAGATACAAGCCTTCATGCCTGCGACCAAGGTCTTGTATATGTCAGGCTACACGGATCAGGTTCTTGAGCCGGTAGGAGACCAGCCCCTCGCCTTCATCCCCAAGCCCTTCAGTGCGAAGGAACTCATCCATAAAGTTCGTGAAACACTGGCGAAATAAGATAGACACGGGATGAAATGAAGGGGGCGGCTCGGCCGAAAGCACCGGTCGACTGCCCCTGAGCAACAGGCACACACAACACCCTTCAGCCTCGAAGGGCCGATCGAAAGGAAGCCGCCTGGTCGGTTGCTGTCAGCCAACCAGGAAGTAAGCGCCGAAGCCGACAGCGGCGAGCAGGGCGATGCTCAACATCACCTTCTCATGCCCGCACATCCCTGCTTGGGCCCTGCAGCTCGCGAGGGAGCACATGACTGACATTCGGTGTCCTCCTCTCCTTTGTGACGCGTGCGTCGTGAAGCGGATCTCATAGGAATTACAACCGGGCTCTCGCAAACGATACGCTGGTGCTCGGGCTCAATTAACGATCGCCTGCTTCGTTTCGTCCAGATGCTTTTGCAGATACGTCATGAAGGGAGTGCCGCCGGTGCCGACGGCCGTCGGATTGCTCTCATGGGCTTGATGCTGGCGATGAATGTAACTGTCGGCATAACCGACGTGGATCTCGCGGAACTGCGCGAGGAGATCAACGCAGGCGCAATAGGCCGTCCAGAGTTTGGGAACACGGAATTTCCGGTCACGGACATAGCCCGGGAGTAATGGGCGACTCAAGTCATCAGTGCCGTGCTCCAGCGCCTGCAGGAATGCACGGTGGCGCGGAGGCATGTAGTCCCGCATTTCTTGCAGGTACACGGTCAGTGGGTCCGGCGTATGGACGATACCAAGCCCGGCATCGAGACAAGGCACAATGGAACTCTGTGCGCCGGTCTCGCCGCGGAATTGCTGCGGCTGCCCGCCGTAGGTTTCGACCCCCTCATAGACGAGCCCGTTCGGGAGCGACGGGCTGTTCTTCCAGCCATGGATGTAGGGCCGCACGCGGTTGTAGTACACGTAGGGATCGCAGCGCTCTTTCATGCGGAGCAACGTGTCGAGCATCGCTTCTTGTGCCTGGGCCAGGGAGTTGAGGCCGAGCAGGACTTCGTCCTCCTTGTCCTCCGCCGCCCCGCTCATCGCCCGTAAGAGTGCTGTCAGCCCGGGCCCCGCCTGTCGTTCGATTTGAATATGAGTCACCACGAACCACTCCTCATCCTGACCACCGAGGAAGTTTTGGAGCAGCACGATGTTGTCGAGCTCGATCGGATTGGCTCGATCCAGCCGTCGCCAGTTGTCCAGGGCATAGGAGGCATATGAGAGTACCGGCGGCCGGCCAAGTTCCCGCGCCACCTCGTGCCAGGGCTTTGCCAATTGCGGCGGCAATGTCGCAGCCGGTTGATCCGGCACTTCCCAGACGTAGGCGTGCCCGGCGAACGACAGAAGCCGCATCGCAGCCCGATAGTCCTCATTGCGCCAGGTAGAAGGAATGGACGGGAGCAGCGCTGGTTGTTCGTTGATGAAGCGGCGGACGGTGCGAGCGCTCAGCAGCTTCGGCAGTTCGCGCCCGAGATGGTTGAGCACCGGTGAGTCACGTAATTGTTCGAGCGGATCTTGCGGGAGAAATCCCTGTTCGGGCGAAATCTCGTAATCGGAGAGCGAGAGAGGAAGGAACGACGTCAATCTCACAGGAGCCTCCGGTTCCAATGACCTTGGCACCTATCCTCACTCTACCACAGCTTCCCCGAATCTGAATCGTCGCGCTTCTTCGTTTGTCGATCAGTGGGGCGGTCAGACCTGACGACTCGGTGAGTGTTGCAGTCATCTTGGGGCGGCTCCGACGGGTATTGCTGTATTCGCCCACGTGGCTCCCGACGCTTCGGCTATAGCAGTGCCGGAGAAAAGCGGTGGTAGATGAAGCTTCTGCTGATCTCAGCAGATGTCAGAGAAGCGAAGAAACTCCGGTCGTTCGATTCTTGCAGACATCCGGATTCAAGGGGAGCCTCAGCGATCAGTTATCGTGATTGGATCTAGCTGGCAGGAGGTTCAAACAGCAACCTGACGCCTGCGAGGTGCATGGTGGTACTGACGGCGACCGGAAGCGGGCGCGTCCAACACACCTCAACGAGCTTTGCGGCACGCTTCTCATCGGCTACGGGCGGCGTCTGAATTTCAAAGACCTGTCTCTCGCCGACGGCCTGAGGGAGCAAGAGTAACAAGCCTCCAACGCTCATATTGATCGTGATCGCGCGCCCCTCTGAAAATTCAACTCGATCGCGGCCTGAGGGTTTGGTGAGCTCATAGCGGCAAAGTCGTATGCAGGAGACCCGCTCACTATCCCTTCGCTCCTGTTGAGCGGGCCTATCCATTTTCCCGGCATCGTCCTGGGCTGAAAAGGAGGCTGGATGGTTT
>DATGEA010000292.1:0-3106 GCA_035310605.1 Nitrospira sp. | reverse complement strand
GGCCCGAACTATCGAGCGGGCCGGGGGATGTTCGCCGTGACGCAGAACGGCCGGCCGGTCACCGAGATGTACCCGGAGAAGCGGTTTTATCCCGTTCAAAATCAAGCCATGACGGAAGCGGCGATCGATACGGGCTTCCTGCGCGATCTCTACGTGTCTCTCGGTGAACCGCTCGACGGCGGGGCCTGGAGCGTACGGCTCTATCACAAGCCGTTCATCGATTGGATCTGGGGAGGCTGCCTGTTGATGGCCTTCGGTGGCGTCCTGGCCGTCAGCGACCGGCGCTATCGGCTGTCCTGGCGGAGGCAGGAAGCGCCGGAACCCGTCTTGGTGAGTCCCAGACCGTCAGAGGTGACATGAAACGGTTTCTCCTTCCATTGGGATTGTTCGCCATAGTCGTAGGGTTTCTCGCGGCGGGGTTGACCCTGAATCCCCGGGAAGTCCCCTCGCCGCTCGTCGGCAGACCAGTACCTGACTTTGCGCTCCCCCAGCTACACGATCCCCGGAAGGTCTTCTCGCCCAAGGATCTCGCGGGGCAGGTGTGGCTGTTAAATGTCTGGGCCTCCTGGTGCAGCGGCTGCAAGGAGGAGCATCCGGTGCTGATGCAACTGGCTCAGAGCGGCTCGGTCCCGGTCTATGGCATGGATTATAAGGACCAGCGAACGGAGGCACTCGCATGGCTCAAGCGGCAGGGGGATCCCTATTCACTGAGCGTCATGGATGAGGCCGGACGGATCGGAATCGACTACGGGGTCTACGGGGTCCCTGAAACGTTCGTGATCGATAAGAAGGGTGTTATCCGATACAAACAGATCGGTCCACTGGATCAAGAGGCACTGGATCGGAAAGTGCTGCCGCTTGTCCGGGAGTTACAAAACCAATGAGCCTCTTCCTGCTTCTGCTCTGCTTGATGCCGGGCGTTACGTTCGCGCAGGAGGCGCGTCCGCTCGGTGAGAATCCGGCCGTTGAGGCGCGTCTGAAGACATTGGCCGTCGAGCTGCGTTGCCTCGTGTGTCAAAACCAGACGCTGGCCGATTCCAATGCGCCGTTGGCCGAAGACCTCCGCCGTGAAGTGCGCGAGATGATCGCCAAGAATATGACGGACGAGCAGATCATCGAATTTCTCGTGACTCGCTACGGGGATTTCGTGCGCTACCGGCCGCCGTTCAAGATGACCACGTTTCTCCTGTGGGTGGGCCCGTTTCTCCTGCTTGCCACCGGCACCGCGGTCTTAATGGTGTCATTGCGTCGCCGGGCGCAAAAGACAGAAGAAGCAACGCTCTCACCGGAGGAACAGGCACGTGTCGCGCAACTCCTGGAAGGCAAGAAAGGGTCAACCACATGAGCATCCTGTTCCTCCTGATCGCGACGGTCCTGACCATCGGCGTGACATTGCTCTTGGTACTTCCCTTACTCCGGCCACCGTCCAAGACGGACGCCCGTGAGGCCGACAAGCGGCTTGCAGTCTACCGGCAGCAATTGGCCGAACTGGAGCAGGACCGTGCGGCTGGGATTATCACGCAGGAGCAGTATCAGCAATCCCGCCAGGAACTGGAACGCCGCGTACTGGAAGAAACCACGACTGCCTCTGTGGAGGCCGCTCCATGTCAGCGGAGTCCGTCCAGCAGAACGGTGGCGCTGGCACTGATCGTGGTGATTCCGATCGCAGGATTCCTGCTCTACTGGATGCTCGGCAATCCGCTGGCCCTGCTGCATGCCGACGTGCAGGTGAAGGCTATGGGAGGGCAACAGGAGTTCGACCACCAAACGTCGAGCGGTCTCGATGCCTTAACGGACCGGCTGAAGCAGCGCATGGAGCAGAATCCCGACAATGGAACGGGGTGGGCGTTGCTGGCGCGCGCCTATGTGGAGCTTGGCCGCCACAGCGAAGCCGTCACGGCATTTGAGAAAGCCGTGGCTCTCATTCCGGATGATGCCCAGTTATTGGTCGATTATGCCGACGCTCTGGCGATGGCCCAGGGCCGGCGGCTGGAAGGCAAACCGGAGGCACTGATTACACGAGCCCTGACACTCGACCCGCGGAACGTGAAGGGGCTCATGCTGGCCGGGACGATCGCCTACGATCGAAAGGATTTTCCCACTGCACTCAAGCAATGGGAACAGGCGCGGCAGGGATTACCGCCTGAGACGGAACCTGAGTTGATCCAGGAATTAGCATCCAGCATTAACGAAGTGCGGGGACTGCTCGGCCTCGCTGCGGCGCCGGGCCCGGCGAAAGGACCGAAGGAGGCGGCAAGACCTGTTGCATCAGTCTCTTCTTCGAACACCAGCCCGGCCATCACCGGAACGATCACGATCGCACCGAAGCTGGCAGGTAAGAGTTCGCCGACCGACACCCTCTATGTCTTCGCACGCACGGTCGAGGGGCCGCCGATGCCGGTCGCAATCGTGCGAACGACGAATCACAATCTCCCCTTCACATTTCGCCTTGATGACTCCAACAGTCCGATGCCGACCAGGAAGCTCTCCGACGCCGGCTCCGTCGTCATTGTGGCCAGGCTATCCAAGTCCGGTGAGGCGATGCCGAAAAGCGGTGATTTGCAGGGCATGAGCCGGCCGGTGAAACCCGGAACTCAAGACTTGAAGATCGCAATCGACTCTGAACTCCCCTAGCGCAGGTAGGTTCGATGTCAGGCTCGCTCAGCATCACCTTGCTCTACTTGATTCCCCTTCTCGTCGTTTTCGTGCTCTACGGCCGTCGACGCAGGAGACGAGAAGTTCTGTCTCGGGCGCGGTAGAGCGAAACGGTAAAGACCGGAATTCCCGAGCCACTGACGTTGCACCCCGTGATCGATCCCAATAAATGCATCGGGTCCAGCGCCTGCGTGAAGGCCTGTCCGGAGCAGTCGCTGGGAATCGTGCGAGGAAAGGCCGTTTTGGTGCAACCAGACCATTGTAACGAACATGGAGCCTGCGAGACGGCCTGTCCGGTCGAGGCCATCACCCTGGTCTTTGGGACCGAAAAACGAGACATCGACATTCCCCAAGTGAAGCCGACGTTCGAAACCAATGTTTCCGGAATCTATATTGCCGGCGAACTAGGCGGGATGGGGCTCATTCTAAAGGGCGTTGACCAAGGACAAAG
>DATGEA010000291.1:0-4077 GCA_035310605.1 Nitrospira sp. | reverse complement strand
GGCCGGCAAGAAGGACATGGCCGAGGCGGGGCGCCTCATCAACAAGATGATCGCCGACGGCAACGACGGCTACGCCATCCGGATGTTCGGTCCGCTTGCTGTCCCGATCCATGACAGAGAGATCCGCCCCGACGTGCGGAGCCAAATCAATCTTATTGATGACGAGCAGATCGGAGCGAGTAATCCCCGGGCCGCCTTTACGTGGAATCTTGTCGCCTGCCGCGACGTCAATCACGTAGATAACTTTGTCAGCCAGTTCAGGGCTGAATGTCGCGGCCAAGTTGTCACCCCCGCTTTCAACGAACATTAACTGGGCGTCGGGATGCCGCATGAGCAAATCGTCCAGCGCCTCCTGATTATGGGACGCATCTTCGCGTATCGCAGTGTGCGGACAGCCACCGGTTTCGACACCCAGAATCCTATCTCGTGGGAGCACACCCCGCTTCGTCAGAAACTCCGCATCTTCTTTGGTAAAGATATCGTTCGTCACCACTGCCAGGCTGTACCGATCCCGGAGTTCACGGCAGAGGGCCTCAACCAACGCTGTTTTCCCGGATCCGACCGGTCCGCCGACTCCGATGACTGGAATATGTCGCGCCCGTGCCGCCGTCACGCGCCCTGTGCCACACAGATGTTCGTCTGCACGATGCATGGCCCAACCTACCTCGTGATCAAGACCTGAAAAGTCGCGACTCCAACCGGCTATGCCGCATCGCATAGATATCCTGAATCGGTGACCAGGATGACAATTCCCTTTGACATGCCGCGCGATGACTGACCTGCTCAATCACCGGCATCCAGCCGTCCAATAGACGCTGCCCCTCTCGTTGGCCGAGCGGCAGCAATTTCATTGCAGCTGTGACAAAACCTGTCGCGGTTTGGTAGAGGAACGCGGCAATGGTGTCTTCCTTCGACCAACCGGCGGCTGCCAGCGTGAGGCCAAGGCTCACTGCCATATGCCCGGGACTCTGCCTGGTCTCAACCGCCGCCAGAAACTCTGCAAGCAATGGATGCCCAGGATTCTGATCCGCTGCCAGCCGTATCACCTGGCGTCCCATCTGGCGGCTGGCTGTGCGTGATTCACGGCCCAGCATCATTTCATCCAGTTCTCGATCCGCCTTGAACGCCTTGTCCAAGATACCGGAGACAAACGAATCGTGCGCCAATCCTGCTGCCACGGCATCGCGCTCCCCTATTCCGGTCGTGAGCGACTCGACAACGAAGCGCGATAGCTCTTCCGCATTCCGAACTGCACCACCCTGCACCGCCGCCTCAAGCCCGGAGGAAAAGGCATAGGCGCCTGAGGGGAAAAAACTATCGATGAATCGAAAGCCTCTCAGAAGTGACAGCGTGTTCATACTGGTTTCCGCCTCCCGCCTCCTCACCCTTCAAGCTAAAACAAGAAGTATCGTTGCGCCATCGGCAGTACTGCCAGGGGGTCACATGTCAGGATCTGGCCGTCGGCCTTCACCACATAGGTTTCCGGATCCACTTCAATGTGCGGCAACGCATCGTTCAGCTTCATATCGCGCTTGCCGATGGTGCGGCATTCCTTCACCGCCGCCACACGTTTCTGCAAGCCAAGTGATTTGTGTACTTCGTGGTCCACTGCCGCCTTGGAAAGAAAGGTCAGACTGGTGGAAAACGGGGCGCGGCCAAAGCTCCCGAACATGGGTCTGGTGACGACCGGCTGCGGCGTGGGGATCGACGCATTGGGATCGCCCATGGCAGCGGACATGGGAAAGCCACCCTTCAGGACGATCTCCGGCTTCACGCCGAAGAAGGCCGGCTTCCACAACACGAGGTCCGCCAGCTTGCCGACTTCGACTGAGCCCACTTCGTGCCCGATGCCGTGCGCGATTGCCGGATTGATCGTGTACTTCGCCACGTAGCGCCGCACACGAAGGTTATCGTTGGAACCAGCCAGCTTGTCGGCCGCAGTTTGGGAGAGATGTCCGCGCTGCACTTTCATCTTGTGCGCCGTTTGCCAGGTGCAAATGATGACTTCACCCACGCGCCCCATCGCCTGAGAGTCGGACGACATGATGCTGATCGCCCCCATGTCGTGCAGGATGTCCTCCGCGGCAATGGTCTCGCGGCGAATGCGCGATTCAGCAAAGGCGATGTCCTCCGGCACGCGAGGGTTTAAATGGTGACAGACCATGAGCATGTCGAGATGCTCGTCCATCGTGTTCACCGTAAACGGCATCGTGGGGTTCGTGGACGAGGGCAACACGTTCGCCTCGCCGCAGACCTTCATGATGTCTGGTGCGTGTCCACCGCCCGCCCCTTCTGTATGAAACGAGTGAATCGTCCGTCCCTTGAAGGCCTTGATGGTATCTTCGACAAACCCCGCTTCGTTCAACGTATCGGTATGGATGGCGACTTGGACATCGAATTCTTCCGCCACATCGAGGCAGGTCGAAATCGCCGACGGCGTCGTGCCCCAGTCTTCGTGCAACTTGAGCCCGATTGCGCCGGCTTCTACCTGCTCGCGCAAGCCATCCGGCAATGAAGAATTGCCCTTCCCGAGAAAGCCGAGATTGATGGGGAACCCATCGGCCGCTTCCAGCATGCGATGAATGTTCCATGCGCCGGGGGTGCAGGTCGTGGCGTTCGTGCCCGTCGCCGGGCCGGTGCCTCCGCCGATCAGTGTGGTCAACCCATTGACCAAGGCTTCCGTGATGATCTGCGGACAGATGAAATGGATGTGCGTATCGATGCCGCCCGCCGTGATGATCTTGCCTTCCGCCGAGAGCACCTCGGTACAGGCGCCGACCTCCATCCCTTTCGTTACGCCTTCCATCAGGTCCGGATTGCCGGCCTTGCCGATACCGGCAATCCGGCCATCCCGGATACCGATGTCCGCCTTCACGATCCCCCACCAGTCGATGATGATGGCATTGGTGATGACGAGGTCCAGCGCGCCTTTCGCGCGGGTGGCCGAAGGTGACTGGCCCATCCCGTCGCGGATGACTTTGCCGCCGCCGAACTTGGCCTCTTCACCCGGGACGGTCAGGTCGCGGATAATTTCGATGACGAGATCCGTGTCGGCCAGGCGAATACGATCGCCTGCCGTCGGGCCATACAAATCAGCGTATTGGCGTCGCGAGAGCTTCATGGCCTCGCCCCCTTCGTGAGAAAGCCCAATTCCTCCGCCTTAGTCAGGGCCTGTTGTTTGACCTTGGGATCATCGAGACGCCCATGCGTGAGTCCGTTAATCCCATAGGCCACGCGATTGCCGCCGATCGCTACCAGCGCGACCCGCTTGTCTTCGCCCGGCTCAAACCGCACCGCGGTCCCTGCGGGAACCTGCAGCCGAAACCCATACGCCTTCTCACGATCAAACCTCAACGCACGATTCACTTCAAAGAAGTGACAATGCGACCCAACCTGAATCGGCCGGTCCCCGGTATTGGCCACCGTCAGTTCCACCGTCCTGCGACCAGGAAACGCCGTGATGTCACCTTCACCGAGAATGATTTCACCAGGAATGATTGCAACAGGATGAGGCGGGACCTTCTTACTCCCCCGGCTCACGACCTTTCGCTTCACCATCCTCTGTTTGGCCTTGGCCTTCTTCATCGATTCGCCTATCGAATTGGTTCGTGCACCGTCACAAGTTTCGTTCCATCAGGAAACGTGCCCTCGACTTGCAACTCCGGAATCATCTCCGCTACCCCGGGCATCACGTCTTTCTTCTTCAGCAGCGTCGCGCCATAGCTCATCAGATCCGACACGGAACGGCCATCGCGAATCCCTTCCAAAATTGCCGCGGTGATGAATGCGACGGCTTCGGGATGATTCAACTTCAATCCCCGCGCCTTCCGCTCCTTCGCCAGATTCGCCGCGACATAAATCAAAAGTTTCTCTTGTTCTCTCGGTGTCAGATGCATGATTCCCTCTCTGCGACCTCAATCAGGAAGCTGAGTCGCTGTCCTCTCCTGCGCACATTAACTGAGCACCCCCAGCATCGTCGAAATCAACTCGGTTCTGGCGTGCGCAGGCAGCGGGATCCAGCGTGGTGTCGGCTTCATGTTGGTCTCTTGTGGGAGGCGGAAGAATACCCGTTTCTCC
>DATGEA010000290.1:0-5233 GCA_035310605.1 Nitrospira sp. | reverse complement strand
ACCCGGGAAGATCTTCCAATGTGGTGAGCGCCACGGCTGCGAGAATGTTCTGGAGCTGCCGATCTTTTTTGACAAACTCTTCCAGTGTCTCTTGCCTGGGCCGTTCAGTGGGGAGCCATCCTTGGAACCCGTGACGGCCTCCGGTCACAAAGTCCCATGTCCTCGAAGAATATTGGCAACGCTCGACCAGCTGAAAGTATTTGCGCATCTTCTCCGACGACCACGACTCATCACCGGTCAGTTGGGCAATGCGATCCCAATCACTTTCGTGCGGATACACGGTGATCATGGCGTTGTGCGCCGTACAGCCTCCGAGCGTGCCGGCTCTCGGATACCAGATCCCCTTTCCTCCTTTGTCTCTCTTGGTATCGTTGTTTTGGCGACCATCGTTGGCGTAATGCCGGATGAAATAATTCCATTGCAGGTCCTGATCCTCTGTGGACAGCGGGTGAAAGGCCGGGACTGAGTAATCTGCGTTCTCCTGTTCGCTGCCTGCCTCAAGGAGGAGCACGGTATATCCAGCCTCCGCCAAGTTCGCCGCGACCGGCCCTCCTCCGGCGCCGGATCCGATAACGATGTAATCGAACTCCGTGTCCGGTGGCGTTCCTGCCCCTGAACACACGCTAGAGACCTGATGGGTGGGTGAGGGGGTGAGCAGCGAGCAGCCACTCACGGACAGAACCATCCCTGTCGCGACAGCAAGCTTCAGGAACGATCGTCGTGAAATCGGCTTCATCTCAGCATCCATCGTCGCCGGCGCTCCGGTTCAAAACGTCTTGAGAAACTCGATCAGCGCGCGTTTGTCGTCGTCGCTCAAGCCCGGCTCGTTCTCTTCTTTGTTCAAATGATCCGTGCCAAAGTAGTGGCCCCGGTTGACGACAAAATCGTTGCACTTGCTCAACTCGAGCAGGGGTTCAACAAGATCTTTTTCGAGAAACACCTGTCGTGCCTGTTCATCGGTGGCATTCGGGGGAAGCGCTTTGAGTGCCTTCTTCACCTTGATGAGCAAGCTGAGGATTTTTCGTTTGTGCACGAATTTCTCGATGACACCGGCGTCGTCGGGCAACATATTCAGATTGGCCAAGAGATTGACCGGTGTGCCTTTGGGAATCGGCCCGATTTCAACGCCGCTTTCCTTGAAGATGGGAGGAAGCAACTGCACGTCTGGAAGAATTTTCTCTTCGAGTTCGATGACGTCGTGGAGAAAAGCCGGGAGAAATCCTTTGGGAATCCGCAGATAGCTGGTCGTCGTTGTGCGATCGATCACGCCCGGAACCTTGTCGCCAAGGATCCGATCTTTATCGCGCTTCTCGGGCCATAGCATCTCTTCGATGGAGTTTTGAAACGATTGCATGCGGGCGTCGACGCTTGGGCTCGGATTGAACTTGCCGACGCTGTTGTTGAGTAAGTACGGCGCAGTGGACCAGAGGCTGACGAGCGACGCTACGCGCGTGTAGCCCCGCCCTCCTGCGGGCATCTGATACGGGCGAGGCTCACCCGTGAGGGGATGGTGGACGGTAATCGTCCCGACGGACGGCAGGTCCTTGTACGACCGGGAGGAGAAGTTATCCCAAATGTTGTCCTCGATGGCATTCGTGGCCAGCGGGCTGCAGGCGTTTGTCTCGAGCAGCGTGACGGGGACGCGCATATCGGTCGAGAGAAAGTTGTTCTCGAGGAAATCGTCGGCCAACACGATCTTCTTCATTTCTCGTTTGAACTCTTCGGTCTTCGTCCAGCTCCAGTATTTGTTCCAACAGTCCAAATAGCCGGGACCTGCGCAGCCGTGAGGATCAAGGCCGATTGCCGGCACGGGAAGTTTGCTGGAATGGCAACGCGCACAGCGTTCAGCGAACACTTCCTTGCCTCGCGTCAATTGCGCCGCACCTTTCGGGAGAAAGGCCTCTCCCCCGGGAGCATCCTTCAACTTGTGCGGGGTCGTGGTCTTCAGGAAGAAGAGAGCCATGTTCGGGGTCTGGGCTTCAGTCGCCTCCCAGTAGGTCGAGTTGTTTCGAGCGACCCTGATTTGTATCGGGGTAATCGGTTCCCCGCCGATCAGCGGCTTGAAGTGCAGCAACCATTCTTCGCTGAATAAACCGATATTGAGGAAGACGCGGTTGAGGGCTCCCAATGCGCCGACGGAATCAGATCCGTCTTTCAGTACCCGAGGGGTCCACACCTTGTCTGGGGCATGAAAGAATGTCGTCAGCGGCCCGCTCGGGACATAGTCGTTGAGCTGTTTGTTGTCCAAGTTGCCGCCGGCCAATTTCTCTTCCCCCCAGCGCTTGGCTTGCTCGAGGCGCGGGCCGAGATGGTACACGGCATTCATAGTGCGGGGGTTGTTGATATTGTCGGTCGAGATCAGTGAGGTATCAAGCGCGCCTGGACGCGATGTGCGGAAAATCTGGTAGGGGAAGCTGGTCTCGTCAGCTTCCCATGAAAAGATGCGATCGATCCAGAAATACTGTGCGCCAACGTTCGAGCTCAAGTGTTTCCATTCCGGATGCTCCGGATTCTCAGGAGGCTTTGCCGGGTTCGGCCCGACGTGGCAGAACGCGCAGGACATGCCGACGCGATAGGGCTTCACGAGATGCTTCGAGAGGTAGTAGGTCGGATCTTCGTAATAGCGCTTCGGGTCCCATTTCTTGGCGGCTTCTTCGTCGAAGGCGGGATTGGGGAAGAGGCGTAACCCCACAATACCGGTCGCAGAGCCGTAGAACGATCCCACCGGCATGTTCTTGCCGCGGGCGCCGATCTTTACGCCGGGGTATTTTGTTTCATTTTCAAACGGGTCGGCCGGACAGTCCGGACTGACGACACGCTTGTCGAGCCAGAGTCCAAACCGATCCGGATCGGGTCCGGCGGCCTTTTCAAAGCAAGGCTCATTGACCAATCCAAGGTAGTACCAGCGGTTATCGCGGCTGAATTTCAATTTCGGGTGCGACGATAGGGTCTTTAGAAAATCGAGCGTCCCGAAGCTGAGTTTCGAAAGCTCGTCCCAGAAGCGGTCGTTACCGCCGCTCCAAACGATCCACGTGTTGCGGCCTTTTGCTTCCTCGGCGGATAACTTGACGCCGTCATCCATGTCGGCAAAATAATCGTCATCTCCGGCGGGGAATGAAGCGGCGGATCGACCCGCCAGGTGCGCCTCATCGACCACCTCTCCTGGCATGCCGGTTGGTTTCTGTATCAGAGAGCGAACTGAGTCACAACTCAGAAGAAATGTGACGCAGAGGAGAGCCAGGCCTCCGGGCTTTAACGAATGGGTTCGAACCCAATGAAGAAGTGGTGTGATTCGTGTATTTGAATGCTTCATGCCCCTCCATGCTGCATCAGGAGTATGAAAAGATACCGGGAACGTTTTCCCGATCGTTGCTGGCATCGGTAACGGGAGCGATGCGATGACAAGAAGCAGGAAGAAGGGGTATCGCCGTGCGAACGCGAAGCGCCATGTATGGCCACTCCTTGTGGCGAACGGAATAAGAGAGAACCAGGTCTGGTTGAGTTGGTCCCGGGAACTATGTCTGATTATGCTAGTTAGTCTTATTGCGGGATTTTTGCAATAGCCATTCGGACATGGCTATCAGGCAAAACGCATGCTACTAACCGCGTTTCCTCAACAAATCTGGGGTATCTACCGAAAAGAGCCGAATGATTGGTCAAGAAAGTTTCAACGACTGGCACAAGCCGGACGACAAGAGGGACCTGATTGCTGGGCAGCACGAGGATGGCAAGCTTCCGCCCACTCAAATTCTGTTGATGCCGGAGATTCTGGTCGGCAGTTACGAAGACATCAAAGAGTTCTTCGGCTCGACGTAGCAATTCACCATTCCGCATTCCTGCCTATCGCATCTCTTGAACAGTCGAGATGTTCGCCTGATGTAAGCGTAGCTTGAGTAGGGGCGGGACGGATTCGTCGAGAAGGATCTTCACGCAGTCTTGCGCGGCTTGAGGATGGTGCTCTTGGAGAATTCCAGCACCTGCAACGCTTGTTCGCATGTCACGGTGGGGAAATTGTTGAGGAACTCATCAAGGGAGAGACCGGCCTCGAGGTTGCTGATTAACGCCTCGACAGGTACGCGCGTTCCGCGAAAGACCGGGGCACTGCTGACGATCTCCGGATCAATCGTAATGGGAAGACGATCCAGATCTTTTTGATCGATCACAAGTGGCTTAAGCCCCCTTAGACTATAGGTGGCCCAGTATACTCCACTCGGACAGCCCGGAAAAAAGAGCTCGGATCGCCCTAGTCCGCATTATCCACGAGGGTTCGTGACGAGCCAGCCGAGACGCTATGGAAGGGGACAGGCTCCACGTCTGCGGCGGTGCTGCCGGTGATATGATGAAGTGCGGTCTGGTCAGCGAGGAAGCAAGCGGTCAGCTCCGGGAGGGAAAGGGCCGAAATGTATGAGGAGTAGCTGTCGCTTGGTGACCGAATCCTCCGGTCGGTTCCACCCCACACTGTTAAGCACTCTATAGTTCTGAGTCCTGCGTTTTGAGTTCTGAGTTATGCGAATCAGACCACTACGCCTCACGGACATTCCGTTCCCAGCAACTCAGAACCCGGAACTCAGAACCTTCCGGCATTCCATTCCACATTCCTAATTCCACATTTATCTTCTTAGGATCGGCACCCGCTTGCTTCGCTGTCCGCAAATCGTTGCGTGAGGAACCCCGCCGGCGTCAAGCGACGGAGCGACAGCACGGGAGGCAGGTTTGGTTGGTCCATCTGGTCGATTTGGTCTATCTGGTTTGTTTGGTCGAGCTCGTTCTTCGGACCAAACGCACCAAACGAACTAGATGAACCAGATAAACGAGACAGACCTTCCCCCTTGCCCCTCGCCACTGACCCCTCGCCTGTCCCGAGTGCGTCGAGCGAGCTGACCATCCAGCCCCCCGGCTCCGTCGGGACCTGGTCACGCCCGGCGATGATGAAGCTGCTTGATCCTCCAGCGTTGAGCATCGCACAGCGTTGGGCTTGCAAGGCCTGACCTTGGCGCGTGGAGGAGGGGAGCGAAGAGACCGTACCGGCTAAATTTGAAGTCGGGCTTTGAATCGTTCCGCTCTGCCCGAACTCGGAGGAGGCGCTGATGACGCTGCTGGGATCGACCAGCAATAAATTTGCGATCAATTGAATATTGCCGCCGTTGCCCAGTACCGCCTGAGCCAGGATACTGCTGTTGTTCTGCAGCGAGATGAGCGTTGGATCGATGGTGATGTTCCCGCCGCCGCCGCT
>DATGEA010000289.1:0-17868 GCA_035310605.1 Nitrospira sp. | reverse complement strand
AGACGGGTACTATAAGGCGCCGTTTCATCTTCATAACGATAACCTCGGCGATCCGATTCTGGTTGAAGCCAGGGGAGAGCAGCAGCACCAGAAGGTTACGTTCGATCCCAAGGACCTGGAAACCGAGCGGAAGATCCAGGTCAACTTCGGAAGCGGCTGTGTGCAAGAGGCGGGGGCTCCCCCTCTGTGGGTTCTAGCGGGCCTGGGGGCGGTTGCGGTCGCAGTGGGCGGATTCGTCGGAGCGAAGGTCTATCGTTCATGGCGAAAGCAGGATCAGAAACGAGGAAAGTCGCAGGGGAAGCGGAAGAAATAACCGAGACGGATCGCGGGGCTGATGTGCACCTCGCCGAATCGGTCAGTTGACGTGGCGGGGGCATCGCGCGTGGCTTTAAGGGATTCGTGAGTATCGGCGCTTTTGCAGGGGGCATTCACCCTCGGTGAAAGCGTTTTTTTTTGGTCATGATATTTCGGGTGTGAGCGGCGGTACGGACAGAAAGGAAAGGAAGTCGTTATGAAAATCGCACAGTGGGCAATCGTGATGGGAATGGGCTTGGCGTTTGCGGGATGTGGAGGAGAAGGTGGTGGCGAAGGGCCGGTTGTTCCACCCCCGCCCGCTCCGGCTGAATATGCCGATAAACATATGCCCGCTGGCTGGTGGACGGACGCGGCGAAGATGGAGGAAGGGCGCAAGCTGTTCATCGGTGAAACGAACCCCGATGTGAACTGCGCCAGCTGTCACGGCAAGGATGGCAAGCCGGTGAAGGCCGGTGCGCGCGACTTCCGCAACGGCGAGCGGATGAAACTCTACTCCGACTCCGTGTGGTTCTGGCGCATTTCCGAAGGTGTACCCAACACCAAGATGAAGGCCTGGAAGAGTAAGCTCTCGGATGAAGACCGGTGGAAACTGGTGCTCTTCGAGCGGAATTTCGGGTTGGCCGGCAAGACCTGGGATGCGGAGAAGAAGCAGTGGGCCGATTCGGGAGAGGTCAAGGTCGCAGCGGCTGACGCAACCAAATAAAACGGGTTCTCCGTATTGAACTTCGTTTAGTGTAGGAGGGCGGCGAGCATCATGAAAATGTGGCAGCGCAGTCTCTTGGCTCTGTTTGCGCTTCTGGCGCTGTTTGGAGGGGCTGCGTATGCGCAGGCTCCGGGCGCGCCTCCGGTCGAATTCCCCTATACCGGGAATCGGACCGCGGTCTGGATCGTCGCCCAATTACACATTCTCTTTGCGGGATTCATTCTCGGCGCGCCGATCTTCGTCGTGATCTCCGAGTGGCTCGGATACCGGAAGCAGGATCCCCGCTACGATCGCCTGGCCAAAGAGGTCACGAAGGTCACGGTCATTCTCTACAGCATGACCGCCCTCACGGGCGGCTTGTTCATCTTCGTACTGCTGGCGACCTACCCGCAATTCACCACCTGGTTGATCAATCACTTTTTCCTGGTCTTTGCCGTCGTATATCCTTTGCTGTTCATCAGCGAGACGATCTTGCTGTACATGTATTTCTATACGTGGGATGCATGGAAGGGGAACAAAAAGGCGCGCCACATCGCCTTGGGGGTGTTGCTCAATCTGATCGGGACGGTCACGCTGTTCGTGATCGACGGACCGACCTCGTTCATGAACACACCGGTGAAAGCGGAAGGGATCTCTCCGCAGGAATTTCTTGCGACAGCGACGCTGTGGGACAAGATTTTTAACTACAGCTGGATGCCGCTCAATCTTCACCGCCTCGTCGGGAACGTGACGTTCGGCGGGTTCGTCGCCGGTCTGATTGCCGCTTACATGTACATGGGCGCGAAGAAGGATGATGAACGAGCCTACTACGACTGGATGGGGTTTGTCGGCAACTTGATCGGAGTCGGCGCCCTGTTGTTCCTCCCGTTCATGGGCTACCTCTTGGCGTATGAACTGTGCGACTACGACGCGTCGATCTGTCCGTACATGATGGCCGACCAGCTTTCGATGTTCTTTGAAATGCAGGGGGCGATGATCGGGCTCATCTTCCTGGCCAGTAACTATTACATCTGGCTGAGTATGAAGCGAATCGAGGGAGTCGAGAAAGTCAGAATGACGATTCTGGCTCCCATCGTGATGGTCGCGCTTCCCCTGGTCATGACGAAGGTCTTGACGGACTATCCGGTTCCCGACCCGACATCACTGGCCTTTTTGCTGCCCATGCTTCTGGCGCCCTTCCTGCTGGGCAAATTCATCCCGTTGACCGTGTCTGCGCGGACCGTCATCAAGGTCGGGTTCTTGATGGTCGTCGTGGGAGATGCGATCTGGCTCACCCCACATGGATTCGTGCCCACCGGCGCCAAGTTGGTGGCCGAGTTGGAATTGCCTTCCGATTGGAACTTCCTGGCGTTGATGCCGGCCAAGAATTCCGCCGCATTCACCCTGGTGTTCGTCACGGTCGTGAACTACGTCATCTACAACCGGGGCATCAGCCAAGGTACGATCATCTGGGGCAAGATCGATTTCATTTCGCAGTTCGTCCTGATTTTTCTGGCGTTCAGCGCCATTTGGACGATGGGATTGATGGGCGCCGTGCGGTCGCTGCTGCGGAAGTATTTTCATACATACAATCTGTTGCCTGATTTTACCGCCGAGTCCTTTACCCCGACGCTGTCGTATTCGGCCTGGTGGATCACTGCGATCACCGTGGTCTTTTACGCCGTCGTGAGTTTTGCCATCCTCGTGACGCTGCGGCCTTCCGATTCGAAGGGGCACGCGCCTGAGGGCAGTCCAGTTCCTGCCGGAGCCAAGTAAGCCCGGCGTGAAATCGCTACCGAAGGAAAGAGGATCTGTATGGGGAATGTGATCAAGAAGCTGGTGGTCGGCATCGTGGTGGGTGGCGCCCTGATCGGGATTACAAGAGCACTCGAGTTTCCCGTCATCTTCCAGATGATGTTTTTTGCCTATGCGATGCTCGGCGCAGCCGTGTTTATTCTTCTGGATGCCCCGTCGTTGAAACCCATGAGCGGGGGCAAATCCCTCATCGCCCTCCTGGTGTTCTACGTCGTGCTATGCGTCGTGTACATTGCCGGCGCCTCGATGTGGCCGCAGTACGATCCGGAAGACGAAAAGGGGAAGATCGAAAAGATTCTCAAGCCGAAACGGGCGGCGACCGAGCAGGGCAAGGCCGAAGAATTGATTGCGCGAGCCAAAGCGCTTGATGAGCAGGCGAAGGCGTTGGCCGAACGGATTAAGGCGTTGGGCGGCGATCAGGCTCCCGCTGCACAGGGTGCCGGAGGTCCTGGTGCCCCGCCATCAACAGCCGCCGCCGGCGGAGATATTCTCAAGATCGGTGAGGACCAGTGGCAGCTTCAAGAGTGCTACAACTGCCACAAATTGAAGGGCGAAGGTGGAAAGAAGCGCGGTCCCGAACTCGACAATATCGGCAGCTACCTCACGGTCGACGATATCAAGACGAAGATTCTCGATCCGAAGAGCTGGATGGCCGAAGGGTTCGAAAAGGAATATGAAAAGGGCAAGATGCCGGACAAGTACAAGGACCTCATGGAAGAAAAGGACGTGGTGGCCCTTGCGACCTGGTTGAACACCTTTAAGAACGCCTCGGTCAATACACCGAAACCGATCAAGAAGAAGTAATCATGCAGCCGAAGTTAAAGTCCAAGGTCCGCTGTACGGACCGTGAAATCGGAGAAGTGACGAAGGTCGTCGTCGATCCGCTCTCGCACGAGATCAGCCACATTGTGGTTTCCATGAACGGAAGCGGCGAGCGACAGGTCGCCATGGGGCACGTGCAGGCAGTGACGGACAGTGTGGTGGAGTTACGCACTCAGTCCGCGGACATCCTGGCGTTGCCGCCGTTCAAGCGCGACGATTATGTGACGACACACGAAGTCGAGATCGCTCATCTCGAAGAAAAACTGCACGTGACGCCGGGCGAAGTGCTCGTGCCGTTCCCCGAATTGGAGAAGAATGTCAAGCGTCGGACGTTCTTCATGAACTTCACGCATGCCATCGGGTTCCTGATTGGATTGCCGATCGCCTTCCCCATTCTCCGTTACCTCATGAAGCCGATGTATCAGCCGTTCGACAACGGGTGGCTCAAGATCGGCAATGTCGGCAAGATCAAGCAGGACGATATCGGCGTACAGTTCAAGTACAAGAAGAAAGTCAAAGAAGCGTACATGCCGGAATCCGAGATCGAAAAGAACGTCTGGATTCTGAAGGCGACTCCCGCGGTCCTCGAGAAAGTCTATCAGGGCAAGGACATGGAATTCCGGGATGCCGCGGGCAAGCCCGTGTGGACGAACAAAAAGGACATCCCGTACGTGGCATTTTCGGGCAAGTGCCCGCATCTCGGTTGCGGGTACAAGTGGCGGCAGCACAAAGTCCTGGGGCAGGTATTTCTCTGCCCGTGCCATCTCAGCATCTATGACGCTTCGGGGAAGGTGCTCGACGGCCCTGCGCCCCGTCCGCTCGATGCATTGCCGATCAAAGTGTCCGCCGCCGGCGAAGTCGAAATCATTGACATGGAATTCAAGGCCGGCACCAAATCCCAAATCCGGATCATCTAAATGGAACAACCGTCCATACCCAGCACGCAACCGACCGCGATCGAAAAAGTCATCGCTTTCATCGACGAGCGCGTCGGTCTGAAGCAGATGCAGGCCAAGATGCTCAACGAGCCGGTCCCCGGCGGCTCCCGTTGGGCCTATGTGTTCGGCTCCGTGCTTCTGTTCATCTTCATCATGCAGGCCCTGACCGGCATTCTGCTGATGTTCTATTACGTGCCGACCGCGGATCACGCCTACGCGAGCACCCAGTACATCATCCACGATGTGGACTACGGATGGTTCCTCCTGAGCTACCACTTCTGGGGATCGACCGCGATGGTCGTCTGCGTGTTCGCCCACATGTCGCAGGTCTTTCTCTGGGGTGCCTACAAGAGTCCCCGTGAAATGATCTGGCTCGTGGGGCTGGCGCTGTTCGGCATCGTCATGGGCTTCGGCTTCACCGGCTACCTGCTGCCGTGGGACCAGCGCGCTTATTGGGCCACCACGGTCGGCGTCGAAATCATGGACAAGACGCCGCTGCTCGGCGACTTCATGGCACGGTTCCTCAAGGGCGGTCCGACCCCCGGACAGATGACGTTGAGCCGGTTCTTCGTCATCCACGTCATGATTCTTCCCGCCGCGCTCATGGGCCTGGCCGGGTTGCACCTGTTCCTGTTTAGAGCGGCAGGGCCGGCCGGACCGTTCAGGGGCACTCCGGAAGAGATCAGGGCGAAGACCGATTACTTCTTCCCCCGCCAGATTTGGAAGGACATCGTCGGCATGGCCGTCGTGTTCGCCAGCATCTGCGCCCTGGCTTTCTGGGAGCCGGTGGTCTTGTTGGAGGAAGCGACGCCGGATCCGGGCGATTACCATCCGGAGCCCGAGTGGTACTTTCTGTTTTTGTTCCAATTGCTCCGTCTGAAAATCTTCGCCGGAGAGTTCGGTCAGTTCCTCGGCGCCATCGCGTTGCCCGGAGCCTTCATGGCACTGCTCGCCGCGCTCCCGTTCATCGATCGAGATCCCGAGCGGAATATTTTCAAGCGCCCGATCGCGTTGATCGGCTGGATCGTCGTGATGGTATCGATCCTTCTGTTCACCGTGTCCGCGATTATCAACCGAGAGTTCCTGGACTAAGAGCGGCTCCATCGAGCCGTATGAACTGATCATGGCTGACGAACGCGAATCGATGTCTCCTACAAAGATCGGGCTCGGAGTACTCTGGCCGACATTCTGGACCGGGCTTCCCATCAAGCTTGCCTTTGCGGTGCTGTTTCTCGCCATGGGGCTGATGCATTTCGAGGGGCGGCTCGGATTGGCCTTTCTCATGCTGCTGGCCAGCCCCGTGACGGTTTTCGCCTTGCCCATCATCACCATGGGATTGGAATCTCACATCGGTGAAGGGGTCGGGATCGCGCTGCTCTTCATGATTGCCATCCCCATTGATGTCTGGGCATTTGGCGTTGTCGCCCGGACGTTCTTCCTTGAGAAATTCAGGAAAGAACCGCCCGACGGCCTCGGGATGACGTTGTGGTGGAAGTCCGCGTTGGTCGGTGCCGTGTTCCTTCCCATTCTCTGGCTGATCATCAGCACCGTGACCGCGACCGCCATTTCCATGGTGCATTCGCTCTTCGAGATCGAACTCTTCAAGGGCATCCCGGTGGCGGAGCGGATCAGCATCGAGTTGGCGATATGGGGATCGATCGCCTCGCTTGTGCTGATCCTGCTGCTCCTGATCGGGATTTCCCTGGTCGGCCGGATGATCCGTAGCACGGCGGAAGCCGCACAACCTGCATCGGATAATTACCAGAGGCTGATTACCCGCTGGGACCTCATGCGTGTTCCGTCCGATCAGGGATTGATGCTCACCGCGCTGACGGGCACCGGTGTCGTCCTGTCACTGCTGTTCTGGGCGGCGCTGCCGGTGACGACCCCCCATCCCCACGAGTGCTGCAAGAAACCCGAAGTGAAAGCTCAGCCGCCGTTCAAGCCTCTCGAAGCATTGAACAAAGACGAAAAGATGATCGCGCAGCTTTCGGCACAGGTCGAGGCATTGGAACAGAAGAAGGCTGAAGCGGAAGCGGAGAAAGACAAGGGCAAGGGGAAGGCAAAAGCCGGCAAGGAATCAGCGCCCCCTGCACCGAAGAAACCGTAATCCTGCGAGATGATGAGGTGAGTGCCATGCGACACCAGGGCGGATTGATTCAGCGGATTCTCCGGACCCTCAACGGTCAGCGCGGATGGCTTCCGGGGCTGTTGCTCGCGGCAGGCTGCCTCGCCCTCCCGTCGATGGGGTTTGCCGCGGAAGGAGCCCCGACTGGTCCGACCGAATATCGCGACATCCCCGGGATCGGAAGCCGGAACCTCGTCTGGATCGTGGCCCAGCTCCATCTTCTCCTCGCGGGATTCGTGCTCGGTGTGCCGATTTTCGCCTGGTTGTGCGAAGTCGTCGGCTGGAAGAGCGGCGAAAAGCGCTACGACAAGCTGGCGAAAGAGTTCACGAAGCTCCTGACCTCGGCCTACGCGACCACGGCGCTGTTCGGCGGCATCCTGCTGTTTCTGCTCATCGCCTTCTATCCGAAGCTGATGAACTATCTGACGGATATTTTCTTCCCGTCCTTTATCTTCTACTGCCTCCTCTTCCTGCTTGAGACCGTCACGCTCTACCTCTACTGGTACGGCTGGGATGCCATGCAGGACGGCGGGAAGAAGACGTTCCACATATTCCTGGGCTTTCTGCTCAACTTCTTCGCCTTCTTCATCATGATTGTGCCGAATTCCTGGGCGACCTTTCAGGCCAGTCCCGTCGTCATTGCCGAAGGATCCGACTTCGCCCGGGCCTGGGCCGCGACCTGGAATCCGACCTGGTGGCCGGTGAACATCCATCGCTTGATCGCCAACGTCGTGCTCGGCGGGTACATTTGCGGCGCCTATGCCGGTATTCGTTATCTGTCGGCCAGAACTTCGGAAGACCGCGACCATTACGATTGGATGGGCTACGTCGGGAACTTCATCGGCGTATTCGGTCTGCTGCCGCTTCCTTTTGCCGGCTACTGGCTCATGCGTGAAATCTATCAGTACAACCAGCAGATGGGCATCACCCTGATGGGCGGGTTCCTCTCCTGGCTCTTTATCTTGCAGGCCATGTTGATCGGCGTGCTGTTCCTCGGATCGAACTACTATTTCTGGCTGGGGATTACCCATCGTATTCCCGGCTCCGAGATGAAGTACCGCCGGCCGATTATGACCATGTTGATTATTCTCCTGCTCTGCCTCGGCGTCTGGATGACCCCGCACTCGCTGGTGGCCAGCCTGGAGGAAGCCAGAAAGATGGGCGGGACACACCACCCGCTGCTCGGCGTTTTCGGCGTCATGTCGGCGAAAATGACTGTGGCCAATCTGATGATCCTCGTGACCTTCATGAGCTTCATCATGTACTGGCGGGCCGGAAAGGAAGAAACCGCCGGGTGGGCCAAGGCAGCGCGAGCCCTCATGAGCGCCTTACTTGTCCTCGCAGGCATTGCGGTCGTCATATTGGGCGTGTGGGGCTACTTCGTGCCGGCCATCATCCGCATCAATTACTTCTCGACGTCGCAAGTCTTGATCGTACTGTTTGTCATGTTGACGATTACACCGCTGACGGCATTGCTCTTGAAGAGCGCCAGAACCACGACGGAGATGGTCTGGGGTCGCATGCCGCCGCGCGCAGGGTACGCACTCGTGCTGAACGCCGTGATGGTCATTCTGCTGATGACGCTGATGGGCTATGCACGGTCCTCATCGCGTGTGCATTGGCATATCTATGGCGTCATGCGCGACTCATCTCAGTATGCTTTTTCTCCGGCGCTCGGCTATGCCGCCGCTTTCATGGCATTGAATACGTTCCTGTTCTGTATGTTGGTGGCATTCATCTTCTGGGTCGCCACCATGGGTGACAAGGCTAAGGCCGGTTCCGGCGCGGGGCATACAGGGGAACTCCCTCACGGCATGCCGGCGATGGCGGGCGGATCGAGCGCGCTCGATAAACCAAACGCACCCAAGTTGTGAATTCTGAGCGATGAGTTTTGAGTTGAACTCAGCACTCAGAACCGAGCACTTCTAACTACCCGAAGGGGACATATGAGTGAAGTTGCCAAGCTGCAGTTGATCGGGCTCATGGTCGTCGGATTCGGGATCGTGATCCTCCTGTTCATTCGGGCGCAGTTTGCCCGGGTCATCGGATTCGTCGCGATCGTCCTCGGGCTCTTCTCCCTGGTAGCGCTGGCCGTCCCGCAGATGGCGTCGCTGCCGCCGGCGGAAGAAAAGTTCGACATTGCGACCGTCAAGACTCCCACGGACATGGCGGCGATCGGACAGAAGATCTTCTTCAGCAAAGGGCAATGCGCCCTCTGTCATTCGATCGGCCCGAGCGAGTCGGCCCGTTGCCCGGATTTGAAGGGCATCGGCGCGAAACTCAGCCGCGAGTTCATCTTCGAGAGCTTGACGCAGCCGCAGGCCTATATCTATCTGGACTACCGGCATGAAGGCGTGCCCAAGGAGTATCCGGCCCGGATGCCCTACATTAACAAGAATCCGATCGGGCTGACCAAAAACGAAATTCTTTCCGTCATCGCGTTCCTGCAGCAGATGAGCGGAGAGCCGATTTCGGTCAATCCGTCTGAACTCGAAGTGCCGGGACAAGCTCCTGCTGCGCCAGTGAAAGCAGCGGAGTCCGCTCCCGTCGCCGTCGCACAAGCGCACTGAGGAGGCACGTTATGGGGGGTTTGACTAAACCGGCAATCCTGATCGCGGGCGTGTATTTGATCCTGAAGTTCATCGTGCCCAATATTCCGGGGTCCGCGCCGCTGCCGTCCAGTCTGATCTTTCTCTATCTGATGCTGACGACATCAGGCATTGTCATTTTCGCAACCATGAGCGGCGAATCGAAGGACGCCTTCTGGGGTCCGATCCAGCGCTTCCTGACTGGTGAGAATATCGGGGCTTTGCAAGCGGCCCGTTACGCCGTGTTGATCGTGTTTCCCTTGTTGGTGGGATGGCAAACCTACGGCAGCACAGCGGTCAGCGACCAGCCGCCCGCAGAGAACCGGACGATTCACCCGGCACCTCCCGGAGAATACACGGGTCTCTCGAATCCTGTCGCAAAGACGCCGGACAACATCATGCAAGGCAAAGGCTTCTACGCCGCGTTCTGTTCGCCCTGCCACGGAGGAAACTTCGACGGCAAGGGACCGGCCGCGCGCGGGTTCAATCCGCCGCCGGCGAATTTCTCCGATCCCACGACGATCGCCATGCTCCAGGAGAGCTACCTCTTCTGGCGCATCAAGAAAGGCGGCGTCGGTCTGCCGATCGAAGGGATGCCCTGGAAGTCCGCCATGCCGCGCTGGGAAGTGGAATTGCCGGATGAGTGGATCTGGAAAATCATCATGGGCGAATACGACGGAGCCCATCAATCCCCACGGACCTGGGAGTAACCATTAGGTTTGACGAGGCGCCTATGACACGGGTGATGCAGCGACAGATGACGAGATTCGGGATGGGGGTGGCAGGCGTGGCCGTCGCGCTGCTGCTTGCAGGGACGACACAGAGCTTCGCCCAGGAGAGCGTCGCGGTGCGCGCCGTGATGGTGAAAGGCAGTCTCCCTGTCGACGATCCCGATGCTGCAGCCTGGAACAGCGCGCCGCAGGCACAGTTTCCGATGTCACCGCAAGTCCATTGGCAAAACCGCATCCAAGAAGTCACGGTGAAAGATCTGAAGGTGAGGGCGCTGCACGACGGGACGCAGATGGCCGTGCTGTTGGAGTACGCCGATCCGACGGAGAACCCGGACGATGCCGCCGCACTGGAGTTCATGGTCGGGGATAAGAAAGCCCATTTCGCTCACGGACAGCCGATGGCGCAGGTCGAAGGCGGCCCGGTGAATATCTGGTTCTGGAAGAACAAAGACAACAAAGCCTTTGATATGAGCGCGAAGGGCTTCGGGACGTTGAAGACGCAGGAGCACCAGGACGTCAAGGCGAAGGGTGTCTATGCCAACGGCACATGGAAGGTCGTCTTTTCGCGCAATCTCTCGACCGATCATCCGGAGGAAGACACGCAGGTGACGCCCGGTGAGTTCATCAATATCGCGTTTGCCGTGTGGGACGGACGAAAGGACGGAGCGGGGGACCTGGTCGAAAAAGGGTCTCAGAAGGCGGTCTCCTCGTGGTGGTACTTCCGCGCCGAAGCTCCGCCGGACTATTCGGGCTATCTCTACGCCGCGTTGGCCATGGGGCTCGCGCTGGCCTTTCAGTTCGTGTTGATCCGCAAACTGAAGAAAGGGCAGTCAGCATGAAGGCGGCAAGACTGCAAGTCATGGGAGCGGTGGCCGGCCTGGTCGGCGTCTGGGCCTTGGTCGCCGGAGGCTGTGCGAACGAGCAGCAGAAGAAAGGGCACGAGCTCTACGCCCACTACTGCATGCACTGTCACGGTGAGAACGGCCGGCAGAACGAAGGATTCAATTGGTCCTCGATGCCGGATCCCAAGCCGAAAGACCTGTCCAATAAGTCCGAGATGGGGACCTTCAAGGACGAAGATATCTTCAATACGATCTCCCGCGACATGAAGGACACGAGCCCGGGCGGCGATAAAATTGGTGATGATGACTTTGCTGTGCCGACGATGCCGACCTTCAAATACACGCTCTCCGAAGATGAAATTTGGGCCATCGTCGGTTATGTCAGAACGCTGCACGGCATGAAGCTGGAGTTCAAGGTCGAGGAGCGGAAAAAAGAACTTGCGGAAGGGCTCAAGACCGCTCAGGAAAAGTTCGATCAGGCCAAGCTGGCCTACGAAGCGGCCGAAAAGAAGGCGAGCGAGGAAGCGGAGAAGAAGAGCGCCGAGCTCAAGAAAGACGTGGAACCCGACGAATCCTCCTACGCCAAAGAACAGGCAGCCATGGCTCAGGCGAAGAAGGAACTTGATGCCGCCCAGGTCGCGCTGAATAACTTTTCCACCAGGCCGGGCAAAGGAGTCACCGTATCGCGACCGGATTTGACGATGAAGCCGGAGCAGGCCGCCGCGTTGGCGGAAACGGGGAAGCGACTCTACTCAAACAAGTACGGCTGTAACGGGTGCCACAGCATCGGGGAAGAAGGCGGCAAGGTCGGTCCGGCGTTGGACCGCGCCGGTTTCCGTCTCAACGGTACCTGGATCTACCGCTGGGTGAAGAATCCGCAGGCGATGAAGGCCGAAACCAGAATGCCCGCGTTGGGATTGAGCGACCAGGATGCCAAGGCCGTTACGATGTATCTTGGTACGTTGCGTGCGCCGAAGGCGGAGCCACCGACCGACAAGCCGGCGAGCTAAGGGGCTTTTCGAAAAGGCCGTCCGGGAGAGCAGCAGCGAGCGCTAAGGTGGATGATACATCTCCCGCATGGTGAGTATTATCTGAGCGATGCGAAAACGCTGCCAGCAGCAGGGTCCGTCTCGGCAGTAAGCTGAGAGGGAACACTTCTCCACCAGCCTGCGAAGTCAGAACAGAAATCCACCCAGCAGGCCTGCCAGCAGAGCCGTGCCGGCCCACACATGTTGAAGGAACATGTGGAACGCTTGCGCGGGAGCGACGACCGGGCTCCTGAGTGCAAATGCCTGCTTGAGGCAGAACAGGCTCACTGCTGCGAGCATCCAGTAGAACGACCACCCGATTTGCGTCAGCCATCCTGCAATTCCCAGTAACGTCACCATCGCAGCCAGGCTGATTCCGACTGCCAGCCAGACAGAGGACCCGAAGAGCAGGGCTGATGACTTCACGCCGATGCGACGGTCGTCTTCCCGATCCTGCATGGCATAGACCGTATCGTACCCGATCGCCCAGCAGACCGTGGCCGCAAAGATGAACCAGGCGGGAGGATCGAGCGTCCCGCGCGAGGCAGTCCAGGCCATAATCGTCCCCCAGCCGAACGCGACACCGAGCATTGCTTGCGGAATGTGAATGAATCGTTTGGCAAACGGATAGAGCGCCGCGAGCAGCAGCGCGACGGGACTTAAGAGGATGGTCGCGCGATTGAGAAAGCAGACGAGGCCTGCCGCGATCGCCAGAAGGACGGCCAACACGAGTGAGGCCTGTGCCGGTGAAAGCTCACCGGAGGCCAGCGGGCGCTGCTTCGTACGGGCTACGTGCCGGTCGAACGAGCGATCGGCGAGATCATTCAAGACGACGCCGGCGCTCCGCATGAGGAACGACCCGAGCGAAAATATGACGATAAGTTGCCAGGAAGGGAGCCCCCGGGCAGCCAGCACCAAAGCCCAGAGCGTCGGCAGGAGCAAGAGCCAGGTTCCCGTCTGGCTTCGGATGCGCACCAGCCGGCCGATGAGAGACCATGAGGGCAACAATGCCGGGTGGATGCCGCGGGTATCAGGAGCGGGCACGGACATGGGGTCAACCTAGCCGAGCCCCTGCGCACTGTCAATCGGCTCAACGGCTGCCGGTTGTGGTCACGGGATGAATTTCGGTATAACGATCATTGTGCGATATCATTCAGTCTGCTTGCCCATCATCACACGATGCACGGCCACGTCGCTCTGCGTCGGGATGGCCTTGCTGTTACTCACTGGTTGCGGCTTCTTCTCTAATCGCAGCAGGCCTGACCTCGGCTATTATCTGCCGTTGACGGTTCAATTGCGTCACGCTCCCACGATCGCAAGCGCGCAAGTGCAATATCAGGACGCCTGCGGGCAGCAGCAGTCCATGCCGATCGGCATCCCTCTTGCTGCAACCATCAAACGGAAAACAGGTCTGGTCTTCCAGAAAGTCGTCGCAGAAGGAGCCGACAATGCCACGGTGGATGGTTATCAGGACGTCTCGCTGGGGATGACCAAACTGGATCTCGTGATCCCGCGCAAAAGCGACAAGAGCTACCCTGCGACGCTCGCCATCGGGTTGGATTTTGCCTACACCGCCGGGGACGGCACCGTACTCTATAGCAAGAAGCTGCAAAGCATCGGGCGAGGCGAGGTCGATGTGAAGGAGACGTCTTGCGAGGTGAGGGGGCTGGATCTGATCGTCCAACAGGCGATCGACATTGTGACTGACGGCATGGCGCAGCAACTCGGGACTTCGAGTAAGATCATTGAGACTGCAGAGGCCCGTCGGGCCGGTGCGCCCCGATCCGGCGGGGCCCCTCCGCCCTCTCCGATCGCAGCAGTTGCCCAGGCTCCGGCGGCCTCTGCCCCGGCGACGCCGTTTCCGGCTGCGACGGCTCCTGCTGCGAGCACAATGGATGAGCCGGCGAAGTTGCTGTTCCGGGCCATCATCCGCGACGAAAATCGCAATCTGCTCCTTCACCCGGGGGAGGCCATCTCGATCGAGATCGAGATCAAGAACGAAGGCCCGGGGGCAGCGTTAGGCGTGGAAGTGCTGGTCAGCGGTGCGCCGGCGATTGTCGAATCGATTCCGGGCGTGGTGTCTGTCGGAGACGTTCCGGCCGGTGACGTCAAAAGGGTGTCGCTGGATGGAAAGATCGGCGCCGTCACCGAGGCGGGACAGGCCGAACTGATGCTGGTGCTTCAGAGCAAGTCCGCGACCGCGCAGCTGCCCTCCGCCAAGAAGTTTCTGGTGGCGATGAGGCCGGCGACTGCCCCGGAGGCGGCGATGGTCCCCGTCGATGTCGATGAGCTGCCCAAGGGGGCGGGAAAGCTGAAGCAACCCAAGGCGGTCGGCATCGCCGTCGGGATCGGGCAGTTTCGTGAGAGCGCAATGACGCGCATGAAATTTGCCGCCCACGATGCCGAAACCATGGCGAAGTATTGGAGTGCGGTGAGCGGCATTCCTCCGGAGCGGGTGCGCCGGCTTGTCGATACCCGCGCTCTCAAGAGCGATCTGGCCGAGGCCTTCGAAGAATGGCTTCCCATGCAAGTCGATCCCGCGACGGTGGTGTACGTGTTCATCGCCGGGCGCGCGACCGTCGAGCCGGCGACCGGAGCCGTCTCCGTGATTCCCTTCGACGGAACTGGCACGTCAGGGGGCCGCGTCTATTCACTCAGGCGATTGCAGGAGGCTCTGAGCAAGTTGCCGATCCAGCGGGCGATCGTCATGCTCGATCTGTCGCTGGAACCGGCGCAAAGGAAAGAGAGCGCCGAGCAGGTCCGCCCGCGCTGGGAACAGGAAGGGCAAGGAAAAGAGAAGATCATGTGGATGATCGGAAGCCGGACGGCCCAGGAGGCTCACACATACGACGTGGGCCAGCATGGGCTCTTTACCTATCAGTTACTGCTCGGATTAGGCGGCGCGGCGGATGTCGATAAAGACGGGACGATTCTCGCAGGAGAACTCTGCACCTATACCAGAGGGCATGTTGCGAAAATGGCCCGTGAACAGTTCGGCAACGAGCAGGAACCCCTCTGCATCCCCGGGCCAGGGCAGGGAGCCATGGTCCGTTTGCAGCCGCTGGCCAAACTGAAGTAGAGAAGTGATTCCAGAGATCCCGCTTCAGATCCGTCAATTTTGCGAGAAAAACCCCTTGAGGCTGAGAGAAAACCCGTGTAGGTTATGGGTTCCTGTGCGGATGCCGGCGTAGCTCAGTTGGTAGAGCAGCGGTTTCGTAAACCGCAGGTCGCCCGTTCAATCCGGGTCGCCGGCTCCATTCTAAGTCCTTGAAGATACGGCCCTTGCTCCATCGGAGTGAGGGCCGTTTTTGTTGCAGACATCGCGGTTGCTACCATTTTGCTACCACATTCGACATGAGCCGATAAATCCAGTCGATCCAACGCGCCAGGCGCTTTCTTCTTCAGGCTGGTCTAGTTTTATGAGAGGGCATCAAACCTATGGCGTGCTGATTAAGAGCGTTACAGGGGCAGTTTTTCTAACGGCGTCATTGGCAATCTGGTTTCCCCGTTCTTTCGAAAATGAATGCCTTGGCTCGGTTCGAATGATTCCATGCATTCCACTAGTTCTATTCATTTTGCAGACTTTTAGCACAGATTTAGCGCCTCCACTTGACCGAATTAGCACAATGAGCAGGACCATGGTAGCATGCCCAGCTGCATGCCGGACGAGCATGCCTGCAATTAAAAAGGAAAGGCGCAGTCATGACCACGCAGAGTGCGACACTCACCGCCCTTATTCTTGTTGCCAGCTTCACGGGGTTGTCCGGGTGCGGATATAACGATCTCCAAGGTCTGGACGAAGACACAAAAGCCGCCTGGAGCGAAGTCGTGAACCAATACCAGCGCCGAGCTGATCTCATTCCCAACCTCATCGCGACCGTGAAAGGCTATGCGGCACACGAAAAAGACACGCTCGAAGGCGTCGTGCAAGCGCGCGCCCAAGCAACCAGCATCCAAGTCACGCCGGAGACGTTGAAGGACCCTGCGGCGTTTGAACAATTTCAAAAGGCACAAACCAATCTCTCTTCGGCGTTGGGTCGGCTGATTGCGATTGCCGAGAATTATCCCAATCTGAAGGCGGATCAGAACTTCCGCGATCTCCAAAGTCAGCTCGAAGGGACCGAAAACCGCATCACCGTTGCACGCAAGCGCTATATCGACAAAGTCGCCGAGTACAATAAGATGGTCCGCTACTTCCCCACCAACCTGACGGCGAAATTCCTGCTCCACATGGAAGAGAAGCCGAACTTCACTGTGACAGACGAGAAGGCAGTCGCCAAGCCACCAGAGGTCAAGTTCTAACGGATACGGGCCGACGATGAGCACGACAAGGACGAGCCGTCTCTGGCGGGGGCCGGCATGGCTCGTGCTATTTGTTGGCATGGCGCTTATTGCAACGCCGATCTGGGCGCTCGATGTGCCTCCCCTCACCGGCCGCATCGTCGACGTCGCACACGTCCTGCCGACCGATCTCGCGGCCACGCTGACCCGTGACCTCCAAGACCATGAGACCAAGACCGGGAATCAAGTCGCTGTCCTGATTCTGCCCTCGCTCGAAGGTGAACCACTCGAAGAGTTCTCACATCGCGTGGCCACAACTTGGAAGCTTGGCCAGAAGGGAACCGACAACGGCGTCCTCTTACTCATTGCCTTGCGTGACCGTAAAGTTCGCATCGAAGTCGGATATGGTCTAGAGGGGACACTGACAGACCTGCGCTCCGCTCACATCATTCGGAACGACATCGTGCCGCCTTTTCGGACGGGTGATCTGCCGGGTGGAATCGCAGCCGGGGTGCACGCGATCCTCCATTCAATCGAAGGCACCTACACCCCATCAGAGCATCCCCGACGGGAATTGTCCACTGACGAGACGATCATCAAAGTCGCCATCGCCCTCGTGGTGGGAATATTCTTCGGCATGGTCCTCACCGGCATCCATCCCGCGGTGGGGGGCATGGCGGGCGGCGCTCTTACCTTTTGGTTTTCACCATGGCTGATACCAGCACTCATGGCTGGTGCGGCCACGCTTCTGGTTGTGACGGCACTCGCTCCCATGCTCGGGGGTACCATTCAAAGAACCGCACGGCGCGGGAGGCATGATGGATTCTGGTACAGCAGCGGGAGCGGTGGATGGGGTGGCGGCTCGTTTGGCAGTGACAGCGGATTCAGCGGGTTCGGCGGAGATTTTGGCGGCGGTGGCGCCTCGGGAGGGTGGTGATGATGGATTTCACCGACGGAGAACGCGAACGAATCAAACAAGCGGTATGTCAGGCCGAACGGGGAACAAGGGCTGAGATCGTGCCGATGATCGTTCCCGCTTCGGCACGTTACCGCGAATCGAGGTACCGCACGGGACTCATCCTTGCCTGGCTCACGCTGACGGTGCTGTTGACAGTCGAGACCTTCTGGCTGCCATGGGGCTGGCATGCTGGCAACGCAGGCTGGCTGTTGTTGGCAGTCGTTGTGGCATATGGATTCGGGCACTGGCTAGGAACCCTTCCCAACATCATCCGCCTGATCACGCCGCGCGAACGAATGGCGAACAAAGTGAGACTTCACGCGGAGCAGGCGTTTTACCGTCATGGCCTGCACAAAACGGCAGGGCGGACCGGCATTCTGATTCTCGTTTCCTTGCTGGAGCGGCGCGTCCAGGTGCTCGCGGATAAAGCAATTCACGATCGCGTGCCGGTTGGAACGTGGGATGGACTGGTCAGTGGCATCATTGAAGGCATCCGGAACGGAAAAGCGACCGACGCCATCTGCGAGGCCATTGCGAAGTGCGGGGCGCTGCTCGCCCATGTCAGTCCAGCCGGCGCCGGTGACAATCCCGACGAATTGCCGGACGAACTGATTGAGGAACTATAGAGACTAGGAACCCGCAAAGAAACGTCTAGTTCTTCTTAGAGAGTAAACACAGATGTCCCTGAAGGAAATTGTTCTCGGTCTCCAAGATCCCTAATGATGCTGCCGTGGGTCAAG
>DATGEA010000288.1:0-2170 GCA_035310605.1 Nitrospira sp. | reverse complement strand
ATGAGTCGTTACAGACGCAACCTTCGCCCCTTCACCGAACGCCGCCCCTTCACCCAGGAAGACCAGCAGCCCGAACAGCGCCATGAGTGTGATGCGACTGAACATGATGGATTCCTATCTGGAAGGCGCGCCGTGCGATCCGGACGGAGCCTTCGGAAGTTTGTCGCTGGCCACACGCGTGATGGAAAGCTCTCGACTTCCTCCCTCACCCTTGACCCCCAACTTCACGACAGTTCCCGCTTCTCCCCGGATCATCTTGACCACCTGCTCATAACTCTTCCCCGACACCGCCGTCCCGTCCACGGTCACGACCTCATCTCCGTGCCTGAGCCCTGCTTGCTGAGCCGGTCCCTCCGGATGCACCATCCCGACATACAGCACCGCTGAATCACCGATACGCTCAGCCCCGATCTGGAGCGACACGCCGATCACGCCGTTCGGCAGCTTGGCATCGTCTCCATGGGCGTACGGAGCCTGGCTCAGGGGCTGGTCAGCAGCCCCGGCTGCACCGGCGAACAGAAGGCTCACTATCACACCTGCCGCGAGAGGAATGCGCTTGATCTTCATGTATGTTCCTCCTTGTGAACTACAATCGACTTGCCAATAAGAGTAAATACAGTCCTGCGAACAGTACGAGTGAGTTCAGATAGACTGACCGTTGATGCAGTCGATTCCACGCGCTCTGCAAGGCGGGATCGACAGCTCCCCGTGATTCCTGCTCCTTGAGCCGATCCCTCATCGCATTACTCTGCGGCGTCAGCGGCGATCGGCAATAGGCTTCGGCCGCGAGAATTACGAGCCAGGTCCCGCCGGCGACAAGCAGAGTCGTGCTCATGCCGAGGATCAGCCACAGCCCAGTCACGGAGATCAATCCCAGGATCGCCGTCCCCATACCCAATGCGTAATAAGCCGGAAACAACTGACGAACGACTTTCCCGAACGGCTCCCGTTCCAGATTCTTCGCAAGAATGGGCGCGACGATGAAAGACAAGAGCACAACTTTGCCGACCAGAACGGCGGCGGCCAGCATGTGCAGATATTCGATCACCGACAGCATTTCAGATGTTCCTTTTTCATTTTGTAAGGATCGCTCGCAAGGCCGGTTCCAGAGTCGGATAGTGAAAGACGTATCCCCCGGAGAGTGCCTTCGCCGGATTGACCCGTTGACCGGTTGTCATGAGCGTCCCTAGTTCACCCAGTGCCACACGCAACGCCAGGCCCGGCACGGGAAGCCAGGACGGCCGGTGGAGAACTCCCCCGAGTACTTCACAGAACTGGTTCATCGTCACGGCCCCGGGAGCCACGGCATTGAGGGGGCCGGACACACTAGACGTCATGAGCGCCCAGTGGATCATTCCGATGTGATCGCGCCTGTGGATCCAGGAGACCCACTGCGTTCCTGGCATGATCGGGCCACCAACAAAAAGCCTGAACGGCAAGAGCATCTTCGGCAACGCGCCGCCGTCTTGTTCGAGTACCATTCCGGTTCGTAACAACACAACACGCGCACCGGACTCCGCAGCCCGGAGCGCTTCCGCTTCCCACGCGATGCTCAGGTCGGCCAGAAAACCTTGCCCGCGCGCCGCACCCTCATCCAGTTCACGATCGTCGCTGGCCCCGTAGTAGCCGATGCCGGACGCGCTGATGAGGGTACGGGGTTTTGAGGCACAACGGGATATGGCCTCCACAAGGAGACGGGTGGTGAGCACTCGACTGTCGGTGAGGAGCAGTTTCCGCGCATCGGTCCAGCGGGAATCGGCGATCGGTGCGCCCGCGAGGTTGATGACGGCATCCGCCCCTTCAAGACTCTTCTCCCAAGCTCCCGCCTCTCGACCGTTCCACTCGACCGCCGTGACAATTGCCCCTAATAGCTGCGATGCTTCTCTCGCATGTCTCGTGAGGATGGTGACCCGGTGTCCATCGCGGAACAACGAAGCGCATAAAGCACGACCAATGAACCCTGTTCCTCCGGTCACAACGACGTGCATGGGTTTATCTCCTTACAGAACCCTAACGAGAGACTGGTGCCTGCTCAGTTTCCATGGCCCGCTCCATGACCGTTGCCGTCCATCTTCACTGTACCATCCGCCTCATCCTCACCGACGCGCTGCGCATACTTGCGCTGCTTTGTGCCGTACAAGAGATTCGGTGCCGGCTTGATTCGGTTCTG
>DATGEA010000287.1:0-5812 GCA_035310605.1 Nitrospira sp. | reverse complement strand
GGCTTCCGCATCGTAGCCCGGCGTCGAGGTCAGGCGCTGCATTTCCTGCCCATCGATCCGCACGGCGTAGAGATCGTAGTCGTCCAGCGCCCACCGGTAGGCTCCGTCCCGTTTGGGTTTCGGCGGGCAGTTGGGCCCGGACGCGTAGGTGGAAGCATAAATCACGCGGCGATCTCCCGGGAAAAAGTACCCGCAGGTCGTCGCGCCCGTACCGGTACTGACCAGGCGAATCGTATCGCTCTCCAGGTCCATGACGTACATCTGATAGCAACCGAGGCCCTGATCGGCAGGCTTGAGCGTGGCGGCGAAGGAATCCTTCATCCAGTTGTTGGTGGACTGAAAAATCAGTTTCCTCCCGTCGAAGGAAAAGTAGGCCTCGGCATTCTGTCTTCCGAACGTCAGTTGACGAACATTCTTAAGATGCCGCTCCGCGCCGGACGATGCCGTCGTCCGTTGTTTCGATGATAGCTCTTCCCCAAAGCCGCATGGGGCCCAGAGGCCGACTGCAACCACGGCCGTCACGACCGCCCTAGCGAACGACATCCTGCTCATCGAGAGATACCTCCATCCGATCATACGTGGTCGGCCATTCACCGCGAGCGACCGCCGGTCCATCCTTAAAGACGACATAGCTGTTCCATCCATAGAAAAACAACAGTCGCGCAACCATTGTGGCGGCCTCCGGTGTCACCGCATAGAGCAGGGTCACGACGCTCCCCGGTCGATCACGTCGATGACAACTGACCAGGACCGCGATTCCCGGTCCTTCATATGCCGAGCCGGCCAGCATCGCACCGCCGTCGCGAATTTGGATGCGATCACCGCAGTGGGCGCTTAGAAGGGATTGAAGCGCTGCGCGAGAATCCGGGCTCCCCAATATTAACACCGAACCTTCATGCGGTAACAGCGTGTCTTTGGCAAGCGGCAGCATCGCCGTCCGTTCCTCCGCCGGTTTTTGACTGTCCTGAGACTCAATCCGCTTGACGATCTCGGCAAAAGGATGAGAACCGCTCGGCGGATCGGAATACGCCAGGATCACGGATCGCCTGCTGTCCGTCACGAAGTGATTCAAGACCGGAGGCACGGCCTGACGCGGTATTCGACGCATCACCATGGCATCGGGATCCAGTTCGATCTCCCTCGGGCGATCCGGCAGCGTGAGGGCGACCATGTCTTGAGCCGTGCTCACTTGCGCCCGCACCATCTGCTCGGCGCCGTTGTCCATCTTGATTCGAAGCGGGACCGTCACTCGAAAGGCTTTCCCGGTCTGGGCAATCGTGGTCGTGAGAGAAAACGCCCGACCGGACTCCTCGACCACCGGCCTCGCTGCGGCCGCTTTGAGCACAATGTCCGGCGCGCCATCCTGCTCGATCCACTGAGCAAAGAACCAGCGAAGGTCGCGGCCGGCGGTGGCTGTGAAGATTTGCTCCAGATCGTGCCATTCTGCATGGCGCCCGCGATACTCCGCGACCAGACGCTTGAGCCCGATCCAGTATGCCTCCTCCCCGACTTCTTGCCGTAGTAGGTGAAAGACCATGGCGGCTTTTTGATAGCCGATCGCGTTGTCTCGCTCGTCCTGTTTGTGTCTAAACTGCCCGACCGGATAGTCGCGGGCCGGAGGCACATGCAGACTGTATCCGTGCAGCATCAATCGGCGCTGCTCACGCGCTTGACCGAGATCTCCGGTCAACTCGTGCCAGTAATAGTTCGCGAGGTAGGTCGTCAGTCCCTCAACCCAGTTGCCGCGGTCGGTCCGGTTGAACACCCCATTGCCGATCCATGAATGGACGATCTCATGGCCCAACGCATAGGGCTGGACGTAATGCCGCTTGATGACCCCGCTTCCCAGCAAGGTAAACGACGGCATACCCAATCCGCTCGCGAAGAAGTTCTCGACCACGGCAAAGGTGCCAAAGGGATACGGGCCCAACAGCGGTATGTAGGCGTCGAGATAGCGGGCCGTGGCATCGAGGTATTCATCCGCAAGATGCGCGTCCTCGCTAAACAGATAGGCGGCGAGCTGCACCGTTTGACCGCTCTTTGACACCCATTCGCGCGTCTTGGGAACAAATCGGTTCGCCACGACAGTCAACGCCTCGCTTGGCTGAAGCAAGTCCCACTCAGTCATCACGAGGCCGGCCTGTGAGCAAAGGTGGGAAGGGCAAGGGCCTGACATGCGAGGCTGTCCCTGTGTGACTGCGGTCCATCCGGGGGGCAAGGCAAGGCGCAGCCGATGGGTGCTGAGCGATTCGGGAAGATCCAGATACCACTGGCTCTCGCTGCTCAGGTAGACCCCCTCGGGGCCGATATGGCCGGCCGTCTCGCTGGGAGTCACAAATCGCAAGTGCCGGGGCTCCTTCGGCGGATCGTTGATCAGACCGTGATAGGAGGCGGTGACCGTCATCGTTCCGGACATGATGATTGCCGCTGGAATCGTGATGTACTGCACCTGCGATGAAGCGGGGTCGTGGCCGGTTTCAAACGGAATTTCATGGCTCGATTCGTCCCCGGGCTTATCCCCGGTGCCCAGGACAAGGCGGTCGAGATGCAGCGTCGGGGCGAGGGAAAACCTGATCGTGCGCTGCGCTAGTGGCACATCGATGGTCATGCGGTCTGTCGCGACAAGCGCGTGGCTGGCCGGGTCGATCTCCACGTGCAGGTCGTGATGCCGGATCGTCACAGGATCCGGCGATGCGTTTGATGCAGCGGCTAGCTCGGGAAGCGCTGTACTGAGGAATGAGAGCAGGAGTGCGGAGGCAAGAGCCGAGGCCCTTTTGCGAGATACCATCTGAAGGGTTTTAGCATTCGCGACAGACGAGCACAAGCTGGATGATGCCGAGCAGTTTTTCGAGGTCGATGGGTTTGCTAATGACTTCTTGAGGTTGCAACGACCAGGCGTCGTGCAGCAGTTCTTCGTCGTAGCTGCCCGTAATGATGATGATCGCGCCGGCGAAATGCATGTCACGCAGCCGGCGGAGCACTTCGACACCGTTCATTCCGGCCAGCATGAGATCCAGCAAAATCAGGTCCGGCGGGGCCTGTTCGACCATCGAAAGCGCCTCGGGGCCGTCCTTTACGCCCAGTGCCCGATAACCGCGCAGGCTGAGGAACTGGACGAGGAGATCGCGGACGAGCTGTTCGTCGTCGACAATCAATACCGTTTCACCGGTGTCGGCAACGGCACCCGTTGCAGCCATTCCGCCGTTGACCCCCTGTTTTCTGACCGGCAGTTGAACTATGCGATTCACGCCCTCGACCAATACATCGAGCGACAATCCCTTGCGGACAAAATCCGTTACGCGCAAGGCCCTTGCTTGATTCTCCTGAACCTCAGTGGCTCCACCTCCCAGAATGATGACCGGCGCGTGAGGATCGATGGCGCGGATTTCCTTCAGCACCGTCAGGCCATCCATTTCGGGCATCCGAAGATCGAGGATGGTGACGCGAGGGGTATGTTGTCGGAAGAGATTTAGCCCTTCGAGGCCGCTGGTCGCCGTATGCACGTCATACCCATGGCGGGCCAGGACAGCCTGTAACAGATCGCAGTTCATCTGGTCATCGTCGATGACAAGAATTTTTACCATCAGCTGTCCTCAAAGACCCGGCACGTGACCATGGCGGCACGTCACGTGGGACGAGCCTATCATGGGATCAGAAGCTTGAGAAGCAAAAGAGGCGAACTTGCGCGCAAACCGGTTCCCTACGCGCCGGGAATTCCAAGAAGGGCATCAACAAAGGCCGTCGGTTGAAAGTCTTGTAGATCCTCGACTGCTTCGCCGACACCAATCAGACGTACGGGCAGTTTGAGCTCTTCCGCAATGGCGACGACGATTCCACCCCTCGCCGTTCCATCCAGCTTCGTCAGGGCCAGTCCGGTTACCCCGACGACCTGGTGAAATTGACGCGCTTGCGCGAGCGTGTTTTGACCGAGCGTGGCGTCCAGGACCAGCAAGACCTCATGAGGCGCCCCAGGCAGTTCCTGTCCAATCACTCGGTTGATCTTCCGCAGTTCCTCCATAAGATTCGACTTCGTGTGGAGTCGGCCGGCCGTATCGATCAAAACCACATCGACGTTTCTGGCTTTTGCCGCAATCAGTCCGTCGTAGGCGACCGCGGCGGGATCGGCTCCGTGCCGATGACGAATCACCTCGATGCCAACACGATCCGCCCAGACTTGGAGCTGGTCGATCGCCGCGGCACGGAAGGTATCGGCTGCGACAAGGAGCGGCACGCGCCCTCCCTGGACAAGCCGCTGCGCGATCTTGGCGATCGTGGTGGTTTTCCCGACGCCGTTTACACCGACAGCCAGAATGACAAAGGGTTTGGGTCCTTTGGCAATCAGTTGTTCCAATGACGGCCCGGATGCCGGGGTCAACACCTCGAGCAATGTCTGTTGCAATGCCTCCTGTACACGGGTCGCTTGAGACGCATCCGTACCTTCAAGCGATTGCTTGAGCCGATTCAGGACACGCTCGGCAACATGGACGCCGAGATCTGATGAAATGAGGGCGGCTTCGAACTCATCCAGCAGACCCGGATCCGCCGCACGCCCAAGCAATCGATCCAATGAGCCGCGAACAACGGAGCGAGTCTTGGTGAGTCCCTCACTGAGTCGCTGAAACCATCCCATGCGACACCCTACCCTTCTTCTATTGCATGCCGGATCAACACCTCACCGTCCCGCTGTCGGACGCACGAGGCTTGGGATCTTGCCGAGTCCACGGAGAACCATTCGTTCCCGCCGCTGCATACGACGGGCCTCTGACTCGCTCCGCTCATGGTCGTACCCACAGAGATGAAGGATCCCGTGAACCAACAACGTAACGATTTCATGATCAAGTGATCGATGCGCTTCTCTTGCTTGACGAATGGCTGTCGGAATAGAAATCGCCACATCACCCAGCAAGCCGGCTGCGAGACGCGACGCATGCGGTGTGCGGGCTTCCCGCATGGCGAACGCCAGGACGTCCGTGGTGCGGTCCTTGCGCCGAAACCGGCGATTGAGACGCTGCATCCGCCGATCGCCGATGAACGAGAGCCCCAATTCCGCCGAAGATTCCCCGACTTCAGCAAGCACGGCCTGCACCAGTCGCAGGAGGCGCGGCTGATGAACGATAACTGATCGAACCTGGACCTGGAAAAGAACCGGCATTAATGCGGCTGGCCCCACGGGTCTGTCGAAGAAGAGCGGGGGGACTGTGGTGGCTTATTGTGGGACGCGGACGGGGTCCGTCGTCCGGGCTGACCTGTTGCCTGACCTGAGGATGGCCCGACATTCTGATGCTGGTCATAGGCCTTGATGATATCTTGCACGAGCTTATGACGCACCACATCACGCTCGTCGAAGTAGACAAATCGAATGCCTTCAACATTGCACAGAATGTCGCGCACTTCTATCAAACCGGATACCCGTTCAGGAGGAAGGTCTACTTGGGTGATGTCGCCGGTCACCACCGCCTTGGAATTGAATCCGAGCCGCGTGAGGAACATTTTCATCTGTTCGGCCGTCGCGTTCTGGGCCTCATCGAGGATCACAAACGAATCATTCAACGTACGGCCCCGCATGAATGCCAACGGTGCAATCTCGATATCGCCCCGCTCAATGGCGCGCGTGGCACGCTCCATATCCATCATGTCGAAGAGTGCATCGTACAAGGGGCGAAGATAGGGATTGACCTTGGCGATCATGTCGCCGGGCAAGAATCCGAGTTTTTCGCCGGCCTCGACGGCCGGCCTCGCCAGGATAATGCGGCTGACCTCCCGTTTCATCAGTGCACTGACCGCCATCGCCATCGCCAAGTAGGTCTTGCCG
>DATGEA010000286.1:0-2138 GCA_035310605.1 Nitrospira sp. | reverse complement strand
TCCCGGCCGGGATCGCCGCCTATACGGCGGAAGTTCTGACGTACCATGTGCTTCTTGATGCACTGAAGACGATAAGGCGCAGGGCGATCGTGTTGTTCTAGCGCCGGAACAGAGCCGTCAGGATCTGCTCAAGGCCGGCACCGGGTCCCGTTCTCCGGGGCAGCACCATCGGCCCCGACGATCGAATGACAGGGTGAAGCATAGGGGAGGGTAGCCAGATGAAACGAGCGAAGCGGGACAGGGTCGTGCCGGCATTCAGACAGAGCTGTTCGGTTCTCATCGGCGTCATATTGATGTGCCTCGGGATGGGACTCACCGGATGTGTGTCGAGCGGAACCCATGAGCAGACGTTGGCTGAACTCGACAAGGCCAGAAAGGCGGCAGCTCAACAAGCCGATGCCGACAAGAGGAGTCTGACCGAACAAGCCGCCCGCATCACCGCGTTGGAAAAGGACAAGGCCCAGGCATCGAATGAACTGCTTGGGGCCCAGACGGCGCTGGCCAGGACCGGAGCCGAATTGGCCCGAGCGAGAGAAGTGGCGGAACGCGAGCAGGAGAGCAGCCGGCAACTTCGGGATCAGGTGATCAAAGTTCAAGAAGAAAACCGGCAGGTCAATGAATTGTCCGGAGAGGTCCGGCGGGAGCGCGATCAGCTTCGCACCAAGTCGGACGATCTGCAGCGGCAGCTCGAGACAGCTCGCCAGAATCTCGCCCAGCGGGAAGAGGCTCTGGCCGGCGCCCAGACCCAAGTCAAGGCGCTGGGACAAAAAGAGCAGGAACTGACCGGCGCGCTGAGCGACAGCAGGAGCCAGGCGCGCGACTTGACGACCAAGCTCGAGGCTGAACGTGCTCAAGTCGCTGCGCTGCGGGATGACAAACAACGGCTGTTAGGCGGCACAACCACGGCGCAAAGCGAAATTGCGCGCCTGCAGAAACAGGCGGGAGAGTTGGAGACGGAGGCGGCGCGGGCGAAGGACCTGGAGAAGCAGGTGACGGAGCGGAACCAGGAGATCGGCCAGTTGCGGCACACCGTGGCAGACCGCGATGCCGTCGCCGCCGCGTTGGCGGCTCAGGGAGAGGAACTGAAGAAAGCCAGACAGCGGGTGGATCAGCTCACCGCGGAACTGGCGGGTATGAGCGAGGAATCCGCCGCTCTCAAGCGCGAACGAGACGGCCTGGTCAACAAAGTCGCCAAACTTGACGAAACGGCGGCCTCGCTCAAGAAGAATAAGGAAGAAGCCCTCGCCTCGCTCGATGCCCAGAAAGCGGAACTGAAGCGATTGGCAGATGAAAAAGCGGCGAAGGAAGCGGAGATCGAGCGGCTGAGAGGAACCTATGAAGACCTGACGGCGTCCTTGCGGTCTGAAATTGCCCAAGGCGACATTAAAATCAAACAGGTCAGGGACCGGCTGACGATCAACATGGTCGACCGCATTCTCTTTGACTCCGGCAGCGCCAAGATCAAACCGGCTGGGCTCAAGGTTATGAAACAGGTGGCCGAGGTACTGAAGAAAGTGAGCGACAAGCAGATCCGCATCGACGGGCATACGGACAATGTGCCGATCGGAGTGGGATTGAAAGACAGGTTCCCGACCAATTGGGAGCTGTCGACAGCCAGGGCGACCAGTGTGGTCCGTTACCTGATCGATCAAGGCAGCGTTGCCCCGGAACTCCTGACGGCAGCGGGACACGCCGATACGCAACCGATCGCACAAAACGACTCGGAGGAGGGGCGGTCTCAAAACCGCCGGATTGAGATTGCCCTATATCCGAAAGATTTGAAGAGCATTGCGGAGGGCATTTAATAGCATGCCGTGATGCCTGATGTCACGGAGGAGAAAAAAGGGGGTTCATAGCCTGCAGGCCCAAGAGGTTTGAGGACCTCAGGAGCTCACGACCGGATTCAGGTCAGGTCTGCTCCGGGCGGATCTCGGACGGACGCGGGTGGCGGTTGTTTCAGCCGTTCGACGTCGGAGACAGTGGAGTGTTTCGTCAGGTCGTGGTATACATCGAGTCGATTTAGAAGGGGAGCCCCATACTCGGAGGAGAAGCCGCCCCATATCGAGGCGAAGAAGTGCCGGTTTCTACGCCTTATCAGACTAGAGTATCATCGTGCCGACCCTGGAAAAACAGCGTTA
>DATGEA010000285.1:0-3021 GCA_035310605.1 Nitrospira sp. | reverse complement strand
TTAACACGGGCCTCTTCATTTCGGGCGAGCCCGAGAACTTCCTCCCGATGCTTGGCGACAAACTCGCCGGTGAGCAGCAGCACTCCGCTCGGTGCGCCGTCGCGTATCCGCTCACAAGCAGGGCACACGAGCTCGTGACTGTTCGCTGGAACAGGGGCCCACGTCCACCGGCCCTTCTGATACACCGCCTTGCATTCACGGCAGACGGATGGCTCCCGGGGTTTGCTTCGCCTTGTACTGGTCGTGCTTCCGCGCTCGAACCGATCGATCTTTCTTATCCCGGGGAAGATGTGATGTGGACATGGCGACTCCTTCACTTCATCGTGTGAGAGATGTCTGATAATTCCGGCTGGAGATGGAAACCCCCAATACGTCCTTCCTGAATCAGGCTCGCTTCGTATGTCCTCCTGGTCCTACCGAATCGTAAGACTGCATGTGGAATGCCACTCTGCAACGGATGTGCGGCACGCTCAAATCCGTCCTAACCATGAGAAGAAATAGGAAAAGCCGTATCGAGCTGCACGGCACAATCCAAAGTGACTGTGGTGTTATGAGCCAGACAGAGGCGGAAGTCCTGTCCCTTAATGCGACAATCTAGGGTGAGTCGCTCTCTGGAATTCCATCCAGTTGGGACAGCCACACCGTCGCTTCACTATCGCTTGGCGCCCGATAGTCGCTTCGAGGAGAGAGCGAGCCGCCAGAACCAACTTTGGGGGCGTTGGGAATTGCACTGCGTTTGAACTGACTCTGATGAAAGAATCGATCAAGAAAGACCCGCAACCACTTTCTGATCTCGCCAATCCCATATGCCCACCCTGTAGGATCCGAAATGCCCGGACATTCACCCTGCGTCCTCTGACGCCATGCATTGTAGGCGAGAAACGCGACTTTGGAAGGACTATAACCGAAGCGGAGCACATAGTAGAGAAAGAAGTCCTGTAATTCGAACGGGCCAACGATGTCCTCTGAACCATGGATGGGTTGGCCGGCACGATCCTCACCAGGCACCAGTTCGGGGCTAATCTTTGTCTCAAGAATATCCGTGAGCACGGGGCTGACCTCGCCCCCAAGCTGGTTCGTTACGGCCACCCAGCGGATCAGATGTTGGACCAGAGTTTTCGGCACACTCGCATTCACATCATAGTGCGCCATGTGATCACCGACCCCGTACGTGCACCACCCCAGCGCCAGTTCACTGAGATCGCTTGTGCCCACTACGAGCGCGCCCCGTTGGTTCGCGAGACGGAATAGCAGACTCGTTCGTTCTCCCGCTTGGACGTTCTCGAAGGTGATATCATGCACCGGTTTGGCGGCCGTATGTGGATGGCCGATGTTTTTGAGCATGAGTTCCGCACTTGGCCGAATATCGATTTCCTGACCGCTGCACCCGATCGCGCGCATCAGCCGCCACGCCTGATCCAAGGTCCGCTTGCTGGTGGCAAATCCCGGGAGGGTATAGCCGAGCACGTTCGTGCGTGGGAGACTCAGCACATCCATCGCCTTGGCGCACACGATCACGGCCTGAGTCGAATCCAGCCCCCCAGACACTCCGATCACGACCTTGCTGATTCCAGTCGTCCGGAGACGCTTCACCAATCCTTGCACCTGGATCTCGTATACCTCCTGACAGCGTTCGTCTCGTCGCGTAGGGTCGCTGGGAACATAGGGAACGCGGTTGTATGATCGCTCCAGCAAAAGCTGTTCATGACGAGGCAGTTCAACAGGGACTCGTATCGTGCGAAAGGCTGACAGTTCAGCCCTGTGGCGGCGAACTGAGTCCCCGAAACTGGTTTGGCGTCGGCGATCCTGGGCCAACCGATCCAGGTCGAGGTCACCGGTGAGTAGTTGGGAGTTGTAGGAAAAGCGGGAGCTCTCGGCCACAGCCGTTCCGTTTTCGTAAATCATCCCATGTCCATCCCAGGCTAGATCGGTGGTGGACTCTCCGAACCCTGCGGAAGTGTACACGTATGCCGCGAGGCACCGAGCCGATTGACTAGCCACCAACTGCCGCCGGTACTCCGCCTTGCCGATGGTGATGTTCGAAGCAGAAAGATTAATCAGCACGGTGGCTCCGGCCAGGGCGGCATACGAAGAGAGGGGGATGGGCACCCAGAGGTCCTCGCAGATCTCGACATGAAACGTACAGAGCGGTTGGTCCTCAAGCTGAAACAGCAGTTGGTTACCGAACGGCACGTCATGCTGGTTCAGAAGCTGGATCGTCTGAGATCGGGCACAATCAGCGGGTACGAATTGGCGCATCTCATAGAATTCCCGATAGTTGGGAAGATAGGTTTTTGGGATCACGCCGAGCACATGCCCGCGAGACAGCACCGCCGCGCAATTGAACAGCAGGCCATCGACGACAAGCGGCAAGCCGACGATCGCGATCACGGGTATCTCCTGTGAGGCGCGTAGGACGGAGGCCAGTTGTTCTTTGCACCCGTCCAGCAACGCTTGTTGCTGGAATAAATCCTCGCAGGAATAGGCTGATAATCCGAGCTCAGGGAAAACCACCAGCAAAGCCTTGCGTTCTGCCGCCTGTGTCATGAGTACGATCGTCTCGCGTGCATTATATGCTGGGTCTGCCACGCGAACCGTCGGAATCCCTACCGCGACCCGGGCGAAACCATGGCTGTAGAAGTTGAAGAAGGGGTCGTTGGTGTTCATCTTTGGAGTTTCAACGAACTGACCTAAAACCCAAAAACTGGGCCATCCAAAACAAGAACATTCTTTTCTGTAAGGCGCTACGTGATCAGAGTTCGTGGGACGAAACAAATAGAAATCAACGCAGCATAACATAACCCCCGAAGGCTTGATCTTGCCCTGATTTTGTGGACACCCCCGATGCATAATGCTCGAAGGGAGGGGTCCGATGAGGAAGCTACGCTGCTCGAATTGCATAACGAGATGAGTCGGCAGTAGGATCGGCCGAGGCTACCATGCGTATCGAAAAGTTCTCTTTCGGCTCGATCCAGATCGACGGCGAGACTTACGAGCACGACGTGGTCATCGATCAGGGAG
>DATGEA010000284.1:0-3216 GCA_035310605.1 Nitrospira sp. | reverse complement strand
CCCGACATCAGATCAAGAACCCGGTGATGTTCGTGGTATGGGTCGGTAGCATCGTGACCACCCTCCTGTTTGTGCAGGCGGTGGTCGGGACCGGGGAAGCGCCGGCCGGCTTCATTCTCTCCATTACACTGTGGCTTTGGTTCACCGTGCTGTTCGCGAACTTGGCAGAGGCGATGGCGGAAGGACGCGGCAAAGCTCAGGCCGAGTCGCTTCGTCGGGCGCGCCAGGAACTGACCGCAAAGAAGCTCGGGAGTGTGGAGCCCGGCGCGGATTACGACATCGTTACGAGCAGAAAGTTTCAGAGGTGCGATCCGTTCAGCGCGGTCTCCGCCAATTTTCTCAAAAAGGGCGACGTGGTACTCGTGGAGGCCGGAGAGTTCATTCCAGCCGACGGCGAGGTGATCGAAGGGGTAGCATCGGTGAATGAAAGCGCAATCACCGGCGAGAGCGCGCCCGTCATTCGGGAAAGTGGCGGCGATCGCAGCGCAGTGACGGGCGGGACAAGAGTGCTATCGGACTGGCTCATTGTTCGCGTCACGGCCAGCCCGGGCGAAAGCTTTCTCGACCGGATGATTGCCATGGTGGAGGGAGCCAAACGCCAGAAGACGCCAAATGAGATCGCACTCAATATTCTGCTCGCGGCGCTGACAATTATTTTCTTGTTAGCCACCGTGACGTTGTTGCCGTATTCCTTGTACAGCGTGGCGGCTGCCGGTCAAGGTTCGCCTGTAACAGTCACCGTCCTAATCGCCTTACTGATCTGTCTCATCCCGACAACGATCGGAGCATTACTCTCTGCGATTGGCATCGCCGGCATGGATCGCATGGTGCAAGCCAACGTCATCGCGATGTCGGGGAAGGCCGTCGAGGCAGCGGGTGATGTGGATGTGCTGCTGCTCGACAAGACGGGCACTATCACCCTGGGCAACCGTCAGGCAACCGCGTTCATTCCGGCTGACGGGGTGAGCGATCAGGCGCTGGCCGATGCAGCCCAGCTCTCGTCGCTGGCGGATGAGACGCCCGAGGGCCGTAGCATCGTCGTTCTCGCCAAGGAACGATATGGACTCCGCGCGCGTGACATCCATGAGTTAGGCGCCACATTCACTCCCTTTACTGCTCAAACCCGCATGAGCGGGGTCAATTTGAACGGGCGGGAAATCAGGAAGGGCTCAGCCGATGCCATTGAGGCCTACGTCCTGGCGCGAGAGGGACACTTTTCTGTTGCTGTCAGGTCGAGTGTGGATGCGATCTCCACCCAAGGCGGAACACCGCTCGTTGTGGCGGAGGGGCGAAGAGTGTTGGGAGTCATTGCCCTGAAAGACATCGTGAAAGGCGGGATCAAGGAACGATTCATAGAGCTGAGACGCATGGGCATCAAAACTGTGATGATCACCGGCGACAATCCGCAGACTGCGGCGGCCGTGGCGGCGGAAGCCGGGGTGGACGATTTTCTGGCGCAGGCCACTCCGGAAACCAAGCTCAAGTTGATACGCGACATGCAGGCCGGAGGCCGGTTGGTTGCCATGACGGGGGACGGCACGAATGATGCCCCGGCGCTGGCGCAGGCTGACGTCGCCGTTGCAATGAACACCGGCACCCAGGCCGCCAAAGAAGCCGGCAATCTGGTCGATCTGGATTCCAACCCGACGAAGCTCATCGAGATCGTGGAAATCGGCAAGCAGTTGCTCATGACGCGCGGGGCTTTGACCACGTTCAGCATTGCCAACGATGTGGCGAAGTATTTTGCGATCATTCCCGCGGCCTTTGCCACGACCTATCCGGCTCTGAATGCGCTCAACGTCATGCGGCTGGCGACTCCGCAAAGCGCCGTCTTGTCCGCGGTCATTTTCAACGCGCTGGTCATTATCGCGCTCATTCCGCTCGCCTTGAGAGGAATCAGGTATCGCCCCATCGGTGCCGGCCCATTGTTACGGCGCCATCTTCTGATCTATGGGTTGGGTGGTGTCGTGTTGCCCTTTATCGGCATCAAGTTGATTGACATGATTCTGGTCGCGTTGCATTTTGTTTGAGGGGCGCTATGAAAGACCAGATCAGACCCGCGCTGACAATGCTTATTATCATGACTCTTCTCACGGGATTGGTCTATCCGATGGCCGTCACCGGACTGGCTCAGCTGTTCTTTCCCGACCAGGCGAACGGCAGCTTGATCGTTCGCAATGGCAAAGTGATCGGATCCAAGTTGATTGGACAGTATTTTGATAAGGCGGAATATTTTTGGAGCCGTCCTTCGGGGACCTCGTTGTTTCCCTATAACGCGGCTGCGTCGGGCGGATCGAACCTGGGGCCCACCAACCCGGCGGTAATCGAGGCGGTTAAATTGAGGGTAGCCGCCTTACGAGCTGCAGACCCGGGCAATGACTCACCCATCCCTGTCGATCTGGTCACCGCCTCCGGAAGCGGGCTCGACCCCCACATTAGCTCGGCTGCTGCCCTATACCAAATGAAGCGAGTGACCCGCGCGCGAGGTCTCAATGAGATCACGGTGAGGGCATTAGTCGACAAGCACACCGAATGGCGGCAGTTCGGATTGCTGGGGGAGCCGCGAGTCAATGTCCTGGAGTTGAATCTTGCCTTGGACTCGCTGGATCACTGAAGGCTGTCCGGAGGTGTACCATGTCGGAGAGAAACGAACAGAAATCAGACTCACCCGACTCAGCTGCCGCCTCGACCGCGCGGTGCCCGTCTCTCCGATGGAAGGTGCTGCAGGGCGTCGGAGCGTCGCTCATGGCGCTCGCCGTGCTCGTCGACTGGCCTCCTCCGGTCGAGACGAGTCTTCCGCAGACCTTATCGTTTCCTCTTGCCGTGGGAATGCTCGTGTTCGTGGCTGGATTGATCGCAGATAAAGAGAAGGCCGGTCATCCGTAGACGACGGCGTTGCTGTCTCGGAGACCATAGCCCGAGAGGTTCCCGGATCTTCCGGCGGAGCGGGTGTCACATGGGGACTGAGGTCGGATCGAAGGTAGTCCTAGCCGAGATTTCTGATCACGACAACAATTCACATAATGAGATCAATTATCCCGATGCCAAAGATCACTCCCCCTAATAGCATCCCCGGATCTATGCGTTCCATAATGGCACCTCCCTTCATGTTCAGATGTGCAAGATAATCCTGATGACCTCAAAATGTGATAAGAAGACAGCGAAAACCTCTAAAGCTTGCGTAAAAGTTATACGGTGCGAGCCATAGCTCGGTTG
>DATGEA010000283.1:0-3851 GCA_035310605.1 Nitrospira sp. | reverse complement strand
GGGGAGCGGAACTCGCTAGGGTAAATACGGCCAACAGCACCAGGTAGAGCCGTTCCATCTGTCTTCCCTCCGCGCAATTATTTTGAGCCGAAAAAAGCGCCACTGATTCTACAGCCGGACGCGCTAGCCAGAACTGGGTCTGTATGTTGCAATAAAAGCCGGCTATTGGCTATGCCCATAACTCGCTCCAGTTGTCTCATCACAGCGATACTCCTGCTCGTAATCCTGGCTGGATCTAAGCTGTGGGCACAAGGACCGCCGTACCAGACCGACGATCCTGTGCCGGTGGATCTGCATCATTACGAGTTCTATATTTTTGGAGCGGCGGACGGAACACCCGTGGAAATGGACTCCGCGGGTCCGGCATTCGAGTTCAACTGGGGCGCACTGCCTCGCTTGCAACTGCATGCGATCTTGCCGTTCGGGGTGGCGGCGCCGCTTAACAATCCTGTGTATCTGCCGAGCGGAACCGGTCCAACGGAGTTTGGGCTCACAGATATGGAGTTGGGGTCAAAGATCGCGTTTGTCAAAGAGAACAAACACTTGCCCCAGATCGGGACGTTCACCATGCTTGAGGTTCCCACTGGCAACGCGGACAAGGGACTAGGCGTGGGCCGGGTCTGGTACAAGCTACCGATCTGGCTGCAAAAGAACGTGGGCAAGTGGACGTTTGACGGCGGCAGATACACAGGATTGTTAAGCGGCGCCGCCACCCGGCAAGATCGCATGCAGTTGCAAGCGAGGCAGTGCGCCCCAGTTGAACTCGAATGCCGGACCCGCGGAGTCCATTTCCACGGGGGACGGCGGCGGACGCCAACGGGCAGGTGCCTTGGCCTACCTTTCAGTCTTCGCGTCCGGCGCTTCCGCTTAAAAGCTGTTGTGAATAGCTGTCCTGATAAACAAATCCTATCACCTTGATCAAAACGTTTCGTTTGACCGCGAGCCGCTCCCGCGCCAGAATCTGCACCACATTTCTTGAGTGGGGACAAATAGAATGACGATGTCGACATATAACCAGGCTGCCAGCAACACCGATCAATTGGACACAATCATGCGGGCGATAGAGATGGCTCTATACTATCCGTCGTCGGAAGGTAATTGTTGGGACGACGAACTGCTACCATCGGGTGATTGATCCTACTTAGGGTGCAGGACCGCCTGCGACCAGGCACGCAGGGCGAAGCCCGAAGGCGGCCTTCGGTGGCACGTGGTCACTAATGATGTTGTCCCACCGAAAGAGGAGGCAGCGCTATCGCCCAGCCCCCAGTGTCAGTCTTTGGGATGAGGCTTTCGCCATGAACAGATGCGATTGGCGAGAATAGGCGTTAGCATACTTTGCAAAGCCCCAGACGCGCCGATGCGACTGAAAAGTGAGATGCGGATTTCACATCAATCATCGGCGATTACGTCCAGTCGGATGCGGAACCGCTACGAACGGGAACACGACTTCACGTGCTCTGCGCATTCTCGCTGTGCGTCGAGGCACATGGAACAGAGCTATGGTTGAAGAAAGTTGTCCCGAATAAACCAGCGTTGTGGATGGAGTCATTGTGACGCGAGCGCTTCCGGATGCCAGTTCGCAACGACCATGAGAGGCGAAACCAAACGGCCGTTGGGGGAGCTTACCAGGAACCGATTGTCGTTGCTGATCTCGAAGTCTGCGTCTTGTGGCAATTGCATGAGCATCTCGGGCTTGCCCAAATGCATTTCTTCGGTTCCGGAAACCGACATCCTCTTGCCTAGCAAAGGATCCCATGCCTAGCCGTTCGTCCGTCCCAGTTGGCGAAAACTACAGTTGGCGATTAGCAGAAGAGACGCCTTGCTCCTCCAACATCGGATCGCGCTGAGCACAGATTGCTGCCCGCAGCACCTCCGGGCTCACATTGGCGCCGGTGACCAGGAGCACGGCTTGCCGTCCGCATCGAGATTTTCCATCCAGCAGGGCAGTAGTCGCCGCCGCACCCGCGGGTTCGGCGATGATGTGCTCTTCCAGTGCTAGATGTCGGATCGCTGCCAGCATCCCGTCCTCACTGACGAGAACGACATCGTCCACCAGTTCGCGGATGGCCCGCACGTTGGCGGGTTCAGGTATGCGTGTTGCCAGGCCGTCGGCGATCGTGGTGCATGTGTCAGTCGAGACGGCTTCGCCTTGCTTCCAGGAGAGGGCGTAGGAGGGCGCCTGCTCTGCTTGCACGCCGATGATGCGAATAGTTGGAGACAGGCTTTTGGCTGCTGCGGCAACTCCCCGAATGAGCGCTGTGTCACCCATCGGAGCCACGATGGTATCGACTGAGGGAAGTTGCTCGAATATCTCCAGCGCAATGGTGGCGGGTCCGGCGGGCAGATCAGGATCGGTGGCGTCGTTCAGGAAGTAAACGCCTGGAACACGCGAGTAGGCAGAGGCTTGCCGGAAGGCGACGCTGAGATCGCCGGCTCCCTCTTCTATGATTTTTCCTCCCAATCTGACAATGCGGTCACGCTTCACCGGATTGGGATTGGCGGGCAGGAAGATTGTGGCCGGAATGCCTAACAACTTCGCCGCAAAGGCGACCGCGGCACCATGATTGCCGGTGCTCGAAGCGGTGACTTCACGGATCGTTTGCCGTGCGTTATTAACGGAGAGGGCGTAGAGCGCGCCGCGCGGTTTGAACGATCCTGTGGGCAGGTCGGTTTCGAGCTTCAGATAAACGTCCCCTGCAGATTTCGTGGACAAGCTGGGACTCGGTACCAGTCGGGACACGGGGAGATAGCGTCCCAGCAGAGTCTGTGCTTCACGAGCCGTCGAGAGCGAAGGATTCATGAACCTACGACAACTCTAAGACCAACGCCGCTCCTCAGCCAAGGAAAAATCGTCAATAGCCGAGGACTATCAGAGACTTCGTTCGATGGGTATGCCTCCAGTACGATCCTAGACTCGTAGGCCGGCTGATCTTCGGAATCTTCGCCACCATCGCCGAATTTGAACGGGAGTTCATCCGCGATCACGTGCGCTCAGAGCGGCGCGTTCGTGGAAGCGCGGAACACTCAGAGGAGTACCCCGAAGGTGAGGAAATCATAGATCGAACTGATGGGAGTTCGCGGATGGGCCGCACGTTGGCGGGTTCAGGTATGCGTGTTGCCAGGCCGTCGGCGATCGTGGTGCATGTTTCAGTTGAGACGGATTCGCCTTGCTTCCAGGAGAGGGAGTAGGAGGGCGCGCAACGGCCAGGGAAACCTGACGTGGATTTGAGGCAACGCGGGGAACAGCCGGCAGGCTTGCGGGCCTATCGCGCCCAAAAGCAGGAAGAAGCACTCATTGGCATTGGCTTGGACGACCCAAGCATTCAGATCTAGCTATGTGTTGGGCAGAGCGTTCCATTCCGATTCCGTCATCTGCTTCCAATCCTCCAGGGAGTATGAAGACCACTCGTGAGGGCGATCCGGGCAGGTAATTCTTCGAGCGGTTGGAGGCAAATTCAGAATGCGTTCGCTTTCTTTAACCAGATCGCCCTTGTGCAACCTGTGGCAGACCTTGCACCTGAGCACCCAGTACTTCGGCTCCATGGCAGTACAAATTATACGTCTCAATGAACTCCCGAGGTGATACCCTGGCGCCCTCGTCAGCCCTTCCGCTAGAAATCGCGGAAAAGAACCTGACTCACTGCTACTACCTGGCCCTCCACTGCCGCCAGCACGGCGAGAATCCGCATCGTCACCGACCAGGAGCCCGCTGATCAACCCCGCCCGGTCTGTGGCTCCCTTCGGCAGTTACGGACGGTTGGGCAGGAATGTATGTCTGCGATGATTGCGGCAGGCCTACCCCTTGGCGGGTTGTATTCCGGTCGTCAAATGGCGGGGTGCAAGCCACAAGG
>DATGEA010000282.1:0-6009 GCA_035310605.1 Nitrospira sp. | reverse complement strand
CCAGCCGCGGTCGAGCGAATGGTGCCGAATCATCGGCACGTGCCGATGATTCGGCACCATTCGCTCGACCGCGGCTGGTTCATTTCAACGAGCTACCGGTTCCGATTCCTTATTTGTCATACCTTTAGGGAAACAGATGAAATGGTGATGGCTTTGGAATGCTCTATGCGATGCCTCACAGGTCAGCGAGGCGAAGAGAGGGGACTTAGCGATCACAAACGTAGGAGGAGCATCATGGCTTCACTCAAAGGAAAAGTTGCAGTGGTGACAGGCGCATCTCGGGGAATCGGACGAGGCATTGCCGAGCGGCTTGCGCGGGATGGTGCAACTATCGTGGTCAACTATACGAAGAGCGCCGGCGAAGCGAAGAAGGTGGTGGCCGGTATCGAAGCCAGTGGCGGAACAGCCATTGCCGTTCAGGCAGATGTGAGCAAGGTTGCCGACATCCGGCGCCTCTTTCAGGAAACGAAGAAGGCGTTTGGGCGACTGGATATTCTTGTCAATAACGCCGGAGTCTTCTGGACCAAGCCGATCATCGATACAACTGAAGAGGAGTACGACCACATGTTTGCGGTCAATGCGAAGGGTCAGTTCTTTGCCATGCAAGAGGCTGCGAAGCATATGGCGGCCGGCGGGCGCATCGTCAATATTTCCACTGGTGCGACGAAGATGGTCTTTCCCGGTATCAGCGCCTATGCCGGCAGTAAGTCAGCGCTCGAGTCCTTTACAAAAGTGGTCGCGAAGGAGCTGGGAGCACGGAAGATCACGGTGAATACGGTATCTCCCGGTTATACCGAAACCGACATGCTTAGCGATCCCCAGTTCAGAGCGATCGGCGCTCAAGCCTCCCCCCTTGGTCGCCTGGGGACACCGGCCGACATTGCCCAAGTTGTGGCGTTTGTCGTGAGCGAAGAGGGAGGGTGGATCACCGGCGATACGATCCAGGCCGGTGGTGGCGTAGCGATGTGAAACCAGCGAGTTCCTAACGGAGTTGAAGACCGGGGACGCTCTACTGTATCAGGCTGGCCCGCTCCATCGTTGTTTCAGATGGAGTATGGGCGGGGAATGGAAGCAGAATCCGGACCGCCACGCGCCGGGAAATGTTGGATTGCAGGTTCTGACACTCTATGTGGGATTCAGGGCAACGGCTAACGCTTGGCATCAGCGGCGGCGCGAGGCGTCGTCCGTTACATGCCGTTGTTACGTCGCTCCTGATTCAAGCGAGGATCCGTTGGGCACGAGCACGATCTTGCCTGCCACAACTCCCTTCCCGAGCAACTCGTGCGCCTGTCTTGCCTCGGCAAGAGGAAGTCGCTGTGCGATCAACGGCTTGATCTTCCGCTGTTGAAGGAGATCGAACAGGGCGAGCAAATCCTGTCGGAACAGTGCCGGCCTCAGCCGCTTCAGCCACTGGATGCTGTAGGGAACCACCCGTTTTCGTCCCGGAAGAAGCCAGCCGCCTGCTATATACAGCCCGAAAACGGCGATAGCACGAAAGCGATGACGACCACCTGAACGACCTGAAGCCAGTCGTCCTCCCCGCAGCGAGCCAGTAAGGCCATAGGCCACGACCCTCCCGCCGGGACGCAGAGCCTTGCGGGAACGCCAGATATGCGTGCCACCGATGCTGTCAAAGACGACGTCTACGCCCTCGCTCGTGAGGCGGTGAATTTCTTTCACGAAGTCCTGATGCTGGTAATCAATCGGGGTAGCGCCCAGGTTGGAAACGGCCGACGCCCCTCGCGCTGAACAGGTACCGTACATCTCCAGTCCGGCGAGGCGCCCAAGCTGCAAGAGTGCCGAGCCGACCCCGCCTGCCGCGCCGTGAATCAACACACGCTGTCCCGGCCTGACCTGAGCCGAACGATGCAGCATCTGATACGCCGTGACATAGTTCAGCACGAGGCTGACAGCCTCGGCGGCGTCCAACCCGGATGGCACCGGAACCAGTTCGCGTTGCGACAGGCAGACGAATTCCGCATACGCGCCGCTGATCGGCAGCGCGGCAACGATCTGGCCTGGTTCGAGACCAGAAATACCGCCGCCGAGCCGGTTCACCGTGCCGATCAGATCCCACCCCGGCGTGAAGGGCAGCCGAGGGGTCTCGGGGTGAATGCCCTCGCGCATCATGATGTCAGGCAAGGAAACGCCTGCCGCCAGCACTCTTACCCGTACTTCACCGTCCTTCGGTTCGGGGCACTCTTCTTCACGCACCTGAAGTGCATCGGGCCCGCCGTAGTGCGTAACGATAATGCGCGTGTGTTTCACGAATCGCGTCCTCCCTCGCCTGGCGCGCCAGCATGGAGAAGGGAAGTAGAGACAGCCTGAGCTAGCCTATCATGCGCTGCGAAATGGGTCCTGAACCCTTCTCTGCTCCACATATTGTGAATCCAATTACATCCATACAGCATCAGTTTGGATGTCTTCGAGCTGGCCACTCAAGAAACGGATGGAGATCGCCTCAACGTGGAAGCAACTAAGTCTCGTGGAAAATTGCGATCTTCCATTCCAATTATTTCAGCCGCAGTCGATTTTCATCTGGCACAGAGGTTGCGTTTAGCATTGGCAGCACGTATGACTCACTGCGAAATACTTTTGCGATAGCGGTTGTGTGAGGATTTCATTTCGCAGGAGCAGCGATAGTCCAATTCACTTCAACAACAAAGGGGGAATGCCATGACTGAGTACAAATCAGATCTGTTGTTCGGGGCGTTAACTGGGAACGGTCGGGTGCTCGTGGTCGATGATGAACCCTCTGTCAGGACCGTGGTCCGGATGACTCTGGAAAAAGCCGGGTACGAAGTCCTGGAAGCGGAAGATGGGGAGAAAGCCATCGAAGCGATCAACGCAGGAGAGAATCGATTAGTGCTGGACGCCGTGGTTTGTGACATCCGCATGCCGAAGATCAATGGCATCCAAGCCATCGACTATTTTCAGAGAGAGTACCCCCATGTCCCGCTCATTGTCCTCACGGCCTACCCGAATACCGACATGGCCGTTTCCTTCATGGGGCATGGCGTGGTGGATTATTTGGTCAAGCCAGTCGAAGCCGAGAAGCTGAGGGCTGCAGTGGCGAAAGCGATGGAACGACGACAGGTTACTTGGGTGTGATGTATTAAGAACCGCTGACCGGTTTGCTGCTGAGTTTAAAACGTATCCATCACGCTGGAGAGGATGGGGAGCGGTGTGTGAGGTGAGGGCAGGGACAGGGAGATTGAACAGGAGTCACCTTCTGGCCTGCCCCGGTTGCATTCCAATCGGTCCTGAGCGAACGCGATGCCATTCGTCAGAATCAGAGCTGGCTCATGCCGCCGTCGGCCACCAGCTCGGTGCCAACAATAAATGCCGACTCGGGAGAAGCCAGATACAGGACAGCGCTCGCAATCTCATCGGGCGTCCCGAAGCGCTTCAGTGGGATCTGGGCCTGAATGCTCGTCGCAACCTTGGAGACTTCCTCCGAAGGAAGACCGAGGCGTCCATAAAGCGGGGTCGCGATAGGGCCGGGGCTCACCACATTGACGCGGATGCCTTTGCTCAACAACTCGGAGGACAGCGTTTTTGCCAGTGAAATCAATGCGGCTTTGCTGGCGGCGTACACGCTCGTATTGGGCATACCGATGTGGGCGTTGATTGAGCCGTTGAGCACGATCGCGGCTCCATGGTTCAGAAGCGGCAGCAGCGCCTTGATCAGGAAATAGGGGCCCTTCACATTGGTGTTGAACGTCGCATCCCACGCCTCTTCCTCAACTGCGTCAAACGGAGCAAACCTGCTCACGCCCGCATTGATAAACACAACATCGAGTTTCACGCCCTGCTGTTGCAGTGCGGCGGCAAGCTTGATCCCATCAGAGACGCTCCCAGCATCGCTTCGCAGAGCAATGACGTTCTGGCCGAGGTGAACGGCCGCCTTGCCCAGGGTTGCCTGATCGCGTCCTGTGAAGACGACGCGCGCACCTGCTTTCGCAAACGCAATCGCGGTGGCCAGACCGATCCCACTATTGCCGCCGGTGACGAGAGCGACTTTTCCTGCGAATGTCTGTGACATGGCCTTCTCTCCTTCCATCTTTCGTGAGCAGATTGGAGAAGATTCAATGACCCGGTCAGGGTGAGCGAGCAGCGTTATTTTATGCTCTCTCTATCGGTCTGGTCTATCGTAGTGGGGGGGAGAAGAGGGGAGGTAGGCGCGGAACCGCTATGCATTACGAAATGTGTGATCGCAAGGCTTGACCCCCGTTCTATTATGCGGCAGAGTCGTCTTCGGATGCCTCAGAGATATCAGACGAAGAAGCGAAAGCAGAGCCTTTAGCGTTTTATGGGAGATAGAGGGACGATGGAGACATGGTTTCGCACCGGGCTCGTAACCCTCCTGATTCATCTGGCTGCTATTACGCCAGTCTGGGCCGCGTTAGGTCAATCCGTGGCCTCGGTTGCTCGGGACCGTGCAGCCATGGGGGGACAGGGGCAAAGCAAGCCTGGTAAAGGGTACTCGATCGAAACCATCACGGTTACCGGGATGACGATCAAAGAGTATGTGTCATCCGATGGCACAGTGTTTGCCGTGACCTGGAGAGGCACTGGCTCCCCTGATCTGTCTCTCCTCTTTGGGTCGTATTTTGACGAGTATCGAGAGGGACTCACGGCCCTACAGAACAAAAAGCCTCGAATCCGAAAACCGATGGTGCTGAAGACCGCTCACTTGGTGGTCGAGCGAGCCGGACATATCCGGAGCATGTGGGGGCGGGCCTTCATTCCAACCCTTTTGCCACCGACGATTTCTCCCGAGCACATTCAATGAAGTATCTTGCTGTCGCATGTGCCTTCATCTTTCTGACGAGTGGCTGTGGGGGAGGCGGAGACTCTGGTGGAGGTGCTGGTTCGGCGCCGGCCAACGTCTTGACGGTGTCGGTTGGCGCTTCCACTCTATGTAGAAATGTGAATGAGTTGTGTGCCCAGGTAACAATCTGTTCACCTGGCACGTCCTCCTGCCAAACAATCCCTGACATCTTGGTTGATATAGGGTCCTTTGGGCTCCGTATCTTCGGATCTGTTCTCTTGCCCTCGCTGGTCCAGGAAGTTGATTCCCAAAATAATCCCATCGGCGAGTGTGCGTTTTTCGCGGATGGCACCACGTTCTGGGGACCGGTTCAACGTGCGGATGTGGTACTTGGCGGCGAACCAGCCGTGAACGTTCCCATTCACGTCATTGATCCCACGTTTGCCGGGCAGTCTACTTCTCAAAATCCCTGTAACAGTGTGGTCGAATCCAATCCTCAGGATGTATTCTTTAACGGCATCCTCGGCATTGGAGTGTTCGCCCAGGATTGTGGCCCTGTCTGTGCAACACAGAGCAACAATACCCTGTACTTTTCTTGTGTTGGTTCTACATGTGCTGGCACAGCAGTCCCTCTGCTCAATCAAGTCCAGAACCCGGTATCGTTACTGCCCTCAGACAATAACGGTGTGACCCTTACTTTGCCTAGCGTGCCTTCGACGGGCGCTCAATCAGTCTCGGGGTCCTTGATCCTCGGCATTGGTACGGCAGTGAATAATACCCCGCCGGGCGGTGTCTCAGTATTCACCACAGATCCGACGACTGGACTCTTCAAAACAATCTACAATGGCACAAACTTCGGGCAAGCCGTGATTGATTCCGGGTCCAATGGCTATTTTTTCCCGGACCAGACGATCCCGGTCTGCACAGCGCCTCTGCAAGATTTCTACTGTCCCGTGAGTCAGGCCGACCTGCTCGCCACGCTCGTTGGCGCCAATAGTCATCAAGCAATTATCCCATTTCAGGTTGCCAATACGTCGAGCCTGGTGCAGACCGGTCATGCCGTGTTCAATAATTTAGGCGGACCGTCTCCTAGCTTCTTTGTCTGGGGGCTTCCTTTTTTTCTCGGACGTACGGTGTACGTAGGATTCGATAGCCAACCCTCAACACTGGGAACTGGGCCATTCTTAGCCTTTTAATGGACCGGACCGCTACGCGCCGCGATATGCAGAGGCCCC
>DATGEA010000281.1:0-3646 GCA_035310605.1 Nitrospira sp. | reverse complement strand
CTTGACCCTCACGCGCCTGCGCGCCGTGGCGTCGTGGAAAGTGTCGGCCGCCATGTTGCTGACGCTTCTGTTCATCGTGTTCGTGTATCTGTTCGCCGTCGAATCCTTCACCGCGTTCTTGTATCCCGATCCGGCCGAGGTGGCCTCCTATTTCCAGGCCGCGGCCCTTCCGAGCTGGCTCTTCGACCTCATCATACTTCTGTCCACGGTCCTGACGGTCGCCAGCTGGTCATACCTCTACATGCGCGCCCATGGGCGGACCGTGTGGACGCCGGCCTGGATCGACGGCCTGAGAATCCGCCTCTACGTGTTGTTCATGAATCGACTCTATGCGGACGAACTCTATCAGCGGCTCGGCCAGATCATGATGCGGCTGATCCATCGATTCGAGAAACGGGAACGGGGGTGGTCGCGATGAGGGACGGCGCGCTCATTCCATGGCTGCTGGCCGGCGTTCCTTTGCTTGGCGCGCTCGCGAGCCTGGCCGTCTGGTCGAACCCCGACCGCCTGAAGCTGTCGTCCATCATCTGGTCCGTCATCACCCTCGGAGTGATCGCGGGGTTCTCCGGCCGGCTTGAGACTCCAGCCGAGAGCCTCTTGCCGCTCTACCTGCTTCCGCTGGCCGCTGCAGTGTCGGTGCTGGGGCAGCCGGTCCACGAGGACCATCGGCTCTCCTGGGTCATGACTTTGGTCTGTCTGGGGCTCGGGGTCGGTACCCTCACCGGCCGCGACGTCTCCGGCCAGCTGTTCCTGATGGCACTCTTTGTATCCATCGTGGTGTTGCTCTTTCACCATCACACTGCCCTCTGGCCGATCTCGTGGTGGGGCATCGGCTTGTTCGGCCTCGGTGTGGTCTGTGTCGGGATCTCTCTCGCGGCCGGTCCGCCGCCTTCGTCTGTGGCGACCCTGCTGACCTGCGCCATCCTCCTGCCGCTCATGCCCTTTCATGACGGGTACCTCACGGCACTGACGAGGCTGCCCGGGAGTCTGCCGTCGTTCATCGTATTGCTGCTTCCCGTCGTGGGACTCCACGGGCTTTCGACGGTCATGCCGACGGTCCCGGACGTAGTCGCGTGGACCGTGAGCCTCTTTGCGTTGGTGGGAGCCCTCTACGGGGCGGTCAAGGCAATGGCCCAATCGCGCGTGCGGCTTATGCTCGCCTACGGCAGCCTCTCGTTCTTTTCAATGCTGTGGTGGTTTGCCGCGGCGATGCGGACGGCGACGCCTCGGGCTGCGTTGTTGGTCGGAGCGATCGGCCTGGCGACGAGCGGGCTCCTGATCGCCTGGCAGGTGATTCGCACGCGATACGGCGACGACGTGGATCCGCAGGCGATCAGCGGGCTGGCCTCGGGCATGCCCCAATATGCGGTGCTGCTCTCGCTCCTGGCGCTGGCCGCGATGGGTTTGCCGCCCTTCGGCGTCTTTGCCGGCTTCATGGGACTGCTGCTAACCTCGCCCTTCCCTTCGTCGACGGGCCTGGTTATCAATCTGATCGCCTGGCTTGCGGCGTCCTGGTACATCATGCAGATGGTGCAACGGCTGCTCTTCGGCGCGCGGCGGCTCGACTTGCGGTACACGGATCTGCTCCGCACCGAGCTCGCGTCGCTGTTGATCATTGTCCTGGTCCTGCTGGCCTTAGGCTTGGCGCCGGCCACCCTCTTCGCGCCTGACCAGACTGTGTCAGCCACGCACTCCGTCACGGGATCAATCGTATGGAACCGGTGATTACCTCGCCCGATATCGAAACCAGGCGGATGGAGCTGCGCGGCGTCGTGAAGCTCGCAGGCGAGATCATCGCCCAGTACTGGCCCATGCGGACCTTCGTTCACCACAATCCGCTTCATAGCCTCGAGTATCTCCCGTTCGAAGAAACCGTCCGTCGCGGCAAGCAATTCATGGGCGGCAACGGCTATCTCTCCGGGTATTTGTACCGCGATTACTTGAAGTCCGGCCGGATCCAATCCCGGCATCTCGATGACGCCTTGAAGCCGCTGATCCATGATAAGCACGTGGTCATCGGATCGCGCAAAGCCACGCATGGCGAGGTTCTGCGCGCCTGTTTGACTGATGGTCTCTGTGCGCCGGTCGTGGAGCCGCTCGACGACCAGCTACCCGATCCCTCCAACGAGTTGATCGACCGCATCGCGGCCCGGCTCGAATCCGTCCTGACCTTTCCGGATCTACATGAGCGGATCCGCTCAATCGCAGAGAGCGACCAGGCAGCATTAGGACGATGGCTCACGCTCTCGCACTGGTGCGACGACACGCTCGGTACCCAGATCGTCCGGCAGATCAACGATCAATTGATCAAATGGTGCGAGGCGTTCCTGGACGAGGGCCATGCCGCCTGGGCCATGCCGGAACGGGAGAAGGGACTCTACGGCGCATGGAAGACGCTCGCCGCGCAGGAATGGTCGCTGTTCGGCATTGAGGACAGTCGAAGAAAAATCTCGCAGCTTCCCGAGTATCCGGAAGACGCCCTCCTCGAGAGTCTGGACGCGCTCGGGATTCCGTCCCACCTCAGACAGGACTATCTGTCGTTGCAATTGACCGCGTTGCCGGGCTGGGCCGGCTTCATCAAATGGCGCGGAGAAGAACGCGACTACCCCTGGCAACAGGCCTACCCTGCCGGGCTCGTGAAGTTCCTCGCCATTCGTCTCTGGTATGCGCGTGAACTGGTTCAGAAGGCCTGCCGGGATGAGCTCGGCATCGAGGGACGATATGAGGCGGTCACGGCATACATGCGAACCCATTCCGGCGAATACTATTTGAGGAGACAACGAGTCGCAGGCCGGTTGCCCGCGCTCTATGCCGAGGAAGTTGATCGGCTGTCCCACCAGAAGGGCAACGGCTGGGGGATGGTGCTCGATCGCTATAGAACAGAGGTGGTCCCGCGCCAGGAGGCAGCGGCGCGGCGCGGCGCGGCCAGAAAATTGCTCGCGCTTGCCCGATCCCTGGAGATCGAGACGGCGGTGCTCGCCGAAAGTTCACCCTCCGACCTGAAACAGGTGATCGACTGGATGGAGGCCTTCCCCGAGTCGGACCATGGACCGGTATGGCTCAAGGCGTTTGAAGCCGGATACCACGAACGCCTGTTGGGGCTGCTGCGGGAACGTGCGAGCGAGACCAACCAGACGGCGCCGACCCGCCCCTATTCGCAATCGGTCTACTGCATCGACGTGCGATCCGAACCGTTCCGCCGGCATCTCGAATCGGTCGGTCTGCACGAGACCTACGGCTTCGCGGGATTCTTCGCCGCCTTCATCCGTTACCGGGCCTGGGGGAAAGATCATGATACCGAACAGTTCCCGGTGATCATGCGCGCGAAGAACGAAGTGCGGGAAATCCCGCGAAGCTACCTGGACCATAAGGTGTCGAAGCACGAAGCGCGCGCCAAATGGGTCCATGCGGGCCACACGCTCCTGCACGATTTGAAAGAGAACGTGGTGACACCGTACGTCATGGTGGAATCGCTGGGCTGGTTCTACGGCCTGCCGATTTTCGGCAAAACGCTGCTGCCGGCGCTCTACCGGCGCTGGACCGCCTGGCTACGGCATCTGTTCGTGCCGTCACTGGCCACCACGCTCACGGTGGACAAGCTGGCGGCGGCCGAAACCGCGGAGATGGTCGACGCGGAACAGCAGGC
>DATGEA010000280.1:0-10463 GCA_035310605.1 Nitrospira sp. | reverse complement strand
GAGGGGCAGGTGCTGGAGGTCTTGAGCGAGCATTTGTGCCAGGGCTGGCTGGAGGGTTACCTGCTCACCGGCCGGCACGGGCTGTTCTCCTGTTACGAGGCGTTCATCCACATCATTGATTCGATGCTCAACCAGCATGCGAAGTGGCTGAAAGTGACGCGCTGCATCGAGTGGCGGCGGCCCATTGCGTCCTTGAACTACCTGCTCTCATCGCACGTCTGGCGGCAGGATAACAATGGCTTCAGTCATCAGGATCCCGGTTTCATCGATCACGTCGTCAATAAGAAAGCTCAGGTGGTCCGCGTGTACCTGCCGCCAGACGCCAATACTCTCTTATCGATCACGGACCACTGCCTTCGCAGCCGCAATTACATCAACGTGATCGTGGCCGGCAAACAGCCAGCCCCGCAATGGCTGAACATGGATCAGGCGATCAAGCATTGCACCGCGGGCATCGGCATTTGGGAATGGGCGAGCAATGATCGGGGAGGGGAGCCTGACGTCGTGCTCGCCTGCTGCGGCGATGTGCCGACCCTCGAAACCCTCGCCGCGGTGGAGCTGTTTCGCGAACACCTGCCGGAACTCAAAATCCGTGTCGTCAATGTGGTCGATTTGATGAAACTGCAGCCGCCGAGCGAACACCCGCACGGGTTGGGCGATCGGGAGTTTGACGACTTGTTCACGAAGGACAAACCGATCGTGTTCGCCTTCCATGGTTATCCCTGGCTGATACACCGGCTGACCTACCGCAGGACGAACCACAAGAACCTGCACGTCCGCGGTTACAAGGAGGAAGGCACGACCACCACACCGTTCGACATGTGCGTGCTGAACGAGATCGACCGGTTTCATCTGGCCGTCGATGTCATCGACCGTCTGCCTGGTTTGGGATCGCGAGCGGCTTATGCCAAGCAGGCGATCCGTGACAAGCTGATCGAGCACAAGCAGTACATCGCGAAGTACGGCGAAGACATGCCGGAGATCAGCGGGTGGAAGTGGGGGCAGCGGCAACTGGCCTCCCGAACCGCAGGCTCCACGGAAGCGGACAACGTTTGAGCGACAGTTAGGGAATTTAGGGTGCCGTCTACTTGTAATGCGGCATGCGATTGACGGAACAGCCGCAGCCTGGAAGACGCAGCCGTCTCAGAAGAGGCTTAAATGTTCAAACAATGTGGACTACTGTTAGCGATCGTGATTCTCACGCTGACGGGCTGTGCTGCGACAAGGCAGGCCAGGAGCGTCGAAACGTCTGGCTTCTTGGAAGACCTTTATCCTCAGATGCGTGAGGGCACGGGAGATGAGGCCCGCCTGGTCTATCGAAACCCGAAAGTGGATTGGGCCACGAAGGCCTCATACAAAAAAGTGCTCCTGGATCCCGTGATGATCTGGAGAGGGAAGGATTCGAAGATGCAAGGCGTCGATCCTAAGGATGCCCAAGTCATCGCGGATTCGTTTTATGCGCTCCTGTATCAGGAGCTCGCCAAAGACTACGAAATGGTGAAGGAGCCGGGTCCGAAGACGTTTCGAATGCAGGCAGCCCTCACCGATGCTGAGCAATCCAACCCAGCCCTGGATGTTGTTTCAAGCGTTCCTGCACCGCTTAACGTCGTATTCATCGCGTCTACCATCAAGACGTTAACCACCGGCAAGCCGTTGTTTAAAGGTGGAGCCTCCATAGAAGCCAAGTTCATGGATGCGGATTCCGGTGAGGTGCTTGCGGCAGCCGTGGACCAGCGGGTGGGTGGACGGTTTCTCAACCGGGAGGTCTTCGATTCCTGGAATGACGTGCATGGGGCACTGAAATACTGGGCCCAGTTGACAAGGTTCCGGTTGTGCCAGATGCGGAAGCAAACCGACTGCGTGCCACCTGAATCGTGAGCCAACAAACAGTCCTTAGTGCCTCGCTGCGTCACGCGTGACGGAAGATGACGATGGCTCTTCCAACTTCGGCGACCTTGGCTCTTCAGGACAAGATCGCGCACGATCATAGGCGTACCGAGACCAGCGTTGAAGCACTTGCCGCTTCGCTCCAGGATAACCTCTACCATGCCGAGGCGCGGGTCCCGCTCGCCGCTTCGTGGGACGAAAAGCTTCCACATCGGTGGGATGCCGGGAAGCGAGGGATCACCAAGAGTCCCACAGCGTCCAAACTGGATGGCCATAGGAATGAATGAGGTGGCTATGTGGCGGGTTACAGGTGTGCTTCTGCTGCGCATTCTCACATGGGGATGAGCGGGTGTGCCCCGACTCAGGAGGCCAAGTCGGTGAATAAATCCGGCTTCCTGGGAGACTACTCTATGCTGCGTGAGGGAAAACGCAGCGTAATCAAAGAAGGTCCTGAAGATGAGGCCTTGTGGATCTACCGGAAGCCCGATGTCGACTTGCGAAAATACAAAAAATACAGCTCGATCCAGTGACTGTTTGGTTGGGGCCAGACTCTCAGATGAAGGATGTGCCGGCCGAGGATCGGCAGCGGCTGGCCAATATCCTCTGGTCGAAACTCGATGAAGAGCGTCGGAAGGACTACGAGATGACGAACCAAGGCGGACCGGACGTGCTACGGATCCAGATTGCTGTCACGGAAGCGGAATCATCTTATCCTGTTCTGGACACAGTTTCGAGCGTCGTCCCGCAGATGCGTCTTCCCTCTGGCATGAGGAGTATGGCGACGGGAGTTTCTGCCTTTATGGGTAGTGCGTGTATCGAGGGCAAGGTGACCGATGGCGCCACCGGCACTCTCCTTTCGGCCTTTGTAGACCGTCGTGGTGGCACCAAGAACCTGAGCGGCATGACAAACTCCTGGAATGATGTCGAGGAGGCGTATCGCTTGTGGGCCGAGAAAGTCCGCTACCGTTTGTGCGAAGTGCGTGGGGATTTCAACTGCGTTGAGCCGAATCCTTAGCCGTGTCTCATCGGAGGTGATGATGACGTTCCCTTCGCCACGGAGTTCCAATGTTCCCAACCAGATCGCACGCGACCACGTGCGTACCGAGAACAGCGTTGAAGCCCTTGCAGCCTCGCTAGAGGACAACCTCTACTATGTCCAAGCGCGGGTCCCATTTGTGGCCACGAAGAACGACTGGTACATGGCTCTGGCCTATACCGTGCGCGACCGGCTCCTTGAGCGATGGATCAAGACGCTGGAAACCTGGAGCACGCACACCAACGTGAAAGGCGTCAGCTATCTCTCTGCTGAATTTCTCATCGGGCCGCAGTTGGGCCACAACCTGATCAATCTTGGCATTGAGGAGAACGTCAGACAGGCCGTGTCCAGGCTGGGCCTCGACTTGGACGACTTGCTCGAACAAGAACAGGAACCGGGTCTCGGCAACGGCGGCTTGGGACGACTGGCAGCCTGCTTCCTGGATTCCCTCGTGAGTCTGGAAGTTCCCGCGATCGGATACGGGATCCGGTACGAATTCGGCCTGTTCAAGCAGGAAATCCGAAACGGGTGGCAGGTGGAGGTGACGGACAAATGGCTCCGTCTCGGGAATCCCTGGGAGCTTGTGCGGCCGGAAATCAGCTATGACGTCAAGCTCGGTGGACACACGGAAACTTACCGGGATCAACAAGGCCGGGATCGAGTCCGCTGGATGCCCGGGCGCGTCGTCAAGGGCGTCGCGCATGATACGCCGGTCACCGGCTACCGCGTGCCGACGACGAACCTTCTGCGCCTCTGGAAGGCGGAGGCCTGTGAGTCGTTCGACTTCCAGGCCTTTAACGTCGGCGACTATTTGGGCGCTGTCGGCGAAAAGGTCAAGTCAGAAACCATCTCCAAGATCCTCTATCCGAATGACGAACCCTCAGTCGGCAAGGAGCTGCGTCTGGAGCAGCAGTATTTCTTCGTCTCCTGCTCGCTGCAGGACATGATCCGTGTGCTGATGGTCACCAAGGAGAGTGTCGAGCGATTCCATGAGCGGTTCGCGGTCCAGCTCAACGACACTCACCCGTCGATCGCCGTGGCGGAACTCATGCGGCTGCTCGTCGATGAGCACGGGATGGACTGGGACCGGGCCTGGGCGATCACACAAAAGACGTTTGCCTACACCAATCATACGCTGCTGCCTGAGGCACTTGAGAAATGGCCGCTGCCCCTCTTCGCCAAACTGCTGCCCCGGCATCTCGAGATCATTACCGACATCAACCGGTGGTTTCTAGAAAAAGTGCGGCGCGCGTTTCCCGGTGACGGACAGCGAGCAGCACGACTCTCCTTGATCGACGAAAGCGGGGAGAAGTCCATCCGCATGGCTCATTTGGCCAGCGCGGGCAGCCACGCGATCAACGGCGTTGCCGCTCTGCACACGGAGCTTCTGAAGCGGACCGTTCTCCGCGATTTCTATGACCTGGCCCCGGAAAAGTTCGTGAATGTGACCAACGGCGTCACGCAGCGGCGATGGATGGTGCTGAGCAACCCCAAGCTCGCGGCCCTGATCACGCGAATGCTCGGAGAACGCTGGATCCAGTATCCAGAAGAGGACCTCGTGCGTCTGGAGGAACTTGCGGACGATGCATCGTTCCAAGAGGAATGGCGTGCGATCAAGCAGCAGAACAAGCAGGTGTTGGCATCGATGATTCAGGCGCGCACCGGCATTGTAGTCGATCCGGAATCGATGTTCGACGTCCAGGTGAAGCGGTTGCATGAGTACAAACGGCAACATCTCAACGTGCTGCATGTCATCACGCTGTACAACCGGTTAAAGGACAATCCGCGGCTGGAGTGTACGCCGCGGACGGTGATCTTCGGCGGCAAGGCTGCGCCCAGTTACGTGATGGCGAAGCTGATCATCAAGCTGATCCACTCCGTTGCGGAGGTTGTCAACAATGATCCGGCGGTCGCAGGCCGGTTGAAGGTCGTGTTCTTCCCAGACTTCAACGTCAAGAGCGGGCAGTACGTGTATCCGGCTTGTGATCTCTCCGAGCAGATCTCAACGGCCGGCAAAGAGGCCTCTGGGACAGGAAACATGAAATTTGCGATGAACGGTGCGTTGACGATTGGTACGTTGGACGGCGCCAACATAGAGATTCTCGAGAAGGTCGGGAAGGAGAATTTCTTCCTCTTTGGCTTGACTGCGGAACAGGTGCAGGACTTGATGTCGAGAGGCTACAGGCCGCGAGACTACTACAACGCTGATCAGGAACTGCGAAAAGCCATCGACATGATCGAGTCCGGCTCCTTTTCAGCCGGTGACCGTAATCTCTTCAAGCCCCTTGTCGAGTCGCTCTTGAACCGGGATGACTATCTGCTGCTCGCAGATTATCGATCGTACGTGGATTGCCAGGACCGGGTCACGACCGCGTTCCGCGATCATCACCGCTGGACCAGGATGTCGATCCTGAACACCGCCAGGATGGGCTGGTTCTCCTCCGACCGATCCATTCGTGAGTATTGCCAAAAGATTTGGCATGTGACCCCGGTACAGGCTCGTTCCCGATGAGTGAATGTCCTGGGGAAGCCCCAGTGGGCATGACGTCCACATCTGTTTCTCGTAAGACTCGGACTGACGGCTGACGGACTTTTGTCATGAGCGAAGTCATTGGGCGCGGCAGCAGCTTTCCTCTCGGAGCGACCGTATATCCCCACGGGGTGAACTTCAGCGTCTTCTCTAAACATGCCACGACAGTGGAACTGCTCCTCTTTGAGCATGAGGATGATCCGAAACCGGAACGGGTCATTTTACTGGATCCAAAACGGCATCGAACCTACCACTATTGGCACGTCTTCGTACGAGGGTTGAGGCCCGGGCAATTGTATGGGTACCGGGTGAACGGTCCGTTTGAGCCGGCTCAGGGGTTGCGGTTCGATCCGTACAAAGTCTTGCTCGATCCGTACGGACTCGCGGTCTCGATGCCCAAGCAGTACAGCCGGGAGACTGCCTGTCGGGCCGGGGACACGACAGCCAATGCGATGAAGACCGTTGTGGTTGACCCGGCTGAGTATGATTGGGAAGGAGACACTCCCCTCAAACGTCCCTTTTCTCAAACCGTGACCTATGAATTGCACGTCCGCGGCTTCACCCGTCACCCCAGTTCAGGAGTTGCTCCCGGAAAACGCGGCACCTACGCCGGACTGATCGAAACAATTCCATACCTCAAGGACCTTGGCATCACCGCCGTCGAGCTCCTGCCCGTGTTTCAATTCGACGAACAGGATGCACCGGAGGGACTGGTGAACTACTGGGGCTATTCTCCTGTGTCTTTTTTTGCCCCACACCGGGCGTACAGTTCACGCCAGGATCTGCTGGGCCCGCTGGACGAATTTCGGGACCTGGTCAAGGCGCTTCATCGCGCCGGCATAGAAGTCATCATCGATGTTGTGTACAACCATAGCGCCGAGGGCAACCACCTCGGGCCGACCTTCTGCTTTCGAGGGCTGGCGAACGAGGTCTATTATATCCTCGATCAGGATCGCGCCTCCTACGCCAACTACACGGGGGCCGGGAATACTCTCAATGCCAATCAGCCAATCGTCCGCCGGCTCATTGTCGACAGCCTCCATTATTGGACGAAGCACATGCACGTGGACGGGTTCCGGTTCGACTTAGCCTCAATCTTGTCGCGGGATGAAAGCGGGTATCCGCTTGAGAACCCGCCGATCCTGTGGGACATCGACTCGGATCCTCTTCTGGCAGGCACGAAGCTCATGGCCGAGGCCTGGGACGCGGCGGGTCTGTACCAGGTCGGAACCTTCATCGGCGACAGTTGGAAGGAGTGGAACGGCCGGTTCCGGGACGATGTTCGGAGTTTTCTCAAAGGAGACAACGGGACGGTTACGAAGCTGGCCAGCCGGCTGGTAGGAAGCCCAGATTTGTACGGGAGTGAAGAACGGGAGCCTGAGCAGAGCATCAATTTCGTCACCTGCCACGATGGATTCACGCTCAATGACGTGGTGTCCTACAACGGCAAGCACAACGAAGCTAACAAGGAGGGCAACCGTGACGGAATGGATTATAACGTGAGTTGGAACTGCGGAGTTGAAGGTCCGAGCGACGATCCTGTTATTGAACAACTCAGAAACCGCCAGGTCAAAAATTTTCTGACCCTCACGTTTCTGGCTATCGGCACACCCTTGATGCTGATGGGGGATGAGTTTCGAAGAACTCAGCGAGGAAACAACAATGCCTACTGCCAGGATAACGAGATCAGTTGGGTGGATTGGGGGCTCTTAAAGAAACATCGAGACATTCATCGGTTTGTGAAAGGCCTGATTCTGATACGCTCCCGTCGAGACCTTGCCAAGGAAGAGGTGAGTCCAAGCCTGAACGAATTTCTGCGCCAGGCGACGATCCATTGGCACGGGGTAAGGCTTAACCAGCCTGATTGGAGCGATCAATCTCACAGTCTTGCCTACACCGCGCGGAGCTTTCACAGACGGTTTCTGGTCCATGTCATGGTGAATGCGTACTGGGAGCCATTGGAATTCGAACTGCCTCCGTTGGAGGAATGGCCGGGGGCTTGCTGGAGGCGGTGCATCGACACGGCTCTGGATCCGCCGGATGATATTGGTGATCCGGTGCAGGCGGTTCCGGGCCCCATGTATCGTGTGGAGCCTCGGTCTGTCGTACTTCTGCTGTATAGATGCCCCCCAACTGAGCTGAGAGATTCTGATGTGATAGGTACGTGCCTTAAGCCATCAACGTCAGACGAGTCCACGAACCGGGCAGGCCTTGTAACAGAAACACGATGAAGACAAGACGATCAAGAGGGGAGGGTGCGATTCATGCGGCTCGGCATTGCGGCTGATCATGCGGGGTTCACACTCAAACAAGAACTGGCGAAGGATCTGCGTGCCGCAGGACACGACGTTGTGGACTACGGTGCCCATCATTTAGACCCCGAGGACGACTACCCGGATCTGGTCGCCCCGCTGGCCCGGGCCGTAGCCAAGAGAGAAGTGGATAGGGGAATCGCGATCTGCGGCAGTAACATCGGGGCCTGCATCGCGGCGAACAAGATCGTCGGAGTGCGAGCCGGCCCCTGTTCCGACAACTATTCGGCGCATCAGGGTGTGGAACACGACGACATGAACGTGATCTGCCTGGGCGGGCGTGTGGTTGGTTATGCGCTGGCCTGGGAGCTGATACAGACATATCTGGCCGCCCGCTTCACCGGAGAGGACCGGCATGCGCGACGGCTGCGCAAGATTGCGGCATTAGAGAAAGAGCGATAGCAGGAGATCTGGCTTCCCAGGGAGGTCTCTTGTCTCGGTACTGCGACAACCCCTTGCCGATGTGTCTTTGGTGAGAAGCCGAGCCCGGTTGGCTGCAATGTTCGGCGGAATGCCCAACGGAACAGGAAGGGGGAGTTGCACTACACTCGTGAGGAGTAAACCTTAAAGCCTGGATTCTGAAATTGCTTGAGCGTAAGCCAGGCAGAGAAAGGACCGAGCGAGCTTACCTCCTTGCTAATCGACGGTGACATCATGAAAAGGAACATCCCAACAAAGATCCAACCGCTAACAAGACGCCAGGCATGGAAGGAGCTCCAAGCCCATTATAAGAAAGTCCGGACGCTCCATCTCCGGAATCTTTTTGCGGAGGACCCCGATCGCGGCGAACGTCTGTCGCTTGAAGCTGTCGGAATTCTGCTCGATTTCTCGAAGAACCGCGTCACCGATGAGACGCTGAAACTTCTGGTCCGGCTGGCCGGAGAATCTGGTCTGCGTGAGAAGATCGATGCCATGTTCCGGGGCGAGAAAATTAACGTCAGCGAAAACCGGGCCGTTCTGCACGTGGCCTTGCGCGCTCCGAAAGGGGCATCCATCATCGTCGATGGCGAGAACGTGGTGCCTCAGGTCCATGCCGTGCTCGATAGGATGACCAGCTTTTCCGATCAAGTGCGCAGCGGTGCGTGGAAGGGCCACACGGGTCAGCGAATCCGCCACATCATCAATATCGGTATCGGCGGGTCCGACCTCGGTCCGGTTATGGCCTATGAAGCACTCAAATATTACAGCGACCGCACCATGACGTTCCGGTTCGTATCCAATATCGACGGAACAGACTTCGCGGAAGCGACGCGCGACCTCGACCCGGCGGAGACCCTGTTCATTGTCTCCTCCAAGACCTTCACGACCCTGGAGACGATGACCAATGCCCGCACGGCCCGTGACTGGACCGTGCGGGGGTTCGGAGGCGATGAGCGGTCGGTTGCCAAGCATTTTGTGGCCGTTTCGACAAACGCGGCGGAGGTCTCGAAATTCGGGATCGATACCGCCAACATGTTCGGGTTCTGGGACTGGGTCGGCGGGCGTTATTCCATGGACTCGGCGATCGGACTTTCAACCATGCTGGCGATCGGTCCAGACCATTTCCGCGCCATGCTAGACGGTTTCCATCAGGTGGACGAACATTTCCGCACAGCCCCCTTCGAGCGCAATCTGCCGGCACTGCTGGGCCTCTTGGCTGTCTGGTACAACAATTTCTTCGGGGCACCGACTGTGGCGGTCCTGCCATACGAGCAGTACTTGAAACGGTTCCCCGCCTATCTTCAGCAGTTGACGATGGAGAGCAACGGCAAGCAGGTGACGCTCGATGGGGCTCGGGTGAGGTATGATACGAGCCAGATTTACTGGGGTGAACCGGGAACCAACGGTCAACATTCCTTCTACCAGCTTATCCATCAGGGGACCAGACTCATCCCTTGCGACTTCATCGCGTTTCACAAGCCGCTTCATCCGATCGGTCGGCATCACGATATGCTGCTCGCGAACGTATTCGCCCAAGGGGAGGCGCTCGCGTTTGGCAAGACGGCGGCAGAGGTCAAGAGTGAAGGGACGCCGGACTGGCTGGTGCCGCATCGCACGTTCGAAGGCAATCGCCCGTCGAACACCATTCTGGCAGAGGAACTCACGCCTAACACCCTCGGGAAGCTTGTCGCCCTCTACGAACACTCCGTCTTTACGCAAGGGGTCATCTGGAACGTCGACTCATTCGATCAGTGGGGGGTCGAGTTGGGTAAAGTATTGGCCCAGCGAATCATTCCGGAGCTTGAAAGCAAGACGGAGCCGGCGTTGAAGCATGACAAGTCAACGAACCAGCTGATTCGTCGGTGCCGTGCGCACAAACCACCGGCCTGAGAGAAGTGTGAATTCGCCTCATCGAGTTCTCAGAAACGAGAGAATGGATTTGCGAGACCTTCCCGGGCACATCTTGCCGTGATCGGGACGGGCGAAGTGATTCAGTCGGACCTTGAAGCGGGCTATTTCTTCTCTTTGGAAGGGCATTTCGCGGGCGGCTTCTTGTCGCAGTCCTTGTCGGTGAGTTTCTTGATAGTCTCTCCGATCGCGGAACCGATCTTTGGGGGTTTCTTTTTCTACCCTCTGCGCGGGACTCTTCAGTGCCTCGCCCGACGTCTTCCAGCATCGTCCTTTTGCTCTGCCTATTGAGTGTCGGAGGAGGCCCAACCAATTCCTGCCACAATGCAGCAGGTTGGTTGTCCGGCCGGGGCAGTGCTGGGTAGCTATG
>DATGEA010000279.1:0-2477 GCA_035310605.1 Nitrospira sp. | reverse complement strand
CCTTCGCCGGTTGAACGAGGAGGTCTATAAGCGGTTTCCGGATGTGCAAACGATTGCCGAAGAGTCCACCGCTTGGCCGATGGTCTCGCGACCAACCTATCTCGGCGGCCTCGGCTTTGGTCTCAAATGGGACATGGGATGGATGCATGATTCACTGGAGTATATGGGCCAGGATCCCTTTTTCCGAAAGTTTCATCAGAACAAACTCACCTTCCGAATGCTCTATGCCTTCCACGAAAACTTTGTCTTGCCGCTCTCCCATGATGAAGTCGTCTATGGGAAAGGCTCCTTGCTCGGGAAAATGCCCGGTGACGAACGGCAGAAGTTTGCCAACCTCCGGCTCCTGTTCGGCTACATGTATGCGCAGGCGGCAAAGAAGTTGATCTTCATGGGCGGGGAAATCGGCCAATGGCGCGAATGGGCGCACGACGGCAGTATCGAGTGGCAGCTGTTGGAGGATGCCACGCACTGCGGGATTCAGCGTTGGGTAGCGGACTTGAATCGGCTGTATCGTGCTGAACCGGCTCTCCATGAGCGCGACTTGGACCCTGCCGGCTTCGAATGGATCGATTGTCATGATGCTGAATCGAGCGTGATCAGTCTGCTGCGCAAAGGGAAGTCCTCTGACACGATCGTGCTCGTCGCTTGCAATTTCACGCCCGTACCACGACCGAACTACCGCATCGGCGCTCCGTGCGGTGGATTTTGGAAAGAAGTCCTGAACAGCGACGCGACCTGCTATGGCGGCGCGGGGTGGGGGAATATGGGCGGGGTAGAGGCGGTTCCTATTCCCCTGCACGGCCGCTCACATTCTCTTACTCTGACACTGCCACCGCTTGCCGCAATGTTTTTCAAATGGGTACGGTGAGCACGGTGAGCGGACGGCCCTCTGCTTTTCTCTTGTATCGTGATTGATCAACTGCAACGCGTGCAGTTGCATGCCAAATAGTCCCTCGCGATGTCGAGACTACAGCGGCGTTCGTTAAGACAGGCGCACCAGAAGACCCTCGTTGGGACTCAGTTGGATACGGCCGGGATTCCACAAGGCTTGACCGGCATCGGGATCCGTCGAAACCAACACGCGGCCATGTGAAGAACCAGCGGGCAAGGTGAATTCACACGCCCGTTCCACAAAATTGATGGCGACCAACATCCTGTCGATTGTGCCCTCCTCGGTGCGCGCCTCCCGCTGGTAGAGGAGACAGTCACGGGGGCCTCCTTCTATCAGCCGGCATTCTCCTCGACTCAACGCCGGAGATATTCGACGGAGCTCGAGTAGCCGCCGGTATAAACACCAGAGCGAGCGCGGATCACTCGCCTCCCGAGCGACGTTGAGTTGCGGATAGTCCTGCGCGACGGGGAGCCAGGGCCGGCCGGTCGTGAACCCGGCGTGGCACGTGGTATCCCACTGCATTGGCGTGCGCGCCGGATCTCGTCCGGGGCGGAAGGGCCAGAAGCGTTTGGTATAGGGATCGCACAAATCCCGGTATCGTAGTGGGGCATTCTGCATCCCGAGCTCTTCGCCGTAATATACAAATGGAGTCCCGGGCAGGCTGAGCAATAACAGTGCGGCCGCTCTCGCGCGGGCCTGGGCATCCCCGCCGGCACCATACCGGTTGATGTGACGCGGCTGATCGTGATTGCTGAACACGATCGTGGGCCACCCTCCTTTCGGAATGGCGGGCACCTGTTCTGACAGGAACCGACGGAAGCGGTCGGCCTGCCAGGGAGACTTCATCAAACGAAAATCGAACACCAGATGTAACTCGTCGTTGCCATGCCCGTAAAACGATCCAGGCCCGCCTGGCGTGTCGGCCGCCGCTTCGCCAATCAAGACGACATCAGAATAGGCCGAGACGACATGACGCAACTCCTGCATGATCTGATGCATCATGGGCTGATCCCGGTCGTAGAGGTGATACTGCCTGGTATAGCCGCGCAACCCGAAGCGAAACGGGTTGTTCGGCCATCGCATGTCCTTGCCCAGCCAATTGATGGCGTCAAGGCGAAAGCCGTCGACACCCCGGTCGAGCCAGAAGCGGACGACATCCCACATGGCGGCCCGCACGGAGGGATGCTGCCAGTTCAGATCCGGTTGTTCTTTCAAAAAAGAGTGGAGATAGTACTGCCGGCGGCTGGGATCCCAGGTCCAGGAGGATCCGCCGAAGCGGGCGTTCCAGTTGCTCGGCCGACGACCAAACGTCTTGGCGTCCGCCCAGCAGTACCAATCGCCTGTGGGCGAGTGGCGTGAGGCGCGTGATTCCAAAAACCACCTATGCTGATTGGAGGTGTGGTTCAGGACGAGATCCATGATCACGCGGATCCCACGACGGTGCGCATCGCGCACGAGTTCGTCGAAGTCGGTCAGCGTCCCGAACAGCGGGTCGATGTTGCAATAATCAGCCACGTCATAGCCGAAATCCCGCATAGGGGAGGAATAGATGGGAGACAGCCAGATCGCATCCACTCCGAGCGAA
>DATGEA010000278.1:0-8112 GCA_035310605.1 Nitrospira sp. | reverse complement strand
TCTCACGAATTAATCCTTTGGCGCGCAGACAACAATCTCACTTACGTGCCACATATATTGCTTTGTAGAGGAAGGCACACATGAATCGAATCTGTCGCAATAGCATCCTTATCCCGTGTGGGATGGCATTAATGAGCGGTTGCGCCGATGATCCGTATCAAAAGACAAAGATCGATGCCGGCGCCGACGCCCTGAACGCTGCCGGTGTCGACGTGAGCAGAGTACGTTCCGAGAGACGCGGTGAATCCAAGCCTGAAGCGAGTAAGGCTACGGTGGAAGGGCGAAGCCAGAACCGACGCCTGGGAATTTATCTCAAGCCGGTCGTGGAAGGAAAAGAACAGGACACCCTTCAGACACCGAAATAGCACGATCCGTCGGGAGCGCCAGCACGGGCGCTCTCCGACGATCGATCTCCCTCCGTCGATCGAGATGCAGGCTCCCGCCCAGCCGCATATAGCGCATATAGAACGTGTTAACCGATTGGCCTTTGATCTGTGCGATTCGGAGACATCGTTTCACATTTATTGAGTCTGCAATCTCGCTTGCGTATGCCGTCTGAGAGCTAAGTCTGTCTGATAATGCGCGATCTGGAATCGTTCTCCTGTCGGGTCATACTGAGCCTCAACTTCATCCCAAAACGGCGTGTCGGCTTGCTTCGCGTGTAACACATCGATGGGCGATTGGCCGTTCAACGAGCCATGAGGCCGGTCCCAGTTGTAGTAATGTTGCCACTCAGCCAACCGTAACTCCAAGTCAGGGGTCTGGGGATCAGTCACCGCCCAGAATTCCTCGCGGTCGGTCTTTTGCGAGCGCTCCACCTTCCCATTCAAATGCGGAGAAGCGGGTTTGATCGGACGGAATTTCATGCAGTGCTCCATCAGCCACTGCTGCACGGTCATCGCGAAGAATTCGCGACCGCGATCTGTTTGAACCCGCTGCACGGGGAACGGCATTTCTTCAATGACGCGCTCCAAGAAGACCAACGTGCTGGCTGCGGTGCGTCGGCTAAATACCGCTAGGACCCGGTAGCGGCTACAGTCATCGACCGCCGTGTACTGATAACACCCCGGGGCAATCTTGCACGTATCAATCTGCACACGATCCCCGGGAATGTGACGACTATACCGATGGGACGTCTTGCGGCGGACAGGACGTACGAGTTGAGGGACAGGGCTGGTAATCAGAACCTTGTGAATCGTGTCCAACGAGAGATGGAGGTTATGGTGGCGGTACAGTTCGTTCTGAATCCGTCTGGCTCCCAGCTTCCGATTGAGCCGCAAGTCCAGGATCAAGGCCCGTTCTGGTGCGAAGATCCGTCGATTCGGGGACTGGGCAGGACGACGACTCCGACTCTTAAGTCCGGCCTCACCGCTCTCGTCAAACCGACGCACCCACTTCCGAAGCGTGGGATGGGAGATGCCGCACCGTCGACACACCAGACCGGCATCACCGGTTTCTTGATAGAGCCGCACCCATCGGAGGCGACTACGCATTTCTTCGTCCATGGTGGCAGTTTCATTGAAACGATGTGTGCGAATCACACATTTGATCCGAATACCCTCAAGAATCGCGCGTTTGCCGGAGACCCGTCTATTTCACGGATTTCTTCATATTCCCGATGAAGCCGGGGCCGGAAATCGATCCGTCGCCATGGATAATGAAATCCACCTTCTCTCCCTTGGGGGTGCAGTCGAGGAGAAGCTTGTCGTCTTTCGCTTTGTAGGTGCACGGCATGCTTTCACCCATCATAGTAAATATGGCTTTACCACCCGACTTGAGGTCCAGCGTCACCATGCCGCCATTATTCGTGTATGTACCTTCCATGCTCGAACTGGACTGTCCACTAGCAGGAAACATTACGAATGAGGCAGCCAGCAGGACGATTGCGGACACCATCGCGTTTTTCATTTAAACCTCCATTCCTTTCTTGGATGACGCACAGTCAGGTGCACAATGCACTCTTCGGCGTCAGCAAATCGTTGATTAACCTCCTGGCGCACCGGCAGTCAGAAGCGTCTGCTTTGATGCGTGTTTCATTCCGTGCCGCTTACTTCACACCCGCCATTGCAAAGTCCTGGGCTCCGGGAACTCGTCCGCGCAGCAGCCACGTATCCTGATGGACTTGCCACGTGCCCTTCACCTTTTGCACAGGCACAGACTCCGGCTCAAACTCCACCCACTGAGTCCAGCGACCGCGTTGTCGAAAAATGCTCCTGCCTGCTGGGTCGCCATCCAAGAGTATTCCCGGTTCCCCGGCTTCACGACATGCTGACTGTTTGAACCTCACCTCTCCTGCCCATTCGAATCCATTCAACCGATCCGACTCGCTCAGGTCATACTCACGAACGCCTTCCACCGTGATCTCGCGCAATTGCCTGAGGAACTGAATGGGTGCAAATGAACTCCCCGTGTTTCTCGCCGTCAGCCAGCCTTCCGGTCCTTTGATCCAGTGCTTCATTACTTCCGCGAGCGCTGCGTCCTGCGCCTCCCGTTCCAGGCCCGACATCTGTGCAGCGGCACCGCCGGAGTCGGCAGATTCCGATTTGCTGCAGCCTGGTAACCCAAGAATCACAGCAAACCCGACCGCGACGGCCATAGACATGCTCTTCCTGATCATGGCACCCTCCCTGTTAATGAACCGCTACAGGTGGACGACGAGCTGCAAGAATGCACACGACGAGATCGCGGCAAGGCACTGCGGTTGCACCTCCTCATATGCACTTATGCCGCACGACAGGACCAGATGTGCATCCTGTCAGTGCGAGAAGCCCAAGCAATCGTGAATAATCATTCACGCAACGGGACAATCGCCTTTATCCTTATAAGTGTGACTCCGCTTTTTCTCCCTCAGGCCAACCGCGTTAGAGCTTCGGTTTTTCCTGCTGCTTGCCTTTCTCGAGATCGCGTTTGTGCGCCCCCTCGGCAATCTCCTTCTTCCAGTTCACCGTCGCATCCCCTGCCCGTAACCCGAAGGGAACGTTCACCATCGTGACGGTCATCTGACTGTAGAGTTCAGGCGTCATAGCTGTAGAGAAACTGGCCATCACCGCAATGAATGACGTATGGCACCAGTTTCGAACGACATAGGAAGGAAGGGAAGACTCAACAAGCGTCGAGTCCCAGGAGCAGTTGTTTATCGGCATGTTGGAAAGGAGAGTACCGGGACGGCCTTGTTCATCGAAGAGCCACACGATCGACGTGACTTTGCTATCGTCGGTTGTTGGCGTGCCAGCCACAATCCAGGCGACCGTTTCTTTCCCATACTTCTCGCGCAATGAGGCAAGCAGTGTGGCTTTCGCGATGCCTTTGTCAGGAAAGAAGTGCGTCCGTTCGACATTCCATACCGCTTGCTTATTCGGGGGCAACGTCACATAGACCTTCACGCTATCGCCTTCGTCACCCATCATGATCCCTTTCTGGGGATTAGACGAAAATGAAGCCAGGACGGGCTTTTCGATGGTCGGCATGTTGGTCGTTCCCACTTGGAGTGTGTTTTCCGGCAGGTCGGCCTGTAGTTTTGCATAGGCCTCCCGTGCCGGCATGCCGAGCTGGATGCCGAGCACATCGGGCAGCCCCTTAGCTGTTGCGTGCCCGGTCAGCGTGATCAATATCGCCGCGTGAGCTATCAACAACCATGGAAAAGGGTTCATGCTTTCCTCCTCTGTGCGCCATAACAAGTGCACCTATCTGACTACGCTTCTCCCACGGAGTCTTCTTACTTCATATCTTTCATGCGTCCTTACATCGGACTGCTGCAACACAGGCGCTCAGCCCTTCGACTTGAGCCGCTAGAGAATGACTCGGAGCGTTTCTAAGCACCTCTACAGCTGATTGGAGTTGCTCGATTTCAGCAAACGTTCCCCTCGCGGCTGCGAGGAGCATGATGGCAATAAAACCGGGCGGCCGGATGTGTCGCAGGACTCGCTTCATCAGCCTCTCCTTCCTCACGCCACCCGGTTAAAGGCAGGGATATTTCGTAGGCAATTTGGAGGGTAGTATCTTAGAGAGAGTCGTCCGCGTCAATATGGAGAACTTCACAGAGGGCGCTAGCGCCACCGCTGAGGAAGGGAGGCACGTTCAGGCAAATTTCGCGCGCGCCAATCACCCGCCTTCTGCAGGACAGGGCTCCGGCGCTGACCGGAGCAAATGATCTACCGCTCCTGTACAATGCCCCTGCAGTTACAGCCCAGGGCAAACCACGAAGCAGCCAATAGAAGGAGCCACCCCCATGAAACGGCCGGGATCATCAGGGGAGCGGCGGGCGCAGGAACGATTCGGCACCGCCACCCGTGCGGAGGCATTTTATGCCAACCAAATGCTGGACCGCCTCAATCAGCCTATGCGGCAGTTCATTGCCAGGCAGGAAATGGTCTTCATTGCCACCGCTGATGCCAGGGGCGCCTGCGACTGTTCATTTCGAGCCGGCACACCGGGATTCGTGTCAGTGCTGAACGAGAAAACGATTGCCTATCCCGAGTATCGAGGCAACGGCGTGCTCGCCAGCCTGGGCAATATCCTGGCAAACCCGCACATCGGCATGGTCTTTCTGGACTATTACCAGAGCACGGTGGGATTGCACGTGAACGGGACCGCCCGAGTTTTGAACCCCGATGACATCATGGACTTCCCCGATCTTCCGGCAGGCATAGTCGAAGCATCACGGGTGAAGGAAGGCAGGCGCCCGGAAGCCTGGATCATCGTCCAGGTCGAAGAAGCGTACATCCATTGCTCCAAACACGTGCCCCTCCTGAAACGGCTGGATAAGCAGATTGCCTGGGGTACGGCGATGAATCCGTCAAAGGCGGGGATTTCTTCAAGATGCGGGGCGAACCGAACAGATAGCCCCCACCGAATGGTTCGGCCGGACCGCTCTGCTTGTTACTGCTTCTGCTTGGCACGAGCCAACGCGAGCGCCATGGCACCGATCGGCTGGGGCTGACGCCCCTGAGCACGAGCCGGATCCGGCGCGCGCCCCTCACGCCCTCTTGCGGCCGCTGCACCGGCTGCCACGCTGCCAGAGCGCGACGAGATTCCAGGCATCTCATCGAGACGCATGGTCAGAGAGATGCGCTGCCGCTTCAGATCCACCTCCAGCACTTTCACCTTCACGATCTGGCCCGGCTTCACGACTTCGTGCGGGTCTTTGACGAATTTATTCGCCAGTGCGGAGACATGCACCAAACCATCTTGATGCACGCCGATATCGACGAAAGCGCCGAATGCGGCGACGTTCGTCACCACGCCTTCGAGGACCATCCCTGGCTGCAGATCAGAGAGAGACTCGACCCCTTCCCTAAACGAAGCCGTTTTGAATTCGGGACGCGGATCGCGGCCCGGCTTTTCCAACTCGGCGAGAATATCCCGCACCGTCGGGAGACCGAATCGTTCATCGGTGAAGTCGCCCGGTGATAGCCCCTTCAACAGGTCCGGGCGGCCCATGACCTCTGCGATGCCGGTCCCGAGGGACGCCAGAATGCGTTCGACCACCGGATAGGCTTCCGGGTGAACCGCGGAGCGGTCCAGCGGATTGTCGCCGTCGTTGATGCGCAGGAAGCCCGCCGCCTGCTCGAAGGTCTTCTAGCCCAGGCGTGGTACTTTTCGCATGGCGGTGCGATTGGGAAACCGGCCGTTAGCATCACGGTACTCGACGATGTTCTTGGCCAGCGTCTGGTTCAGACCGGACACCCGCGCGAGGAGCGGAACCGACGCCGTATTGATATCCACCCCCACCGCGTTGACGCAGTCTTCGACGGTCGCATCGAGCGAGCGTGCTAGCGCACGTTGATTCACGTCGTGCTGATATTGGCCGACGCCGATGGACTTGGGCTCGATCTTCACCAATTCAGCCAGCGGGTCCTGCAAACGACGGGCGATGGAGACGGCACCGCGCAGGCTCACATCCAGATTCGGAAACTCGGCGGCGGCGAAGGCCGAAGCCGAATAGACCGAGGCACCGGCTTCGCTGACCACGATCTTGGCCAGTTTCAGGTCCGACTTCGCGGACGTCAGCAGCTTGATCAGCTCCGCAGCCAGCTTGTCGGTCTCGCGGCTGGCAGTCCCGTTGCCGATCGCGATCAGCTGCACGCCGTGCTTCAGCACCAACTGTCCGAGCGTGGCCAATGATTCCTGCCAGTCATTGTGCGGCTGGTGAGGATAGATCGTCGCGGTCTCCAGCAACTTGCCGGTGGCATCGACCACCGCCGCTTTACAGCCGGTACGAAGTCCCGGGTCGAGTCCGAGGACGGCTTTCGGACCGGCCGGCGCTGCCAAGAGCAGCTCGTGCAGATTTCTGGCAAAAATCTTGATGGCCTCGGCTTCCGCCGCCTGCCGCAGTTGCACCAGAAGCTCCGTGGTGAGATGCAGCTGTGCCTTGACGCGCCAGGTCCAGTGGCAGACATCGGCCAGCCACTTATCGGCCCGGCGGCCACGATTCTCGATACCGAAATGAGCTGCAATCATGGCGGCGCAGGGATGAGGCATGACGGCGTCGAGTGTCTCGCCCAGACCCAGGTCGATCCTCAGCACGCTCAGGCTTTGGCCGCGGAACAGGGCCAGCGCGCGATGCGACGGGATGGTGCGGATCGGCTCGGAATAGGCATAGTAGTCACGGAACTTTTCTTCCTCGGCGGTCTCCTTGTCCTTCACAACGGTGGACGTGGCGATCCCCTGTTCCCACAGGCGTGTCCGCAGTTTGGCAAGCAGGTCGGCGGTTTCGGCAAACCGTTCGGCAAGGATGTCCCTGGCCCCTTCGAGCGCCGCCTTTCCGTCAGGAACGTTGACAGCTTCGATGCCCTCGACTGCCGCTGTTACCTTCACGTACTTTGCGGCTTCCTGTTCGGGGTCGAGCGTCGGATCGGCAAGCAGCGCATCGGCCAGCGGCTCTAATCCAGCCTCCCGGGCGATCTGCGCGCGCGTGCGGCGCTTGGGCTTATATGGCAGATACAGATCTTCGAGCGCCTGCTTGGTCGCAGCCGCATCGATCGAGCCCCGCAGTTCGCTGGTGAGTTTGCCTTGCTCCTCGATCGAGGCCAGAATCGCCGCGCGCCGTTCTTCCAGTTCGCGCAGATACAGCAGCCGCTCCTCCAGCATGCGCAGGTGCGTATCATCCAGATTGCCGGTCACTTCCTTGCGATAACGTGCGATGAACGGCACGGTCGCTCCCTCATCGAGGAGTGCAACCGCCGCCTCAACCTGATGGGCGCCGACGCCGAGTTCCTTGGCGATCAATGAAACGATCTTGATCTGTGCCGTATCTGAAACGGTTTGCGCAATTGAAGAAGCCATAGGTCTGCTATGAGTCTTTCCGAAAGCGCCGCATCATTGCGTGACTTTTCACCGGTGATCACGCGCGCTCTCTTGCTGTTGGACGATGATGGTGCGGTGACGACCGATTATGTTTCTGGCTTGAGAAAACGACGGGCGGCGAACCGGCCGATTGACCGGGGCGAATGTACCAGAAGCTGCCGTTCTCGGCAACCGAGCATATACCATCGAGGACTCTTCGCGAACAGTCACATGAGCGCTCGATCCCTTCTCTGACAATGAAGATCTCCCTTTGATACTCCGTTCAGACTCCGCTACACTTTGGACCAACGAAAGGGAGAGGCTGATGAGGGAGACGCGGACGACCAACTACTATACCGTGCTCGAATTACTGCTCGGCGCAACGGAGGCCGACATCAAGAAAGCCTGGCACGAACAACTCCAGGTTTGGCACCCGGACCGCTTCACCCATGCACCGACACTGCACCGAAAAGCCGAAGATCGGACAAAGCTGATCAACCAGGCTTACCAGACCCTCAGCGATCCCGCTCTACGCGCGCGCTACGACGCCACCGTGCGACCGGCAACGGCCTCGACACCACAGACCTCACAGCCGGCCTCGCCGTCTCCCTATGCCTCCACTCCGCCCCGCCAGACGGCAACTCAATCCCGGGAACGCAGGGGGCCGCAGTCTCCCATCATGCTTACCAGGCATGGGCGAGGAACGGTCATGGTTCCCGCCATTCATTTGTATATCGACCCGCGCGAACCTCATCCGTACGATTTCCACGGCTTTACCCGTATCGCCGGTACGATGCGGGAACCGTTGACGGCGGGCAACTATGCGAT
>DATGEA010000277.1:0-9664 GCA_035310605.1 Nitrospira sp. | reverse complement strand
CATCCCGTGAAGCTCAACGACTACTTTCAGTGGTGGAACTATGTGAACCGGGCCGACTGGCGTCACCCGGAAGGGCCGCAAAGTGGTAGTAAGGACCGCGAAAACTATCCCGTCGTGCATATCGCCTACGGGGATGCGCTGGCCTATGCGAAATGGACGGGAAAGCGCTTGCCCACCGAAGTCGAGTTTGAATTCGCCCAGCGCGGAGGGGCTCGATCGCAAACCCTACGCCTGGGGTGATGAGTTGAAGCCAGGCGGCAAGTTCATGGCCAATACATTTCAAGGGCACTTTCCGGACAGGAACACAGCGGAAGACAGGTTCGCAGGTGCGGCGCCTGTCGGCTCCTTCCCGCCCAACGGCTATGGCTCGTACGACATGGCCGGCAATGTGTGGGAGTGGACCAGCGACTGGTACCGCCACGACTACTACCAGAGACTGACTGGGTAGGGCCTCGTCACAGGCAACCCACAAGGGCCCGCGGACAGTTTCGATCCGAGCGAGCCGGGCGTGAAGAAAAAAGTGCACAAAGGCGGCTCATTCCTCTGCACCGATCAATACTGTGCGCGTTACATCGCGGGTGGAGGTCAGGGCGCGGTCTTCATCGAAGGCAAAGTGATCATGACCCCGAACTAGGCAGGCACAAATTTCAACGCCACCCCGTTGATGCAGTAGCGAAGTCCCGTCGGTTTCGGACCGTCCTTGAAGATATGGCCCTGATGGCCTTCGCAGCGGGCGCAGTGGACTTCCGTCCTTGGGAAAATGAGTTTGAAGTCCGTTGTTGTTTCAACGACTTTCGGATCGATCGGCTGCCAGAAGCTGGGCCAGCCTGTGCCGCTGTCAAACTTGTGTTCTGACGAATAGGCAGGCAAATCGCAGCCGGCGCAGTAGTAAATTCCTGCCTGATGGTTCTCATGCAACGGATTCACGAACGGCCGTTCGGTATCCTCGTGCCGCAGAACGCGATACGCTTCAGGGCTTAAGAGCTTCTTCCATTCCTCGTCGGTCTTCACGACTTTGACGATTGGGCCGATTTCTACTTTCTGTGTCATCTGTCTGCTCCTTTCCAGCAGGATGTCCACGACGTGAGTCGAGGAACTGGAGTTATCCTTACATACGAATCGTTATTGGGGCAAGGCGGTAGCGCGAGGGGGGAAACCAGGGACTCCGGGCCGGAAGCCCGGAGTCCCCCTGGATCAGGCCGAAGCCGACAACGGCTGCTCAGGCGCCGAGGCTCCATGAGCGGCGATGTCGTGGTTGAAGGCGGCTTGAAGCACTTCCTCGATCCGTTCGACCGGAATGAAGGTCATGTCGTCGCGAACTTCCTGCGGTACGTCTTTGAGATCCTTCTCGTTCGCCTTCGGCAGGATGATCCGCTTGATACCGGCGCGATGGGCCGCCAGCATCTTTTCCTTGATGCCTCCGACCGGCAGCACCAGGCCGCTCAGGCTGATTTCGCCGGTCATTGCCGTGTCGCTGCGGACTGCTTTTCCCTCATACGAGGAAGCCAGCGCCGTGGCCATCGTGATGCCCGCCGAGGGGCCATCCTTGGGAATGGCTCCGGACGGCACGTGGATATGGATGCCGTTGCGTTTGAAGCGCGAGATGTCCAGGCCCATGCCCTCCGCGTGCGACCAGAGGTAGCTGCGTGCGGCCCTTGCCGATTCCTGCATCACGTCGCCCAACTGGCCCGTGAGAGTCAGTTCGTGGCTGCCGGGCAGCAGAGTCGTTTCGATGTAGAGCACGTCGCCTCCGGTCGGCGTCCAGGCCAGGCCGGTCGCCACGCCGGGCGGCAGGTGCTTGCGCGCCTCTTCCGGCATGAACCGTTCGGACCCGAGCCATTCCGACAAGGTCGCGGGCTGGATGGTCACCGGCTCCCGTTCTTTGCCTTCCGGTAGATCCGCGAAGGCCAGCGCGACTTTTCTCGTGAGTCGTCCCAGCATCTGCTCCAGTTGACGCACGCCCGCTTCTCTGGTGTAGCGGCTGATCACGAGGTTCAGCACTTCGTCGGAGAGCAACGCCTGGGTTGCGTCCAGGCCCGCTTCTTTGAGCCGTCGCGGCCAGAGATACCGACGGGCGATCTCCGCCTTTTCCCGTTCGCTGTAGCCTTGCAGCCGGATGATTTCCATCCGGTCGAGCAACGGTTGACTGATCGTGTCCAGTGTGTTCGCCGTCGTGATGAAGAAGACCTTCGACAGATCGAACGGCAAATCCAGATAGTGGTCGCGGAACGTATGGTTCTGCGCGGGATCCAAAACTTCCAGCAGCGCTGCCGCTGGATCGCCCCGGAAATCGCGGCCCATTTTATCGACTTCGTCCAGCATCAAGACCGGATTATTGACACCGGCGCGACGGATGGCCTGGATGATACGGCCCGGCAGGGCGCCGACATAGGTCCGGCGATGCCCGCGCAACTCCGCTTCATCGTGCACGCCGCCCAGGCTGAACCGTTCGAAGGTCCGTCCCATGGCTCTGGCAATCGATTGACCCAGACTCGTCTTGCCCACGCCGGGCGGTCCGACGAGGCAGAGAATCGGTGCCTTCGCCGTCGGATTCAATTTCAGCACCGCCAGATGTTCGACGATGCGCTCCTTCACTTCCTTGATGCCGTAGTGATCCTCTTCGAGCACCTGACGGACCTTGGAGAGATCCAGGTGTTCTTCGGAGGCCTTCTTCCACGGCAGTTCGAGGACCAGCTCCAGATAGGTTCTGAGTACCTGATGATCCGGCGACGAAGGGGGCACTTTGCCCAGCTTGGCGATTTCGCGCTCGGCCTCTTTCCGCACATGTTCCGGGAGGTCGGCTTCCTGAATCTGTTTCTTGAGGCGGGCGACTTCGTTCTCTCCTTCTTCCCCCTCGCCCAATTCCTCCTGAATCGCCTTCAACTGTTCACGGAGCACATATTCGCGCTGGCTTTTTCCGATCTTCGCTTGCGCATCACTCGCGATCTTCTCCCGCAGTTGAAGTATTTGAATTTCTTTCGAGAGGGCGGCATAGAGTGTTCGCAACAATTCGGCCGTGGAGGAACTTTCGAGCAGTTTCTGTTCTTCCTGGACCGTCAGGTTGAGGAGAGAGGCCACGCGGTAGGCCAACGAGACAGGATTGGCCTCATTGCTGAAAGCGATAGCAGCTTCCTGAATACCGGGAGCCTGGATCAGCCGGGGAAGGTCTGTGACCAGTTCCTGGATGGCCCGATGGAGAGCCTGAACTTCAGTGCCGATATCCGCTGGCTGTTCGAGCCGGCGGGCTTGAACGAGCATAAACGGCGCTGCTTGCTCAACCTTGAGCAAGGCAACCCGCTCGAGTCCCTGCACAACGGCATGGAGCGTGCCTTCGTCCGAGCGTCCAACCTGTTTCACTACGGCTTTGGTGCCGATTGTGTAGAGATCTTCGAGGCCCGGCACTTCGGTCTGAGGGTTACGTTGCGCGACCACGAGAATGGTCTTGTCTTCAGTTTTCATCGCCGCGTCCACGGCGGCGACCGATCGTTCACGGCCCACCGTCAACGGCATCATGATTCCTGGAAACAGCACGGTCCGTTTGATGGGGAGTACGGGCAATGTCACAGCCAACGTCTCGTTATTCATGTGGGTGTCATCCTCCTCTTGGCCAACGAAGAGATGCGGGACTGCGGAACTCACGGATCTATCTTCGAATCTATCTATTGAGAGCTAGATAGCCGCGGTTGTACGTAAGTCAAGGGGACGAGGGGGGACCCGGGGATAACCGCTTGGAATCATATCGATTCTGATGAATGCGTCCCGTCAGCGATCGACAAATACTCCGCCTGCAGGATAGCGCAAGATAGTTCCGTCGGCCGGATATTGGCCGGCCGACAATCCGGGATCATGGGGCAGGTTATAGGTGTCCTTGCCGTTGAGATCGAAAAAGCCGCCAAAGCCCTGTTCCGACGTATGGCCGAAGCCCGACTTGGCGCTGTACCGGTCGGCCCCTCCTTCATCGATGAAGAGTCCCCAGCCCGAATAGTCTGCTCCACCGAGTCCGGTGGATTGCTCAAAGCCGTACTGATCCTTCCCGTTGCCGCTTTCGAGCATGAGGCTTACGCCGTGATCCCAGGCAACCCCGCCGTTATAGAAGGGGCCGGTTGAGCCGTAGCGGTCCTCACCGTGACGGTCGTTCATCAGAGCCACTCCATAATGTGCGGACGATCCATGACCGTAGCGGGCTGCCTGGTACTCGTCGTCGCCGTCCAGGTCGAGCAGGACACCGGCGCCGAAGAAGTAGCCATGGCCCTGAGAGAAGTTGGCGCTCTGATAGCGGTCATGGCCTTCGACGTCGAGCAGCAGGCCCCATCCTCCGGCGAGGTTAAAGGCCTGCCATTCCGCTCGCTTGGTGAGAATACGCTTGCCGGACCCGGTGCCCAGTCCGAAACAATCGTACTGGAACATGGGATCGCCGGGCTTGCCGTTGGGCGCATCCTGCTGGTTGTACGCACTGGGATACTTGTTGCCGCATTGATAGTGGTCGTCGCCCTGCACGTCGATGACGGCGCCCACCCCCTGAGGGCCGCCGAATCCCACGGAGAAGCCGTGGCTGGTGTACCGATCGTTGCCGGCCAGGTCGAAGAGCAGGCCCAGGCCGCCGATTGCGGCACCTTGAGTCATACGGCTCCCCATGTAGACATCGTTGCCTTTGGCATCGAACAGAATGCCCAGCCCTCCGAATCCTGTTCCGCCGGACCCCATGTCGAGCTGATAGACGTCGTCGCCGGACTGGTCGATGAGAAGGCCGACTCCGAGCCGTCCGGTGGCGAGCCCGAGGGCCGCGCCGTTGTAGGTGTCGTTTCCAATCAGATCGATCACGGCGGCATTGCCGTGCTCAGCATCCGCCGAAGCCGCAATCATTCCCCGATAAAGATCGTCGCCGCCCAGGTCGATGACGAGACCGAATCGTTTGTCCAGCTCATAGGTGTTGGGTCCCGTCCCTCCGATGACGACCAGACCGTACGGAGTCTCTTCGACATGCAAGACGTCCCCGGTGATGCCGGCGGGAATTTTCGCTGCGTCCTCAGGTTGAGTAAATGCGACGACTAGTTGGCGCAGCCAGGACTCATTGGCCAGTCGGGCCAGGACCTGCGCCGCAGCAATGAGATTTGCATAATCGATCTGCTCTTGAAGCAATTCGCCGAACCGGACGTCCGCCTTCGCGCGGGCGCTGGTCTGTGCCGAGGGGGTGGAGATCTGGGGAATAAACTGCTCGACAAGGCTTTTCGCATGGAGAAAGACGAAGCGGCGTTCTTCTTCCGTGAGGTTCGCCACGGCTTTTTCCCGGTGCAGAGAGGCTGACTCAAGGCTTTGCAGCATGAACGCAAGCAGTTCCTCGGACGCGGCCTTGGCTGGAAGGGGAACCGGCTGATGAAATGCAGAGGTTCGGTCGACTCCTGCTTCCAGGATGTCGAGGAGACCCGGCAGGTCTTCCGCTCCCCCTTCCGCCAACTCGGCGATCAGCAAGCCTTGCCGCTCAAAATTCGACAGGCCTTCCCATGGCTGCTTCAGCGCATCGAGCACGAGGCGGCGTTTAAATCGTGCCGGGACTGTTTCAACAGTGAGATGAGCCGCGACAAATACGGCGTGCGCGTCGCCTGTCAGGCGATCGAGTTCCTGGTGAACTGTCGGGGTTACGCGCTCCAGAGCTGACTCCCGCATGTGGCTGGCCGGTATGGCTGTCGCCGGAGATCCCAGCAGAGCGAAAAAATCTTGGACGGTGCTGCATCCGGGCAGCGTAAGGACGAGGAGAAAAGTCAAAAGAAGGTGCCACCATCCGATCATTTTCATCCGGACTATCATGATTAATTAGAGAGTCCCATGGGTTGAAGAAGACTTCCTCTTCATCGATCCCTTTACGATCTTAAACTCGTACAGGCGGCATTCCAGAGCGCCGTTGAAGAGGGGAATGCGTTTGGATGGAGCCAGTCCGATCAACGTAGGGACGCGCGAATCGCCCGTAAAAATATAGACCCGCCATCCGGCGAATCGTCGCTTGAGCCAGTCTCCGAGCTTGGGGTAAAAACTCTCGAGTTCATCCGCCTGACTGAGCCGGACACCGTAAGGCGGGTTGATCAGCATCACGCCATGCTCTGCCGGAGGCTCGAGGTTCAGTACGTCGCTTTGTCGGAGACGGATATCGACAGCCACTCCTGCGCCCTGGAACGTTCGTTGCGCGATCTTCACGGCAGCGGGGTCCTGGTCGGAGGCATAGATCGCTGCCGGCACTTCCGCCAGTTGCTTCAGGCGTGCGGCCTCACGGAGGTGTCCCCAGCGCTTGGCGTCATGGATGAGCAGGCGTTCGAATGCGAAGGAACGTGAAAGCCCCGGCGCGATCCGGCGGGCCATCAACGCGGCTTCGAGCGGAATCGTTCCGCTTCCGCACATCGGATCCATGAGGATTTCTTCTGGCATCCAGCCCGCCAACCGCAATAATCCTGCCGCGAGATTTTCGCGCAAGGGGGCCTCGACGGATGCCGTGCGGTGGCCTCGTTTGAAGAGCGGTTCTCCGGATGTATCGAGATAGAACGTGACGGTGCTCGGATCCAGAAAGGCGTCAAGGCGGATGTTCGGGCGCTGCGTATCGACGCTCGGCCTCTTGTGGCGCACGGCCATAAACTTGTCGCAGACGGCATCTTTGATGCGGAGAGTGAGAAAATCCAGGCTGGGAAGGGGACAGCGCCGCGCGCTGACTTTGACTTTGATCGTCTGTGAGGGCATAAACCAGTCGGGCCAGGCCAACCCTTGAGCAGCTTGATAGACATCCTCTTCGGAGCGATAGGAGGCGTGGCCCACCTCCCAGAGCACGCGGCTTGCGATGTGGCTCTTGAGGTTGACCCAATACATGCTGGACCAGGGGGCCTGAAAACCGACGCCGCCGTCCGTTCTGGTGGTCGCGGGCACGCCGAGACCGTGCAGTTCCTCTTCGAGCACCCCTTCGAGACCGCGCGGGCATGGTGCAAAAAACCGATGTTTTGTGCTATCCATTCAAAGAACCAGTGTAACTAATGTAATCCGCCATGAATTATTGCAGCGATTGCGGCAAGCCGGTTTCAAGGAAGATTCCCTCGGGAGATAACTTGCCCCGGTTTGTCTGCGAGTCCTGCCGGGCTATTCATTATCACAATCCGAAGATCGTCGCAGGCTGTATCGCCGAGTGGGAGGATCAGATTCTTCTCTGTCGCCGGGCCATCGAACCCAAGACAGGCCTCTGGACATTCCCCGCCGGTTTCATGGAGATCGGCGAAGGGACGGAGCGGGCTGCATGCCGGGAAACCCTAGAAGAAGCTCAAGCGCAAGTGGCCATCACGAGGCTGCATTCGGTCTTGAGCCTTCCACATATCGGTCAGGTATATATGACCTTTGTGGGACGTCTGCTCTCGAAACAATTCGGCGCAGGACTGGAAAGCCTTGACGTCCAGCTGTTCGACCGAGTCAAGATTCCCTGGGACGAACTCGCATTTCCCGTAGTGAAAGACGCGTTGCGCCGGTACATCGACGATGTTACGCGCGGCGAATTCCGTCTGCATGTCGCCGACCTGCCCGACCACTGGATTTGACGAATGCACGTTGGCCCACCGGACTGCGATCATAGACGCAGTGTATTCTTGTGCACGATGGCATGGATGTCGACCAGTTGCTCGGCGCGATCAACCACGTAGAAGATGCGCCAGTCGCCGACAGCGTATTTGTGCAGGCCTGGCAGATCGCTGGCGATGCTTTCGTGACGCAGGTTGTCCCCGTTTGAGGCGATCCATTTGGTTTTTTCGAATAGACGCTGGGCCATCGGCGCACCGATGGCTGCAAGGTCCTGAACGACGCCGGGTTGAAACATCAGACGATACCACGCCATGCTGGGTTACCACCGAAGGCCGAGTTTCTCCGCCACTTCCTCTCCCGAGAATCGTTCACTGTTCGTGAGGGATGACTTAAGCCTTGCACGGAGCGTCTCGCCGAGTTGGAGGCCGAGATCCGGGTCGCCGATCAATTCACGGAGACGATCGTCGACGAACCCTTGCACCAATTCCTTGAGTTGTTCAGGCGTCAGGGAGGAGAGATCCATGGACAAAGAGGATACGGAGGCCGTGGAGGAAAAGCAATGAACGGAAGGTGCTCAGGCGGCCGGAGCCTTCGCCTCGAGCTGCTTGATGAGGCGGCCGAGACGTTCCTGTTCCTGCTGCGCAATGATCAGAAATTCGATGCCGATGCCCTGTGATCCGCACCAGCGGACCGCGGCATTCTCGATCATGATGGGAGCGGCCTCTCCGGGGATATGCAAGAGGAGGGTGACCTGCATGCCGGTAAAGGGGCTGATCAGACTTTCGACGCGGCAGCCCTTCGCGGAGAGATCACGGATCGATCCATTGTGGCGGAACTTGTCGCGCTGCACCAGCGTGCTGGGCATGGCAATCGAGAAGCGACGATGTTTGCGAGTAACCATGTCAGAGTCTTCCTTTGCGATCTAGGCGATTGCTGCTTCCAGGCCTTGTAAAAATAGCGCGAACCGTTCCCGTTCTAATTCTTCCATTCCCAGAAACTCCACGCCCAGCTTATAGTGCATCGTCCAACGCACTGTTGCCATCCGAATGGTAATGGCAGAGGTCTGTTGCGGAATCTTGAGGTCGAGCGCCAGCATGGAACCAGCTGCGGGAGGACGATCCGTGACGATCTTGCAACCGCCCATTCCGAGGTTGTATACGATTCCTAGACCGCCGCATTCGCCGGCGAAGGTCGCCGGGAATTCAATCAGGAATCGCTCATGCTGCCGGTGACTCATGGCACACCAATCGCTCAAGTCTTGTTGCCGAAGCGAACAGGACCGTCATGGAATTCTAGGATCATCGAGCCGGTACCTAGAATGAAAGGCTAATCGTGGATGGGGTTTTTGTCAAAGAAAATTGCGTGTTTCGACAGGGAGCCCGAAGCAATGTCTAGAGTCCGTCCCGCATGAAACGATTGCTGAACAAGGTGGCCATTGTCACCGGCAGTAGCAGTGGAATCGGCAAGGCCATTGCGCTTCAGTTCGGCCAGGAGGGTGCCAAGGTTGTCGTCGCGGCCAGAAGAAAGCCGCTCTGTGAGCAGACCGCGGCACAAATATGCCGGAATGCCGGCGACGCATTTGTCGTTCAAACGGATGTGAGTCAAGAACAACAGGTAGATCAGTTGTTCGAAAGAACGATTCAGCAGTACGGTCGCATCGACATTGTCGTCAACAATGCGGGAATATTCGGCGGGAGCCGGCTGGCTGAAACGACGATCGAGGCGTTCGACGCGGTCATGAACGTGAATCTCCGGGGAACCTTTCTGTGCTGCAGGGCCGCGTTCAAACAGATGAAGAAACAGGGCGGGGGACTCATTATCAACATGTCCAGCGTCGCGGGGCTGCAGGCGTGGGCCGGTACCGGAACCTATAGCGCCTCGAAGCATGGTGTGATGGCGCTGACACGCTCATTGGCCGACGAAGGCAGACCGTTCAACATCCGGGTGAGTGCCATTTGCCCGGGCGGAGTGGCGGATGAGTTGGTCGATGCGTCCCAGGAGGACATTCTGAGAAGCGAGAAGATCAGTCCCTTCGATATTGCAGAGACGGCCGTTTACTTAGCCACACTGGGGAAATATGCTGTCGTCCATCAGATCGTCGTGGACCGATGGGGGGCGGATT
>DATGEA010000276.1:0-4429 GCA_035310605.1 Nitrospira sp. | reverse complement strand
CGGCCTTCGTGTCTGGGAATTCCCCAGTCTCATGAGCACCTGGGACGCGAACGCCTACGCTTCCGCGACATGGATGCTATTAGGGTTGCACACCGTCCACCTCGTGACCGACTGGTTCGACACCGTCGTGCTCACTGTGCTGATGTTCACCAGTCACGTTGAGGGTCGACGCTTTATGGATACCAGCGAGAATTCAGATTACTGGTACTTCGTCGTAGTCACCTGGATTCCGATCTGGTTCGTCATCTATATCGCCCCAAGAATCCTTTAGGAGGACAAGTGGAGAGAGAAAAACCAGAAGCGCTTCCCACAAACACCCTCCTCCTTTATTACGGAATGCTTGCCGCTCCCATCGCGTGGATCTTCGATGAGGGACTCAGCTACATGCTGAATCAGCATGCCTGCTCCACCGGCCACTTCTACGTCCTGCACATCATCACCATCGTTACGGCGGCGGTTGCGCTCTCGGGTCTTTTCGTCGCATTTCAACAATTGCTCGCTGCCGGTCACGGAAATGACGATGGAGGTTCCACTCGTGATCGTGCCTACTTCATGGCTCGCCTAGGGATTGCGACGAGCCTGGGTTTCAGCCTCGTCATCCTCGCGCTTGCTGTTCCCCGATGGGTATTGACACCTTGCGATTAGGACCTATGCGATCCCTCCCGCAACTCGCGGTAGTAACACTTCTCCTTGTGGGAAGGGCGCTCGTGCATGACGGAGCAGAACCGAACCCCGGAAACTGGCAAGGAGCCTGGTCATGGGAACTCGGCATCGTCATTCCTTTGGCGATCTCCGCCACGCTCTACTCGGTCGGGCTCTGGCGAATCTACCGCCGGAATTCGTCTTCCCCCGCCGTTACGCCTTGGCAAGCAGCGTCGTTCTGCGCCGGGTGGCTGACGCTCCTGCTCGCGCTTGACTCGCCTGTTCACAAATTAGGCGAGCAGTTGTTCTCCGTGCACATGTCGCAACATGAGTTGCTGATGGTGATCGCCGCGCCGCTGCTCGTGCTCGGGCGTCCCCTGATTGCTTTCTTGTTCGCATTCCCGGAAAGAACTCGCACAGCCCTGGGCGCCTGGAGCAAGTTCCGCCCATTCAGGGCGACCTGGAAATCACTGACGGACCCGCTTGTAGTTTGGATCATCCACGCCGCAACTATCTGGGGATGGCACATTCCTGCGTTGTACGAAAGCACCTTGAACAGCGAGGCCATTCATGCTCTGCAACACCTGATGTTCCTCGGCACTGCGCTGCTCTTCTGGTACACGCTCATCCACGGCCGTTACGGGCGTCTCGGATATGGCGTAGCGTTCGTTTACGTGTTTACCACGGCGCTGCACACCAGCATTCTCGGCGCGCTCATGACCTTCACGCAGCAGGTGTGGTACCCGATCTACGACGGCCGCACGGCCGTTTGGCACCTTACGCCGTTGCAGGACCAGCAGCTTGGCGGCTTGATCATGTGGATTCCGTCGGGAACCGTCTTCATCGTCGTTGGTCTTGCGATGTTGGCCGCATGGATTGGCGAATCCGAGCGCCGGGGAAAGCTGTCTCGTTTGGAGGAGGCATCCTCAGTGAGAGGAGGACCGCATGCGTAAGTTCGCCATCGTTGTGCTTGCATCCTCGATGCTCATGTGTATTGCGTGCGAACGCTACAGTAACTACGCTGCATATCAGGAAGCCTCTCGCATAACAGGTGGCGGCGATCCACACGCCGGGATCGATGCCATTCGGCACTACGGCTGCCAGGGCTGTCACGAAATCCCAGGAATAACCGGCGCTCGCGGCGTTGTGGGCCCGCCGCTTACCCACATGGCCAATCGCATCTACGTTGCTGGACAACTGCCGAATACCCCGGAGAACCTGATGCACTGGATTCAGCGGCCACACGACATCTTGCCGCACACCGCAATGCCCAACATGGGTGTCACCGAGAAAGACAGCCGGGATATCGCAGCTTATCTGTACACCCTGAAATAGTTTTTTTCCAAAGCAGCCGTCTAGGGCACAGTCACGGTTAAAGTGATTCCCTTCCCGATAACCCGATTGTCATTTCCAGCCAGCGATACGTGGATTTCGTGCTCGCCAGGGCTGAGGTCGTCAAAGGTCCACGTCGGCTCGGTGCTGTTCCGAACTGGACCATCGTCCAGCTTGTACTGAATGTGAGCTTCGTCCAGTTTCGGAATCGTCTCATTCGTCGCGGAGACAAGCTTGACTCCGTCTGTTTGCACCACTACGACAGCCCTGCGCTTCTTTGCGTTATTCTCCTTATCCGCAAGTCGGGCCTTCAGAAACGGACCGATTCCGCTCTGCCCTACCAGCGTCGTCCTGTCCGGCAGCCGCTCTGGAGGTGAGCCGGTGCTGGGTTCTTGCTTCCATTGCCCGTATGCCGGCGTTTGAACGATTAGGAGCCCAAGAAAGACCAATGCCAACAGACGGAACTTCAACCAGCATTTTTGGCGATCCCGTCCGGTCCCGCCACTGCGTCCACCGATACGACTTGAAACATTCCTTTGTTCAACCGCGTCCTGCTTTCCCTCGGGCTGTGCTGAATCCTGTTTCCAAACCACATCATCACCAGGATCACACCAATCAGCACCACCAGTCCCAACACCGACAGAAGCGCCCATATCGCCGCCATAGTTCCCGCACTTTTGGACATTTCGTGGTTCCTTTCTCGTCATCGGGACACCTTCTCTTTTTGGATGCATCGTCTGCCGCTCATTTCCCTGGGACACGCAGATACCCTCGGGTCATGTAATCCGCAATCGTCAGAACCATGAGAATGCTCAGCCAGAACACGCCCACCGATGCCCAAATCCAGACGACCTTCTGTTTCTCATAAAGAAGATGCATGAAGAAGAATGCGACCAGCAGAGCCTTTGCGACCGCGATCAGGAATGCAACTACCGTGCTCCACTCGCGCAGATTGATGAACGACAGCCCGGCAGTCAGCCCCGTCAGGCACATCAGCGTGATCCAGACCACGGTGTAAGTCTTTTTGGGTACAACTCTCTCCATCGCAACCTCAAATATGCTTGTGCCCTATCAGGTACAGCATCGGGTACAGAAAGATCCACACAATGTCCACGAAGTGCCAGTACAGCGCTGCATTCTCCACCGGGTTGTGATACTCGGGCGTGTATCGCCCCCGGTAGGCAAACCACGTAATCACAGCCAGGAGCGAAACTCCAATCACCATATGTAGCGCGTGGAACCCTGTGAGGAAGAAATACATCACGAAGAACAGTTCAGCGTGCCTCTTGTCCGGCCCGCTCCATTGAAACGTCCGTCCTGGAACCTTGTGCTCCACCCAGTGATCCCAATACTCGTAACCCTTGATCGAAAGGAATACGATTCCCAGGAACATGGCGATACTCAAACAGATCACCAGCCATTTACGATTGTTCACTCGCGCCATGTGCACTGCGAGCGCAACGAAAAAACTGGCCGTAATCAGGACCGCGGTATTCAGTGTTCCCGCCATAAACAGCATGTACACGCTGCCCGCCCGAAACGCCTCCGGGTACGCAACACGATACGCCGTGTACCCCGTGATCATGCCGCCGAAGAACATCACTTCCGTGACCAGGAAAACCCACATGCCGAGGCTCGCCGACTCCTGTTGCTGGTCCAGCGTCTCGTAGTGTTCGTGCAAGGAATGGAGGTTCAGTTCCTTCCTCGCGACGAGGGCCGTGTTATCACTAGCGTCCGACAACGGTTGCCTCCCGCTCGATCTCAATGTCTTTCGGCAGGTCTTCGTAGTTATAAGGGTCGTGCGTAACGATTGGGGTTTTCTCGAAATTGTGTGTCGGCGGCGGAGAGGACGTCGTCCACTCCAGGCCGGCCGCGTTCCACGGATTGTCTCCGGCCGGAGCGCCGTATTTGATCGACCACGCGAAGTAGCACAGCGGCAGCAGGTACCCGATTCCCAGGATGGACGCCCCCGCGCTGGACAACACATTCAGCACGTGAAATTCCGGCGCATACGACCAATATCGACGGTTCATCCCCAGGTAACCAAGGATGTATTGCGGAAAGAACGTCAGGTTGAAACCGATGAACAGGATCCCTGCCGCGATCTGACCCCATCCTTCCGGGTACATTCGTCCACTGATCTTGGGCCACCAGTAGTGAATCCCGCCCATGTAGGCCGTAACCATTCCTCCCACCATGATGTAGTGGAAATGAGCGACCACAAAGTAAGAGTCGGTAACGTGTACATCGACTCCGAGGGATGCAAGAAAGAGCCCTGTCATGCCCCCTATCGTGAACAGGCCGATGAAGCCCAGGGCGTACAGCATCGGCGTCAGCAGATAGATGCTCCCCTTGTACATCGTCGCCGTCCAGTTAAAGACCTTGATAGCGGACGGCACTGCGACAAAATAGCTCAGCACGCTGAACACCATCGCCGAGTAAACCGATATCCCGG
>DATGEA010000275.1:0-22303 GCA_035310605.1 Nitrospira sp. | reverse complement strand
GTCACCGCGAAGGAGCTAAGAAGGCTGGTTTCGTCTTGAACATTCTTTCTATTCTGCTGGGAATTGCCTCTTATGTGCTGTTCACCTGTGGCTTAATGGCCACCTACCGTGTCTTCATTGCATATGGATCTTAAAGTGCTTAGGGGCGATCTGGTTGCGTGTATCAGGCTCTGAGGAGTGGAACATTCTTGTAGATGACGAACTGTGGCGGATGAATTAGGCATTAGGAGTCTTTTTTTAACCCAAGTGAAGTTGGTCTGTTCTGAGGAAAGTGCTACTGAATCAGAGACAAAGAAATTGTATCGGGAGCCTTTCCCGCCGTCACATTGGGATGGCGGGGTAGAGGTTTATTGTTGAAGGAACGAAAACAGGAGTAAAGGAATGGCGAACGAAGCAGCGAAGGAAGCGACGCGCCAGGCCTGGCGCGAGCTGGGGTTTTTCTGCGGGCTGGACAAGGCCGCGAAAGAGTGGCGCATTGTCGGGTCGGTGAAGGGTTTGAAGAGGTTCGCCTCCGAGATCCGGAAGTACGCCTCCAACCCGGTGAACGCCCGGCTCTCTGAATACACGCACTTCGGGCCGGCCATGAATCTCGAAGTGGGAACCTCGCACCAGGCGGAAATCACCGACCAGTGGATTGCCGCTCCATTGACGGATTTTCTTCGGCTTGCGGTGTTGATTGACCGGAGTGTTCAAGCCAACATGGTCGGGAAGCGTATTGCGTTGCGCGCGAATTTCTCGCCGATGGCGCCCTACGAACTCATCTTGGATGTCCGCGAGGATGCGTTTGATCCTGCATCCGCCGACGCCACTTGCTGTTGAACGTGAGAAGGGTGGGAGATCGGCCGTACAGTGTGATCGGAGTCGGCGGTGGCTTTCCGCCTGACAGCTCACACCTCTCAATAAACTGCTCCATTTTCTGACGATTTCGTCGTATACTCTGATCATCTACAGGGGATGGAGTCCCCCGTACAACCGCCTCGGCCAGGCTGATGACTCCTACGGTTCCGTCACTGCCATAGCCGTAGGATTGTCGCCGCTGTGGCGACGGCCGGTCCGAAGCAGTCTGTTACCCCTGGCCGGAACGGAGGACTCCTGGATGGAATCAGTTTTTATCACTGCAACCCTGTGGCTTGCCCTCGCAGTTGTTTCCGCCCTCATCGCCTCCTCTCTGCGAATCTCCATCGCGTTGATTGAAATCTGTGTCGGCGTCGCTGCTGCGGCGGCCACAGGCTGGTTCGGCCTTGGCGATGTGCTTGCCGCCAACTCCGAATGGGTACGGTTCCTCGCCGCTTCCGGAGCGGTAGTGCTGACGTTTCTGGCCGGCGCCGAATTGGACCCCGACGTGATCAAGACCAAGTTGACCGAGGTCAGCGTGGTCGGCCTGATCGGATTCTTCGCGCCGTTTCTCGGCTGCGCCGCCGTTGCCTATTACTTGCTGGGCTGGGACGCCAACGCGAGTTGGCTCTGCGGTATCGCGCTCTCGACGACTTCCATGGCGGTGGTCTATGCGGTCATGCTGGAAACCGGCTTCAATAAGACGGAGTTCGGGAAGGGGATTCTCGGGTCCTGTTTCATCAACGATCTGGGAACGGTCATTGCCCTGGGCCTGCTCTTCGCACCGTTTACCTACAAGACCATCGTCTTCCTCGCGGGCAGTATCGCCGCGCTGGCGTTGTTGCCGATCACGACGGCCTGGCTGACCAGACACTATGCCTATCGTACCGCCGCGATCAGGACGAAATGGATCATGCTGACGCTTTTCGGATTAGGCGCGCTGGCCTTATGGTCCGGGAGTGAAGCGGTGCTTCCGGCCTATCTTGCCGGGATGGTGCTCGCGGGAAGCGCCGCGAGAGACACCCATTGGATCCGACGGCTGCGCACGTTGACCGTGGGATTCCTCACGCCTTTCTACTTTCTTCGCGCCGGGACGCTCGTATCCCTGCCGGCGTTGCTGGCGGCCCCGCTGGTGTTTCTCGCGTTACTCATGGGCAAGGTGGCCTCAAAGATTTTCGGCCTCTATCCCTTTATCAGCGCCTTCCGGCAGAATCGCAATGAACGCTGGTACTACACGCTCCTGATGTCGACCGGCTTGACGTTCGGGACCATCTCCTCCCTCTATGGGCTCGCGCATGGGCTGGTGACTCAGGAACAATACTCCTTCCTCGTGGCGGCGGTCATCGCTAGTGCGGTGGTGCCCACGCTCATCGCGGGGGTGGCCTTTGTTCCGACACACCTCCTGCCGAAAGCCGAGCCGACCGGTAAGCTCGCGCGGCGGATCAATGGCCTGAGCGACGAAGGGTAGTTCTCCCGACTAGGGAGCAAAAGGCAGGATCGGCTCTAGTCGGCCAGTCGAAGGGCCGTCGGCTTTGCAGCGGCGGGAGCGGTCTTTTGACGGAACTGTTGCCGAACGAGCGCTTCGACTGAAGCGAAGTGGCGGTCTGGAAGATTCTTGAATCGCCTCCTGCAGTTGAGGAGGGCTTCGTCCGCGGACGTGAACGGTTCGATGACAGAACTCAGGTGGCTGTAATAGTCCTTGAGCTTGAGTTCGACGGTTCTCAAGTGAGAAGGATCTCCGGCAATAGACAGCGCCGCTTTGGCTATATCGCCGTTGGATTCCACCAGCGCCTGGAAGCAGAGGCCCTTCAGGCGCTGCGTGACCGTGCTGCGGTCCCAAGCGAGCGTCTTGGCCGTGGCCTGCATGTCGAAACCGTGCTGGCGCAGGCAATTCAACACGGCTGCATCGCCGGCGGAGTCCGGCAGCGCGGCAGTTGTGGTTCGTCCTTTCACCTCGCCGGTCGGGACTCCCTCCAAATAGAATGAATTCTTCATAAGCACCGGCCCGTCGCTCAGCGTGAAGGCCCGTTCGAGCGCATGGCGCAGTTCCCGCACGTTGCCGGGCCAGTCATACTCGCTCAACATCCGCAAGGCGTCATTGGAAAGTTTCGGAACGGGACGTCCCATCTGCCGGGCGATCTCCGCGAGGCAAGCTTCAGCGATGATCGGAATATCACCGGGTCGTTCCCGCAGGGGCGGAAGCCGGAAAACCAGGCCTTTCAGCCTGAAATAGAGATCTTCGCGGAACCAGCCTTCGGAGACTCCCCGCTGAAGATCGCGATTGGTGGCGGCCACGATCCGGACATCGACGGTTGTGGGAGTGGTGGCGCCGACGCGATAAAAGGACTTTTCTTGCAGGACCCGCAGCAGCTTGCTTTGGTGATCAAGCCGCAGGTCGCCGATCTCGTCCAGGAAAATGGTCCCCTGGCCGGCGAGTTCAAAGTATCCGCGGCGATCGACCGTCGCGCCGGTGAAGCTCCCTTTGGTATGACCGAAGAGTTCGCTCTCAAACAGCTCCGGCGAGATCGCCGCCATGTTGACGGCGACAAAGGTCTTGCCCGATCGTGCGCTGAGACGATGGACGGCGCGTGCAAAGAGTTCCTTGCCGGTGCCGGGCTCGCCGAGCAGCAGCACGGTCAACGGCGACCGGGCGCCTTTTTTCACGTCGCGGAACAGGCGCAGAAGAGCGGGATCCTGCGTGATGATTCCGAGCTGGCGGCATTCGGTTCGGAGCTGATCGAGTTCGGAGTCACCGACAGTAGGGGAATCCGTGCCTGCGGCGCGGAGGTCGTGCAGCTGCCGTTCGAGCCGTTCCAGCTGCAGTCGTGCCGCCTGCTCCTGGGCCTGCGCCTCGGCGATGTGTGATCGCAACGATTCGGTCGTTCTCGTCAGTTCCTCCTGCCGGCCCGCAGACTGAGCAACGGCGGCTTTGGCCGCTTCCAGGTCTTCCTGCAACGCCTCCGCGCGGCTCTCGCGCAGAATAAGCGCTTCTCTGACTGCGGCGGCATCGTTCTGCAGACGCAGCATGTCCCGCTCGAGCAGGATCAGGCGCTGGCCGGCGGTCAGATGGGTCCAGGAGGCGGCGCCGATCAGGACGAAGAACGCGGCGGTCAGCGGCAGTGCCGAGGGAAGCAGGAGGTGAAGCCCTGCCATCAGGGCTATCATCAGGCCACCGTAGATCGTGACGGCGGATCCGGCGAACAGCAGGCCGGTCGATCCGCGCAAGCGCAGCAGGCACCAGGCTACGAGCGAGGCGAGCAGGACGGTGATGCCGGAACGTCCGAGTGCTCCGACCGCACAGATCCGGTTGTCGGTGAGCAGGCTGTTGAGCAGCTGAAGGTGAGCCACCACGCCGCTGACCGATTGACCGGTCGGCAGGAGCCAGGGGCCTTGGCTGATGGGATTGGGAAGGATCACGACCGTTTGGCCCTTGAACCATTCGTCGAGCTTCCGGTTGTCGTGATGTTGAATCGCATCCCAGACGGAGGCCAGGGAGATCGTCGGGAGCGAGGCCAGCGATCCGTTGCCGGCGACGTTGAGGAGCATCGGCTTCGCACGGTCTGTGACAAGCGGCTGCGCCGCCGGCGATGCCTGCTGTCGAGACAGGTCATAGAGAAGAGAACCGAAAGCCGGAACGGTCCGGGCTTCGGCCGTCGCCAGTAAGGGAATCTCGCGCGTGACGTGATCGGGGCTGGTGGACACCGTCAGGTGTCCCAGGATCGCCGCATCCGATCGGAGCGTCTGGTCCGGATCATGGACAAAGACCACCGGGCCGGCATTGTGGATCGCCTCCACCAGCAGCGCGTCACTTGCCGCGCCTCCGAGCTGCGCCGGGCTGGCATGATCGAGACGATGGTCGACCCCGATGGCGGCAGCGCCGGCCTCATGAGCGGCGGTGATGATTTGTGCGAGGAGGGAACGGTCCACAACAGGCCCGAACCGCTCTTCGCCGGCCGGATCCTGCGCCACGATCGTCAGCAACGGACTCACGGCTATCGGGGCGCGATGCCGAAGCCAGGTATCGTAGGCCGTCCACTCCAGGGCAGTGAAGGTGGCCGGAGCGACGGCCCACAAGGCCTGAGCGAACAGCGCGGCAAGCAGGCCGATAGCCGGCGCCTGCAACGGGATTGAGGTGATGAAGAGGCGCCAGAGTTTCGGCCGGTCGAGCATTGAATTATTGGACCCCCGCTGCGTCGAGCACGGATTGTATCTCCTGCTTCGACAGGCCTTTGAGGATCACCTTCGCCTTTTGCAGATCCGGCTCCACGCCAAGGCCCTTGCTATAGATGCGCGCCAGGATCTTCCTGGCAGGAAAGAAACCCTCGGTTGCCGTGGTTTCGAAGCAGGCCAGGATGTTCTTGTCGAACGGGGGGAGCTGTTGGTTCCAGCCCGCTTCATACAGTGTGGCGAGTTCGGCCTGCGCGATGTCGCTCAACGCGTAACATTCTTTGAGCAGGACGGAGACCGCATGGTCCGCGCGATTCTGTTTCAGCAGCGCGGTCCCCAACGTCTCGTTGTCGTCCGTCCGGTTGTAGTCCGGGAAGTCATCCCACAACTTGGCGCGGTAATCCCGAAACGCATCGAGCGTCTCGCGACGTCGTCGGTCCGCCTGATCGGACGAGAGGGCTTGTCGCCGGAGTTTCGAGAGCGCGTCCGCCGCAGATTGATGGCCGAATTCAACCGCTCTCATCCACCAGAAGATCGCCCGCGCCAGATTCTTTTCCACACCCTGTCCGCTCTTGTAGGCATTCCCGAGGAAGAACTGCGCCTGCGGCAGGCCTCCGACGGCCGCTTCCTCCATGAACTGAGCCGCCTCCTGATCGCGGTTCGTGAGTTTCAGCAGCAGGGCGAGGCGGTAGCGGGCGTCGGGAAAGTGCGGCTGCAACTCCAGCGCCTGCCGGTAGGATTGGATCGCCGCTTTCACGTTGCCAGACGAGTATTGCACGCTGCCGAGGCTGTAGTGGGCGTGGGGCAATTCGGGGGCGAGCCGGATGGCCTCCTTCAGGACGGATGAAGCCGCGCGCCAGTCCTGTTTTGCCATGAGGATGACGCCGAGTTGCAGATGAGCCTTCGCATCATCCGGTTTCAATTTGATGGCGACGCGGCATTCCTCGATCGCCGCATCGAGATCGCCGATGAGGTAGAGGCCTTGGGCCAATTTCAAGCGGTCCTTCGCGTTCTGCGGAGAGACGCGGGCCGCGCTGCGCAATTCTCCGAGGACCATGACGGGATCTTCGCGTTCACGCGGGGTGAGATCGGGAAGCAGATGCTCGGCGCTGACGGCGTCAACCGGAGGCGGCAGGCTTTCGACGGGGGACGCCGTGGCCGATTCGTCCGAGCCCTGTGCGAGAGCCATATCAACAGGGAGAGGCGCGAGGGCCGCAAACAGGATGGTCACCAACAGCCATCGACGACGCATCGAAACCAGTGACCCTCCTCTCACGCGGGTCCGCGCAGTGGTCACCATTATAGCACCCGGAATAGCACCCGGAGATGCCGTTCAGGCTGATGACGATCGGCTCCAAAGGGCTGCGAACCGTGTGAGGTCTGCTATCGGATCTTGCCAAGTCCAGTCCTGATGTGCTCGATCCGGTCTTGTACCTCGGATGCCGGAGGTCGGATCGGGTCGTGCTGGACCCGCCAGACCGGTTCCAGCGGAGCCGGGTCATCGGGCAGGCGCGGGATCAGGTGCCAATGGATGTGGGGAAGCTGATTCCCAAGGAGTTCGTAATTGATCTTTCTTGCGCCAAAGACCTCCGCCAGGGTTTTCGCCGTCCGGTTCACTTCCTCCATCAGCTGAATGCGCTCGGTCGGGGCCAGATGGAACAGTTCCGTGGCGTGGCGCTTGAACACGACCACCGTCCAGCCGGAAAAGAACTGGTCGTCATGGAGATAGGCCATCGACAGGCCGAGATCGGCGATGAAGTGATCGGCGCGCGGCCATTGGCCTGAACAGGCTTTGCAGGTGGAAGCGGTCAAGGTTGGGTCGCCCTCCGCCATTCTTCTTCAGTGATCACGCCTTTCTTTAGCAGCAGCTGGATCAGCTTATCCATCTGTTGCTCGCCCTGATGTTGCGGTATGCCAGGCTGCACGCGGCCCGGCGGGGTTTTCGGCTCAGGCGGCGGACGCTTTGTCCCGTAGACCCGAAACAGAGGCGTAAACATGGAGATGTAATCCTTGTTGCGAATCCGGACCGAAACGGGGCGACTGTCGGTCTGCGGAGGCAAATCCGGCGCGTTGTTCGGTGGTATGCGGAAGAAAGGTTTTCCGTCGTCGGTCTGGCCGTCCTGCCCGAGCACTTCGAAACGACTCAGGATGGTTTCGCTTTTCAGCTGCTCCCGTTCTTCGCCGGCCAGGTTGGTGATCTTATCGAGCACGACGACCAGGGAATCGGCGATCAGCGGATCGGGGGTCTGGTTTCGCACGCTGACATCGTAACGATACTCGCTTGTAAAGTTGTCGCGGCCCCTCAGGGTCACGATGACATGGGCCTTTCCCGTGAGATCGGTCAACTGGTCGACGGGGGAGGCGGCCGGGACCGTCGCCGGCATGGCGGCTATTGCGGCTAAGAGCACGATGGCTCCGGCCGCCGGGCCGTGTTTCCTGACCGGCTTCATGAGATCAGCGGAAGCTCCGACGTTTCATGAATCCGAGCATAGCAAAGATCGGTGGATTGATCGAGCTTGAACGGCAAACGTCGCCTTGACACTCTGTTTCACCGAACGATATTCTCCCCTCGTTTTCGGGGCCGCATCCCGTATCCCAACCCATGAGGCGATCTATCACCAGCTCCGCGCCATTGGTCGTGCCTCGTACGCTCGTCTCCCGGCTCATGCGCCTGTACGACTACCCGCATCCGCTCAAGCCCGGCCGGATCATCCGCGGCTACGATCGGGCTCATGCGTTGCGCACGGCGCGTATGTGCGCGGCGGTCGCCGCTGCGCTGGGGCATGACGCCGACCGGGTTCGACAGTACCAGATCGCCTGTCTGCTGCATGACCTGGGCAGGGCCGGTCTCGACCGGCAACTGTTCGGGAAGATCTGGTCCTGGGCCAAAGCGCACGGGATTCCGACCAGACCGCGCGAATGGCGGGCCATCCATCCGGAGACCGCGTACGGGCGCGAGACGGAAGCGTTTATCGGACGCTATCGAAAGGATCTCGAAGCCGACGGCATCGCGATGACGCCTTGGGCCAAGGAGCAGGTGGAAATGCGCCTCGGCTACGGCCGCCGGCTTGCGCGCAGGCTGCGCGCGGTGCGTGCGCCGATCAAGCAGATGGGCGTGCGGTGGGAACCCTGGATGCAGCGGGTGATGCTCTATTATTACTATCCGGAAAAGCTCACCGGCGTGAAACCTTGGACGAAACAGCTTGCGGAAATTCTGGTGGCCTGCGAGCAGTTCGAAGCCTACAGTAATCAACGGCGCGGACGTGATTATTATGTCCGGAACAAAGAGACGATCGCCGACGCGTTTGCCTATCTGGAGAAGCTGGAAAGAGAAGGCATTCTGAGCCGTGAGGTGATGCGGGCGCTTAAACGGCTGGCCGCCGGGGGCGAGTTCGACGGCATCATTGCCGAGGCGCGCGGACATCGTTTGACGCAGAAGGAAAAAACCCTCCTCCGGCAGATGGAGCATTGAGCATGCCTGTGAAGACCGTTCCGTTTCGTGTCGACATGCGCGGGGGAACGCAGATTGAGAATGTGACGAAGACGGTGCAGGATGCGCTGGCCGGTGCGAATCTGACGGCCGGGATCGTCACCGTGTTCGTGAAGCACACCACGGCCTCCATGATGATCATCGAAGACGAGCCCGGTATCAGGGCCGATACGAAATCCTTCTGGGACCGGGCCGTGCCGGCCGATCCGGGATGGCAGCACAATACGAGAAATCCCGGTGAAGACAACGGTCACAGCCACCTCCGTGGACAGCTCCAAGGGCCGTCGGTGACCATCCCGTTCGCCGGCGGAGCGATGTTGCTGGGAACCTGGCAACAGATCGTCCTGGTCGATTTCGATACGCGCATGCGCACACGGGAACTCATCATCCAAATTATCGGGGAGTAGGCTTGATGAAGGCGAGCTTCATGCGGTGGCTCATGTGCGCCGCCGCGGCGGTCTGCGTGTTCTCGTCCGGCTCCGGTGCTGTGGCCGCCGAGTGGGGAAAGCCGCTGGGGCAGGCCTACGATGGTCCGGAAGGCAGGCCCCGTCCCGTGGCTCCTCCTGTCGAACTCGGCGCGGATGAACGGGCGACGATGACCGTGTTCGAAAAGGTTGCGAAGTCCGTGGTCTTCATCTCGAATACCGCGATCCAGCGCGATCCCTGGTCGCTCGACATCATGGAAGTCCCGCAGGGCTCCGGATCGGGATTCGTCTGGAACAAGCAGGGGCACATCGTCACGAATTTTCATGTGATTTACGGCGCCAGCTCGATCAAGGTCACGCTGGCCGATCGCTCGGAATACAAGGCGGCGCTCATCGGAGCCGATCCCGATCACGATTTGGCGGTGCTTCAGATCCAAGCGTCCGACGATGCGTTGTGGCCCGTCACGGTGGGGACCTCCCATGACCTGCGGGTCGGACAGAAAGTCCTGGCGATCGGCAATCCGTTCGGTTTGGACCACACGCTCACGACTGGCGTGGTGAGCGCGCTGGGACGCACGATCAAGTCGCTCTCCAACCGGACCATCGAAGGCGTGATCCAGACCGATGCGGCGATCAATCCGGGGAACTCCGGCGGGCCCCTGCTCGACGGCACGGGCCGGCTGATCGGCGTGAATACGCAGATCGTCAGCCCGAGCGGTGTCTTTGCCGGAATCGGATTCGCCGTGCCGGTAGATACCGTCAACCGGATCGTCCCGGAATTGATCAAGCACGGCAAATTGATTCGTCCGGGCCTGGGCGTCTCGCTCGTCCCGGATGCGATGGCGAGGCGATGGGGCATCAAGGGGCTGATTATCGGCAAGGTTTCTCGCGGCGGCGCTGCCGATCGGGCCGGGTTGAAGGGGGCGCGCGAAACCGTGACCGGCCACGTCGAACTCGGCGATGTTATCGTGGCCGTGGCCGGCAAACCGGTCACGACTGTCGATGAATTGATGGACGTCATGGAAGATCACAAAATCGGAGATAAGGTGAGCGTCGAGGTGCTCCGCGGCAATCGGCGCCAGCAGGTATCCGTGACCCTTCAAGCGGTCAATTGAGTGGCGGCAATCCGCAACAACACTATGGTAGGATCTTCCATCTGACCGGATTGGAGGACCACCGATGAGCGACCGCCGCCCCCCTGACTCCCGTGACGAAGAGCTGAGAAGCAAGAGCGGCGAGACCTCGTCGCATACCGGCTCCGACCCCCTCGAACTGATCGAGGAATGTCTCGCGTCCTTCCCGGACACCGATCCCCGCCAGAAGCTGCTCTACAAGCTGCGCCATGCGATGATCCTGTCGCAGGCGGCCAATCAACAACGGGAAATCGAATTCAAGAAAGTCAGCGAGGTGATCGCCAAGCTGACGGCTCCCGCGAATCGGATCGGCACGCTGCTCGATCTCCCCGGTGAAGGCCTTGCACGGATCATGGTGGGAGGCGCCGAGTACTATGCCAACGTGGACCCACGTGTGCCGGCGGCCGACCTCAAGCTCGGGACGCAAATTCTGGTAAATGAAGCCTATGCCGTCATCAAGACTTTGGGCTATGACCGGAGCGGCCCTATTCTGAAGCTGGCTGAAGCGATGACGGACGGCCGGTTGCGGTTCGAGCAGGAAATGGGACGGCAATCCCTTATCCTCCAGCGGTCCAGTGATCTGACCGGAGTCGAGCTGAAGGCCGGCGACGAAATCCGGATCGATCCGAGTTACCGGATCGCGATCGAGAAGCTCGAAGAGCGCAACGCCCGCAAACACGTGCTCGATGAAGTGCCGAAGGTGACCTGGGAGCAGATCGGCGGACAGAGCGAAGCGATCGCCGCGATCAGAAAAGCGATCGAATACCCGTTGCTCCATGCCCGGACCTTCGAGCAGTTCAAGTTTTCCCAGCCCAAAGGATTTCTTCTCTACGGCCCTCCCGGCTGCGGAAAGACGCTGATCGGGCAGGCCGCTGCCTGCAGCCTGTCGAAACTGGTGAGTGAGTCGAAGCCGGAGGGAGACAGCCAGCGTCCGCCTGTCACAGGCGGGGCGTTTCTCCATGTCAAAGGGCCGGAGATCCTCAATATGTGGCTGGGAGAGTCCGAACGCATGGTCCGCGATCTGTTTGCGCAGGCGCGAACCCGCCGAAGAGAAGGGGCGCTGCCGTTCATCTTCATCGACGAGGCGGAGTCGATTCTGGGGACGCGCCGCGCCATGCGATCGTTCAACATTTCCAACACGCTGGTGCCCATGTTCTGCAGCGAAATGGACGGGATCGAATCCCTGCGAGACGTGGTGATCATCCTTGCGTCGAACAGGCCCGATCTGATCGATCCGGCCGTGCTCCGGCCGGGCCGCATCGATCGCAAGATCAAGGTTGCGCGCCCCAACCGTGAATCATCGGCTGAAATCCTGAAAGTCTATCTGACCGAGGACCTGCCGCTGGATCAGGCGGCGGTGGCTGATCGCGGGGGAGAGAAACCCAAGGCGCTCGCTTCGTTGGCGGAGGAGGTCGTCGAGGCCATCTTCAAGCGGACCGATGACAATCGGCTGCTCTCGATCAGGCTTCGCAGCGGCCAGAATAAGGTGCTCTACCGCGGCGATCTGGTGAGCGGAGCGATTCTGTCCTCGGTCGTCCAGCGGGCGAAGGAAAAGGCGATCGACCGGACGATTCAGGCCGGCAAACCGGCGGGTCTGCTTGCGCAGGACCTGCTGGATGCGGTGACGGAAGAATTTCGTGAAGGAGAGATGCTGCCCCCCGATGATGCAGCGGAAGAATGGCTGAAGCTGCTCGACCACCATCCGGAACAGGTCGTTGGGGTGTCGTCGTTCCGCCGCGGGCGGCAGACGGAAGAGCGGTTGATCAATCAGATCATTTGAAACGGCTAGGGGCACGAGGCAAACGGCAAAGGGCAACAAACTCTGTGGAACAGTTTCACCATTAGTCACCGGCCTCCCGCCCCTTGCCTGAGTGAATATGCGACTGTATGGTATTGAAACCGAGTACGGGATTACGCGCGACGATCTGGAAGAGGTCGATCCGGTCGTTGAGTCCATGGAACTGGTGCGAGCCCACCTGACGGCCTCCTTCGAACGCCGCTGGGATTATGGCGGTGAGGATCCGCACGAAGATGCCCGCGGATTTCGCGTGTCAGGGCTGGCGCAGGACAAGGAAGAAGACGAGTTTGCGAAAGTCGATGCCCACCGCCCGTTCTCGTTTCATGAGATGAAGAGCGATCTGGTGCTGCCGAACGGCGCGCGGTTCTATAACGATCACACGCACCCGGAGTACTCCACCCCGGAATGTCGAACGCTCAAAGATCTGCTGGCCCATGATCGGGCCGGAGAGCGGATCGTGCAACGCGCGGCGGATCGTCGGAACCAGCGGCTCGGCGGTGCCCATGTGCAGCTGTACAAGAACAACACGGATTTCCACGGACACAGCTACGGGTGCCACGACAATTATCTGGTGCCGCGTTCGATTCCCTTCCCTCAACTGGTTGCGGGGCTGCTGCCGTTTCTCGTGAGCCGGCAGGTGGTTGCCGGCGCCGGGAAGGTCGGAATTGAAGCGCAGGAGTCCGGTTTCGTCCCCGGCGCCTATCAGCTGTCGCAGCGGGCCGACTTCATGGAAACGGAGTTGAGCGTCGATACGATGCACAACCGGCCGATCCTCAATACCCGCGACGAACCGCATGCCGATCGGAGCAAATATCGCCGGCTGCATCTGATCATCGGCGACGCCAATATGTGCGAGTACGCCACAGCCCTCAAGGTCGGCACGACGAAACTGGTGCTCGATTTGATTGAGCGCGGGGCGGCCCCTGCGCTTGAACTGGACCAGCCGGTGGCGGCCGTGAAACAGTTGTCCCGAGACGCCGATCTCAAGGCCACGGTACGGCAGAAGAACGGCCGCATGGTCTCGGCAGTGGAGATTCAGGAGCACTACTACGAAGCGGCTCGGCGGGCATTGGCCGGCTCGGATCCGGAGTCCGATTGGGTGTTGCGCGAATGGGGCGAGACGTTACGATGGCTCGCACAGGATCGCAGCCAGCTCGTGGGGAAACTTGATTGGGTGACGAAACAATGGCTGCTCGAGACCTTCGTCCGGGAAGAGCGAATCGGCTGGGATGATCCCTGGCTCGCGAGCCTGGATCTGGAGTACCACAACGTCCATGCGGAGCGCGGCCTCTATCGCGGTCTGGAGACGGAGGGGAAGGTCTGGCGCATGACGACGGAGGCCGACATCGAGCGGGCATTGTCCTTCGGCCCAGGCGATACGCGGGGAGGGCTTCGCGGCCTCTGCGTGCGGCGATTTCCAGATCAGATTACGGGGATGCAATGGGAACGGATCCAATTTTCCGGCGGGTTGCTGCCCAAGGTGTTGGAGATGGGCGATCTCTTCAATCCCGACGAGGTGAAGGCCTGCGCCGGGGTCTTCGAATCGGCCTCGTCGCCCGCCGCGGCTCTGGCCGCCTGGAAACAACGAAAGGATTCATGATCATGATGTACAGCACGATGATGCCTGAACGTCGCGAAGGACCGGTGAATCCGATGCCGAAGTCCCCGGCCCCGTCGGAAGAAGGCGGCGGACCTCGCAGGCCCGAGACTGGATCGCCGGACAAGGACAGCCTGATGAAGCGGATGCGGAAAGTCGATCCGAAGCAGGCGGAACGGTACCGACAGAGGACGGGGCAGTAAGCAGATGAGTTCTGAGTGTACCGATCATGACTCATGAGCTCATCTTTGAAACCTGACTCATAACTCAGAACGTATAACTCAGCACTGAGAACTCAGAACCAAGGGTGAATTGATGGGCATGCAAGGGGATTTCTTTCAACTCCTGAAGGAGCAGGGTTATCAATTCGGTGGGCCGGCGACGTCCGGATCCGGCATCGACATTCCGAATGCGACGACTATTCTGGCGTTCAAGTATCGTGACGGGGTGCTGGTCGCCGGGGATCGTCGTGCGACCGCCGGCAATATGGTGATGTACGACCGCACGGACAAGGTCCTGGAGATCGATCGCCACAGCGTGATGGCGATCGCAGGCGTTCCGGCGACGGCGTACGAGATGGTCCGGGTCCTGGAACATTCCTTCAAGTACTATCGGAGGACCCAGCTTCAAGAATTGAGCTTCGACGGAAAATTACGCGCGGTGTCGAAGCTGCTCAAGGAGAACGTGGCGGCGGCACTGGCGGGAACCGGAGCCGTCGCCCCGATTTTTGCGGGTTACGATTTTGAGCAGGAGTCGGCCAAGATTTATTTCTACGACATTCTCGGGGCGGAGTTCGAAGGGGTGGAATACGCGGTCTCAGGGTCCGGTTCTCCGACGATCAGGGGAATCCTGCACTATCTGAATACGTGGGGCGAACAGCCGTTGAGCGCGATGTCCGAAGAAGAGTCGACGATTCAGGCCCTCCGGCTGCTTACGAGCGCGGCGGAATTCGATAGCGCGACCGGCGGCGTGAATCGCGAGACGAATCTATATCCCGTGATCAAATTCATCACGGCCGGAGGGGTGAGAACGATGCCGGATGCACAGTTGAAACCGTTGTTCGAAGCAAAGGTCGTGCGCCATGTATGAAGAACCCTATCGCTGGGTCGAAGCCGTCGGTAACCGCCGTCAGTACCTCGACGAACAATTTAAACAGGGCAGTCCGGTCGTGGCATTAGCCTACGATCATGGAATCGTGCTTTTGACGGTGAGTAAGGGGACGCCGAAGCTGTATGAGATCTATGACCGCCTGGCCTTGGGCGGGATGGGCCATCCGGCCGATCTGGAAAAACTGCGCTTCAGTCTGTTGGAAATGGCCCACGTGGAAGGATTCAACCGTTCTCCGTTCGACGTCACCGGCAGCCGCATGGTGAAGTACGGGATCGCGCCGGTGATCAAGCAGGCGTTTGAAGAAGTCTTCAAGGCGCCCTTCATCGTCAAGATCCTGCTGGCCGAGTTGGGGCAGAAAGCCGGCAAGGACTCGTTTCTTGCCGTGAACTACGACGGAACTTTCGAGGAAGGTACCAGCTGTGCCGTGGTGGCGGCAACGCGCCAGGTGGAGCAAGAGATGGTGGCCTATCTGGGCGGGCAGGCGTCGAGCGGCTCGCCATTGGAACAGGCGATCGGGGCGGCGCTCCGTGCCTGGGCCTTGGGCGATCGGGCTCAACGCCGGGCCGCGGAAGAAGCGGGGGGAAGCGAAGACGGTCACGCTGGTGCGAAGCCGGTTGCATCCACCGATGCGGCAACCCTCTACGCGCATCTCCGTCAGACGGTGGCGGAAAAGACGATCGAGTGCGCGGTCCTGGACCGAAACCAGCCCGGTTCGTCAAAGTACCGGACCTTGACGGGCGAGGAACTCGGGCGACTGCTCCCCAAAGACGTCAACGTGTCTCTCAGGTAGCGTCATGCTCAATCGCATCTTCGGCCTGGAGACGGAGTACGGTCTCCTGGTCCATCACGACCGGCCCGATCATTCGCCGACTTGGTTTGCCCACAAGATCCGCGATCATCTTTTCCACGTCCAGCGGCTGGGTCTGTTGGACTTGCATCATCGCGGGCATGACGAGCCGCCGGGGAACGGGGGGTTCCTCGTCAACGCCGGGCGCATGTATCTCGATATGGGGCACCTCGAGTATGCCTCGCCCGAATGTCATTCGCTGACCGATCTAGTGGCGACCGACCGGGCGGGAGACACCGTCTTGCAACAGGCGATCGAGGATCTTGGCCTCGCTGATCAAGTCTCACTGATCAAAAACAACGTCGATCATGAGACGGACGCGACCTTCGGCTCTCATGAAAACTATCTGGTATCCCGCCGATTCCCCTTCACGCGCAGGGGGCTTGCTCCGCTCGTCACGTTCCTGGTGACCAGACAGATCTTCACGGGGTCGGGCCGTGTCGGAGCGGCGAGCCCTCAAGATGCCTGGATTCAGATGGACCGGTTGATCGTTCCGCGTGCGGCGATGGGCCACGGTCCGAGCGGCCCTCAATTGCCGTTTCAGATTTCCCAGCGGGCCGATCACATCGTGAACGATTTTTTTGAATGGGTGCAGCAGAACCGGTCGATCGTCAACACCAGAGACGAGCCGCTGGCCGATCCGAACCAGTACCGCCGGATCCATCTGTTGTTGGGCGATTCCAACATGGCGGAATATGCCACCGCGCTGAAGCTCGGGACAACCGGGTTGGTCTTGCAGTTGATTGAAGCAGGAAAGGCTCCCCGGGATCTTGAAATCAGCGAGCCGGTCGAAGCCCTGCAGGAAATTTCCCAGGACCAGGATCGCCAATGGCTGGTTCAGCTGCAATCGGGGAAGACGATTTCGGCGATCGACATCCAGGAGCAGTTTCTCGAAGCGGCAGAACGAAATTACCGGGGACAGGATGAAGAAACGGACTGGGTGCTCGAACAATGGCAATCCGTGCTGCAGGACCTTCGCGGGGACTATGAGAAACTTGTAGGGCGCGTGGACTGGGCCTCGAAGCTCTGGCTGCTGGAGTCATTTCGCGAGGCAGAGAAGCTGGCCTGGACTGACCCGATGCTCAAGAGTCTCGATCTGGAATACCACAATCTGCATCCGGGCAAGGGACTCTATTATGGTTTGTTGGAAGAGGGCCGTGTCCCGCGCCTGACGACCGACAAAGCCATCGCCTTGGCAATCGAGCACCCGCCACGCAACACACGGGCGTTCGGGCGGGGAGAACTCGTTCGGCATCTTTTAGTTTGCGGCCCTCAGGCCGATCAGGATAACCAGAAGCCGGACGAGCGCTATTTCCCTTCCTACGTCATCAACTGGTCGATTTTTCAATTGCGCGGGCAGGTACCCTTTCCCATGCCGGACCCTTTTCGAACCTACGTTCAAGAGGTTCGCGACCATTTATCAATCGCCTGAGAGACCGTTCCTGCCGTCTCACATTCTGTCTCCCTGTCTCCCAACTCATTGATTAATTGACAGAAAGATAGAGATGCTATGCTTTGCCTTGGCTCGGTTAGAGCGTCCTTGCAGGGCAGAGGGAGGTTCATGATGAAGGCAAAAAAATGGGTGATGGAGTACGGGGTGGCAATAATCCTGGCCGTGTGCTTCGCCGCAGTATTAGGACATGTGCCTCTGTTCCGGGAGACGACCGTCGGTAAGCTCCACGCTTCCGATCTGGTCCAATTCATGGGATATGGTGGAGCGTTGATCATTGCCTGGTTCGGCGCCCGCCAGTTGGCAGCCGAGCCCCCGGATGATTGGAAGTGGTTGGTGCCCTATCGGGCACTGATCCTTCCCGTCACGACGCTCATGATGGTGGCCGTGGCCTACGCCGTGTTGCTATATGTCTGTGATCCGTTCCTCGGCAAGGCGGCGAAAGGTATCTACAACTGGATCTTCGTCATCGGGATCGTGAGCGCCAGTATCTGGCTGATCGTTACATGGGTGCAGAAGTGCGCACCTCAAGCCGCAGCCGCGGAATCGCGCCGGTTGAGGAAGCAAGCCGCCTAGACCGGTTCTGTCCACCGGCTGCCTCGCAAGGCGGGGCAGCCGCATCTTCCTGTTACGACCGATCGCTCACAATCTCGATAATCCGGTTTTCCACCCAATAGCGGTCTTCATTCGCCAGCCGTCGCTGAAAAAATCCGCAATGACCTCCCTGCGAAGGCGCAATCAATCTGATGTAGGGATTCCGCTTGATGGCGGGATGGGAAAACATCGGGAACGGTATGAACGGATCGTCCTGAGCGGTGATGATCGTCGTCGGCACCGTAATCGCATGGAGAACATGGCGGGACCCCGCACGGTCGTAGTAGTCGGCCGCGTTCTTGTACCCGCCGTCGGGGGCGGTATAGCGATCGTCAAATTCACTGAGACGGACGATGCCGCCGAGGCCTGTGAGGTTCCATTTTCCGGGAGAGAGTGCTGCCTTGCGGCGCAAGCGAGCTTTGAGGCTCACCAGGAAGTGCCGGTGATAGATCCAGTTGCGGGGTTGCTCCAGGGCGGCGACGCATTGGGTCGGATCAATGTTCGGACAGACGGCGACCGCGCCGATCAAGGCTGATTCCCTCCGGCCCAGTTCGCCCGCAGCTTTGAGCACAAGATTGCCCCCCATCGAATAGCCGATCAGCCAGATGCGATCCAAGTGATCTGTGCGCGTCAACTCCTTGACGATCGTCCGGTAGTCTTCACTGAGCCCGCTGTTATAGAGCGTAGGTGTGAGGTGTTCTGTCCCTCCACAGGTCCGCTGATTCAAGCGAACGACATTCAGGCCCGCACGGTAGGCTTTCGACGCGATCCCGTGCATGTAGTGGGATTCACTGCAGCCCTCGAGTCCGTGCACCAACACCACGGTCGCCGCGGAGCGGCGATCCGCCTGCCAGTGGCAATAGCCCAGGAGCTGCGTGTCACGCGCCGCGGCGAAGAGACGGGTTTCGACCGGTAGGCCGGCTAAGAGTCGTCCTCGAGACCAACGGCTGGGGATGACCGTCATGAGATGGCGGTTGCGAAGAAACAGCGGCGGTTCAAACTCTGGCACGTCGGACCTCATGATGCACATCATAAACAAAAGTCCCCTGCTTCGGTACGAGCAAGTTTGTCAAAGACCAGTTCGCCACAGGCTGAGGCAGCTTGGCTAATTTGATAGATGTTTGCACGGAAGGCGGAGGATTAGCTGGCTGTAGAATCAATACCTTACGAGCGGCTTCCCCTCCTGATGATGGCACTAGGATTGCATTTTGCGCCATACCCTTTGAAACTTATGGAACCAACACTACTCAAACGCGAGCTCTTGGTCACTCGCCTGTCCCTGACGGTGACAGGCGTGGCCGCGCTCTTATTGGCCTGGTCAGTCTGGACAGTGATGTCCAAGGCCGCAGTTGAGGGGCGACCTGCGGCGGCAGGACAAGCGATTCTGTTCGGCGTCCTGGCGGGGTTCCTTGTCTACGGAAACATCTGCTACCAAGTGGCCCGCCTGGGGTACCTCACGCGAGTCGGCCGACATCGTGCGCAGCGCGTGGAGGCCGAGACGCCGTTCGGAGAAGGCCGGGCACCAGGCCTTACCGTGCTGGTTCCTTCCTACAAAGAGGAGATCGGCGTCATTCAGCAGACCCTCTGGTCTGCGGCGCTGCAAACATATCCGGAAAAGCGCCTCGTACTGCTCCTGGACGATCCTCCCCAACCGAAAAATTCGGAAGACCAAACAGCTCTCCTTGCCGCGAGGGCGCTGCCTGCCGCCATTCAGGCCACGTTGGACGAGCCCCGGCGGCTGTTGACCGAGGCGCGCGGGCAATTTGACATGCGTCGCAGCACCGGTTCGCTGAATTTAATCAGAGAATGCTCGCTTCTGGCAGATTGCTATCGGGAGATATCTGGATGGTTCTCCCTCCAGGCCAAACATTGTTCAACCGGAACCCATACCGATGTCTGGTTTACCGAGCATATCTTCAACCAACCGGCTGAGGAATGTCTGGAACAGGCTGCGCAATGGGCGCAGAGGAAAAAGCGCCTCGCCGAATTCGATACCGAGAAATTGGCGGCTCAGATCGAACACGCCTACGCGGTCCTCTCCGGCCGGTTCCAGGTTGAGATCGAAGTGTTTGAGCGGAAGCGGTATCGGAATCTCTCCCATGAGCCGAACAAGGCGATGAACTTGAACAGCTACCTGGGCCTTATGGGGAAACGGGTCGGTGTGGTGGAGGACTCCGGTCAGCCCGCGCTCGAAGAAACGGATGAAACCGGGCACAGCCGGCTGATTCTCAATACTCCCTATGTGATCACGCTGGATGCGGATAGCCTGTTGCTGCCCGATTATGCCGAACGCCTGGTCCGGCTCATGGAACGACCGGGGAATGAACGGATGGCGGTGGCGCAAACCCCCTACAGCGCGTTTCCCAACGCGCCGGGCGCGTTGGAGAGGACGGCCGGAGCGACGACGGATATTCAGTATCTGGTCCACCAGGGGTTTACCCAATATGGCGCGACGTTTTGGGTCGGTGCGAACGCACTGCTCCGGAAGAAGGCCTTGGACGAAATCTGCGTCGAAGAACAGGCCGAAAACGGGATCATTCGCCGATACATCCAGGACCGGACCGTGATTGAGGATACCGAGTCTACCGTGGATCTCGTGACCAAAGGATGGTCGTTATTCAACCATCCTGAACGGCTGGCCTATAGCGCCACCCCAAGTGATTTCGGATCGCTGATCATTCAGCGCGGGCGGTGGGCCAACGGGGGACTGATTATTTTCCCCAAGCTGCTGTCGTTCCTGCGCCGGGCCCCGAAGACCGCCGCGACGGCGGTACAGGGTCTGTTGCAGACCCACTACTTGACATCCCTCGCCATGGCTCCGCTGAGCGTGCTGCTGCTGCTCGTGATCCCCTTTTCATCGGAATTAATGACGGTCTGGATGCCGTTGGCCGCGCTGCCGTATTTTGCGCTCTATGCGCGAGACCTCTCGTTGAACCGGTACCGGCCAGGGCGGGATCTGCTGCGCGTCTATGCGTTGAATTTATTGCTCATTCCGATCCATCTTGGCGGAGCGCTGAAGTCCCTTCAGCAGGCATTCACCGGGGGAAAAATTCCGTTCAAGCGAACCCCCAAGATCGCCGGTAGGACAAGCACGCCGGCGCTGTATCTGCTTCTGGAATACGGGCTGATTCTCGGCAGTCTGGGCCTCGCTGCGCTCTATGGCTGGAGCGGTCGCTGGATCTCGGCCACGTTTGCGGCACTGAACGCTGCGCTCATGCTCTACGGCGTCCGTCACTTTATCGGCTTCGCCGAAAGCGCGGAGGACATCCGAGCGAGCTGGATGTCGTGGTGGAGCCGCAGTCAAAACGGCGTATCTGCCCTGGTGTTGGCACGCTCGTTGAGCAGGCCCTTCCTGGATTCAATCGAGTCCCTCCAACGGATGCTTCCGCGTGCATTCCTCTCGCGATTCTTGATGGTTCCGCTGGTCTGGTGGTGCGTGGCTCTGTCCGAGGTGCTTGCCCCGACAGTGGTGCTCGGCGGAGAGGAAGCGGCGCTCAATCTGATTGAACTCGAAAATCGGAAAAGCGGGACGACATCATGGATGCTCACAAAGCCGGCTCGACACCATGAGATTGAGGGCTATGCTTCCCTGACGAGCGTGAATCGGGGAGGAACGATCAATCTCTTCGTGCATACCGAGGCGCCTTCCTACGTCGTCACGTTCTATCGCATGGGGTGGTATGGGGGAGCCGGCGCGAGGCAAGTGGCGCCACCACAGAGACGCGAGGGTCGTCGCCAGCCGCCTCCCTTTCTCGATGCGACGACGGGGTTGGTGGAATGTCGCTGGGAAGATCCGATCGTTCTGCAGATACCCATCCAGGCAGATGATCCCACGGACTGGTTGTCCGGTGTCTATCTCGCCAAACTTACGGCTGAGCCGACCGGGGAGAGCAGTTACGTATTGTTTGTTGTCCGTGACGACTCGCGGGCTTCGCACTTCCTGTTTCAGTCGAGCGTGACGACCTTTCAGGCCTACAACAACTGGGGCGGTAAGTCGCTCTACGACTACAATAGTGAGCAAGGCCAGGCGGTCATGGTGTCCTTCGATCGCCCCTATGCCATCGGGCGGGAGCCAATCGATGCGGTCACAGTCGGGGCGGGCGGGTTTCTTCAAGGGTGGGAATACAACATGGTGCGATGGTTGGAGCGGGAGGGCTGGGACGTCACCTATGCGACAAATCTTGATGTCCACCGCGATCCTGCGCTGCTGTTGTCCCATCGTGCCTTTCTCTCCGTCGGTCACGATGAGTACTGGAGCGACAGGATGCGCCGCCACGTCGAGCAGGCTCGCGATCGGGGTGTCCACCTGGCGTTCTTCTCCGCCAATACCTGTTATTGGCAGATTCGCCTGATGCCGAGCCTGTCGATGGGCGTGCCGGACCGGATCGTCGTGGCGTATAAGGGCAAGGCGCCCTGGCAGGACCCCGTTCTATTCGATGGGGACCCAGGCAACGATCGTCTTGCCACGACAAGGTGGCGCTCGGCTCCTGTCAATCAGCCTGAAGCGGCTCTTCTTGGAGGGATGTATCTTGAGGGCGAAGAGGCTGTCGACGGCAATCTGATCGTGGTCAATCCCTCGCATTGGATGATGAACGGGACAGGGCTCAAGCAGGGAGACGCCTTACCCGGTTTGTTGGGTTATGAAGTGGATGGCGAGGATGCGGCCTCTCCGCCGAACCGGGTCGTTCTGACCCGCTCGCCCGTCGGATCCCGCATGGCGACGTCGACCTTGTATGAGGCGGCCAGCGGAGCGCTCGTCTTCAACTCGGGATCAATGCAATGGATTTGGGGGCTGGACGATTTTCATGTGGACGGACGAGGAGAGCACCGGATGCATTCGGGGCTGCAGCAAATGACG
>DATGEA010000274.1:0-1918 GCA_035310605.1 Nitrospira sp. | reverse complement strand
AAGACTCCCGACCCCTTTGTTTTATCGCGCGTCCAGGTCGAAGATGACCGCTAGTCGGCTCGACTGTGCGCCGCTAGACTGAGAATTAACGAGTCCTGACACCGTTCTCTCTTCTCCAGAACACACTCTCAACTGCTGGGTGATGCTTTGACATTCTGAAACACATTGATGGCAAAAAGAACAACGGACGCGCCAATCAGGATGGAGGCGACACCGAGAAGCGGGTCAAGCGCAGTATTGCCGCGCAAGAAACCAATTAACAACAACATGGCCGCGAGCAACCCGACATTGTGGAGCCAGAATTGGACGGTGGCCAATCGATGAGAACCAGCAGTGGGAAATTGGTGGTAGATCACTCCAACCAGCGCCAATGACGCCCACCCCAGAAGATTCAAATGGGCATGAACAGGAACCAAGAGGTGATCCCCGGATGCACCCATATAGATGCCTAAACCCACTCCCATCATGAAGTAGACCACTGCTGCCTTGATCCATAGGACACCAGGACTTCGCATGAGAGAATCCTCCGTGTGGTGGTGAATGGCATTCTCGACCTGAGGAGTTGAGGCAGGATACATCGGGAGTTAGTTTTTGGAAAGAGCGGCGCGCCTTAGTCTTTGTCTATCCTGTCCTGGTAGTCGAGTGAATCACCCCGGTCTCGCTTTTCTTGCCATTCTCGCCCGTCTCGCGGATTATCCGGCCAATCCGGTTCGCCATAGAGGAGCAGCTCATTCAGGCGCTGACCGGGATATTTCTGGTCAAACTGTTGGCGATCGTACGAGCTGCACGTACTCCAGCGGTCGCTGCACAGAGTTGTATCGTGGCCCGTCACGCCCAGTTCATCCATCGGGCGATTCATCGGGTCCAGCGGCTTCTGTGGTGGAGCCTTATGCGCTGATGGTTGCGATGTATCGCGCCCCTGAGCCTGTGCGAGCCCGAAAGCAAGAGCGAGCGACGCCACAGCTACCACGCAAGAAATGCCCAACCAATTGATCGTGAGGACTCTGAACCGCGGATATATCTTCTGCCTTGGTCTCACCTTGCAGTTCTCCATTAGCAGCAAACGTTACGCCTTCTTTGGCTGGAAGAAAATCCAACCTTAGGGGGAGGAAAACTGAATAGCGGGTATTTTCAGCTGAGAAATTGATGCCCGGAAGAGAGACGGTCACCGGATTCGGCTGGTTTGCCGCAGCCTATCTCACGTCGCTCTTTTTACGATCGGCGAACAGGCCAACCACGCATCCGCAATGGCCCGCACAATCGATTTATCACCGACAGTGGGACACGTGTCATACGGGAAGGAGCAGCCGATCTCAAATTCCAGATTCGATTGGCGATGGATGAGCGCCTCATACGCTGCATTGATCCACTGCGGCTGCCTCTTCACGCTCCCTCGGTATCGACTCGGCGTTGGAAGTGTTGTCCGTGCATCAAACCTCAACCGACAATCGACGACCCCGGCAGAGCGTCGGCTCCTGAAATGGCGCTGAAGGACAATGATCTCGGGGACACATCCCTGCACTCTTTTCAGAGATCGAAGCATATCGGTCGTCACGTTCTGAACAATCGATTCGAACGCTCCCAATCTTGAACCGAGCAGCCGTGCTCGAAGCCCAGAGTTCATACCGTTTGGAACCGTGAGATAGGCTCCGACTTGGTCCTGCGTGATGACCAACGTGAGGTGCGGATACTGTGTGTGTTTCTCCGCACGACGAGCGTGCCGGATCGGGATAAAGTCCCACACGCTGGACTGATCCTGCCCGGTGATCGCGGGGCGCCCAGAGGCCGTCACATCGGCACCCAGCTGCTTGGACAATCGCGTATCCTGGCAAAGCTCCTCTCGCAACAACTTCAGCAGCCGTTTCGCCTGACCGTAGGTGTAGGGCTCATTCTCCCCGAATGGTATTCCTGAAAACAC